>JACQUC010000084.1 GCA_016210495.1 Chloroflexota bacterium
GCCCCGCCCCGGGCGGACAGAGACGTCCGCCCTACGCATGTCCGCCCCGCCCCAGCCCAGGGCGAGGAAACCTCGCCCCTACTAGAAGAAGCCCAATTGCTTCAGGTGCTGGTAGCCGGATTTGACGTCGTCTGCCGAGGCCACCGGATCGAACTCGCATACTCGCAGGGCGTCTTTGGGCACGAACTTCTTGACCAAGCGAAAATCGATTTCTCCGCTCCCAGCTACGCGGTGGTCGAGTATGCCGACGGTATCGTGCAGGTGAATTCCCAACATTCTGTCGCCGAACGCTCTAAGCCAGTCCTCGTGCTTGAGGAAGCCAAGCGCCTGCAAGTTCTGGGCGTGGCCGGTATCGTGCCAATAGAAGACTGTGGCAGAGTCGAGCTGGCTCAAGAGCACCTGCATTTCGTCAAGCAGGGGGATCTCGTAATAATGAAAGCGGTTCTCGAGGCCGAGCCGCAAGCCCATAGCGGCGGCATAGCCGGCGAGCTCCTTAAGGCTAGCCAGGATCGCGTCCAGGTGAGGCTGCTTGTTCTTCTCTCTTGCTTGGGTGAGCCGTGCCATGGCGGCGTCGTGCTCCACGGTGCCAACTTTTCCCTCGCCGTATAGCTGTCTCAAGCGACGCTCCAGGTCGAGGTCGATCTCCACGCGACCACAGTGTAGGACAACCGCCCTGGCCCGCAACCTAGCTGCCATAGCAATGCTCTGGCGAGTGATGCTCCCTGCAAGCCTGCGTTCGTCCTCGTCTACGGCAGAAAGCTGGGGCACCGGTCGCACGTCCGACAAGGCCCATTTCGGGACAGGAGCGTGGACGCTGGAAACCATCACCTTACCCGCGAGCCGGAGCACAAGGACGTCTTGCAGCATCTCGGCGGTGACCTGGTGGTTCAGCTCGATTTCATCAAAGCCCACGTCGTGCGCCGCCCCTATGAAACCGGCAATGGCGTCGAACCTGCCGATGGCCCACATGGTAGATAGAGAGGCTTTGCTCACGATCTGCTCCAGGTTCCTGTAGTCCAAAATGGCTGCGATGACCCCGCCCCACCCCCCGGGCGGACAGAGAGACGTCCGCATCTACGGATGCCCCACCCCACCCGCCGAGGGCGAGGAAACCTCGCCCCCACGCTTCTGGTGCGGAATGGCTGCGATGCCCCCGCCCCACCCCGGGCGGACAGAGACGTCTCCCGATGGAATCGGGATCCCGGCTCGGGACGCCCCTACGGATGCCCGCCCCACCCGTCCAGGGCGAGGAAACCTCGCCCCTACGCTATTGGGGTTTGCGCCACGCGGTTTCAGCCAGCCAGGCCAGGCTTCGATGCATTCTGGTGTTCAGAGACCAGAAAGTCGATTTCGCGCAGGAGCTCGGGCAACAACTCTGCCTCGTCCACGGTCTTGACGACCTGGCCGTGGCGGAACACGATGCCTCGGCCATCGCCTCCCGCGATACCCACATCTGCCTCTCTCGCTTCGCCCGGCCCGTTGACCACGCAGCCCATTACGGCCACTTTGATGGGCAGCTCGATCTGTTGCAGCTTGCTCTCGACCTGTTCCACCATTGTGAAAAGGTCGATTCCTATGCGGCCGCAGGTGGGACAGGAGATGAGTACTGGCCCGCGTTGACGCAGGCCAAGGGATTTCAGAATCTCGTAGGCAACGCGTACTTCCTCGCGCGGATGGGTGGTGAGCGAAACCCTCAGGGTGTCGCCGATGCCCATTGCCAGGAGCGCGCCGATTCCCACGGCCGATCGGATGGAGCCAGCCCAGGCGGTTCCCGCCTCGGTAATCCCGAGGTGCAGGGGGTAATCCACCAAGGCCGCCATACGCCGATAGGCGTCTACAGTCGTCGGCACGTCAAAGGCCTTGAGAGATACCTTTATCAGACCGAAGTCGAGACTCTCGAGCAGCTTGATCTGCCGTAGTGCCGCCGCCACCATACGCTCGGCGACAGTCTCGACACTCGTGCCGCCTTCGTGGGTGTCCGGTGAACCTCGTTCCACCGGCAGCGACCCAGCGTTAACGCCGATGCGGATGGGCACGCCTCTCTCTCTGGCCGCCATCACCACCGTCTTGACTTTGTCGGGATCGCGGATGTTGCCCGGGTTAAGTCGCAGGCCGTCGACTCCCGCCTGGAGCGAGCGCAAGGCGAGGCGATGGTCGAAGTGGATGTCGGCTACGAGGGGGATGTGAATCCCCGTCTTGATCGTGGGCAATGCCTCCGCTGCCTCGGCGTCCGGCACTGCCACGCGGACTACCTCGCAGCCCGCGTCTTCCAGCTCGCGTATCTGCTCGACGGTGGCGCTGGCATCGCGGGTATCGGTGCAGGTCATCGACTGCACGACGATGGGCGCGTCGCCTCCGATGGGCACGGTCCCGACGTGAATTCGACGCGAAGGTCTGCGAACGATCACCGCATTCCCCAATCGATGGACGGCACGGGGGACAGCACGTCGAAGTAGGAAACTACGATTACAAGAGAGATGAGCACCCCAAGCCCGACCATGTGGATGAGGCCCTCGCGCTCCGGGCTGATCCTCTTGCCCCTGATTGCCTCCAAGAAGACAAATAAGAGTCGGCCCCCGTCGAGGCCAGGAATAGGCAGCAGATTCGCAACTCCCAAGCTAACGCCGATCATTCCCGCCACACTTAGTATGGGGAACCACCATCCCGAGCTCACGGTTTGGCTCGCCGCTTGAGCCGTAATCTGGTATATCCCAATGGGCCCCACTGGTCGCGCCAACTCCAGCGGCAAATGCCCGCGTAGAATCATGACCGGTACATACAAGATGAACAAAACTATTTCCACCGTTCGACGAAGCCCCAAGACTATGGCGTCCCAGACTGGATAGGAAACGGGCTCGATGGTCGTCGGGCTGTCGAGGATGCCGATGCCAAGCGGACCTTCTCCTTCCGGCCAGGTGGTTCGGGGAACGACTTTCAGAGTCGTCTCGGCTCCGTTCCTCCTGACCAGGAAGGCCACCTCCCTGCCAAGGTGTGCTTCGGTCTTTGGGCGAACGTCGTAGGCCACCGAGACCTTCTCTCCCCCCACGCTGATAACCACGTCGTCGACTCGAATGCCCGCCTGGTCGGCCGGTGAACCGGGAGCGACCTTGAAAATCTTTACCTCGGAGGCCGTGGCAGTGGGCCATCCCGCCATGTAACCGCCCGCGAAGAGCAGCACCGCGAGGGCGATATTCATCAAAGAGCCAGCAGCAAGGACGGCTATCCGCCAGCGCTTGGATGCAGCGGCGAAGCTCCTTGGGGCGCTGGGATCCTCCTCACCCAGCATCTTGGTAAAGCCTCCCAGGGGCACCAGGTTTATCGAGTACTCCGTCTCTCCCCGCTTGACGGCGAACAAACGGGGGGGATAGCCAAGAGCAAACTCCTCGACCTTGATTCCCGCCCGCTTTGCCAGGATGAAGTGCCCGAACTCATGGGCCAGAACCATCAGGCCAAGAACGAGT
Source organism: Chloroflexota bacterium (assembly GCA_016210495.1). The sequence goes on from JACQUC010000084.1 coordinate 3,462, forward strand.
ATAAACGATAGGTACGGTAGAAAGTCCATGTCACCTTGTCACTTTCCAGCATTTGATCCTGTGGGGCCTCGATCAATCAAGGCCCCACAAGCCTCAACAACAATTATATGCAATATCTATGCCCTTTGCACAGCGAAGTCGAGACACCTCTGGCGTGCCCAGGTGTCGGCCTCAAGAATCTGTTCAAGGGTTGGGTGCTGTAACCCCTGGTGCGCCTCGGTCACTTTCTCGACCAATTGTGCAATGTCGAGAAAACCGATCTGGCCGGAGAGAAACAGGTTCACGGCCTCCTCGTCGGCGGCCGCCACCACTGCCGGCATCGTGCCGCCCGATTTGCCAGCCTGAACGGCTAGATGCAGCAAGGGATACCGGACGTAGTCGACCGGGCTAAATGTTAGCAGGCCGACATTAGGGAGGTCAAGCTTCGGGAAGTCGTTGGCGAACCGCCGAGGATACGATAACGCGTATTGAATCGGCAGGCGCATATCCGGCAGGCTCATTTGAGCCTTGACCGAGCCATCGACGAATTCGACCATCGAATGAACGATGCTCTCGCGGTGGATGAGCACCTCGATCCGTTCGTACGGTACGCCAAAGAGCCAGTGCGCTTCGATTATCTCCAGGCCTTTGTTCAGCAGGGTAGCAGAGTCGACGGTGATCTTCCTTCCCATGAGCCACGTGGGATGGGCCAGGGCCTCGTCTGGCGTGACGCGGGCAAGCTCTTCGGGCCGGCGATCACGAAAGGCGCCGCCTGAGGCGGTCAGGATAAGGCGTGTGATGGTGGGCAGGAAGCCGGGCACCGTGTCCATCTCTCCCCGCAACGATTGCCACACGGCGCTGTGCTCGCTGTCCACCGGCAGGATCTCCACGCCGTTCCGCCGTGCCTCGGCGGTCACTATCTCGCCGGCCATGACCAACGCTTCCTTATTCGCCAGCGCAACCGGCTTGTGGGCCCGAAGAGCCGCCAGCGTCGGCATGAGGCCGGCTTTGCCCACCGTAGCCACCAAAACGAGGTCGACATCGGGATGGGTCACCATATCTTCCATCGGCATGAACTGGCAGCCCGACCTCCTCATCTCGTGTTTGAACTCCTGCACGTGCGGAGCGGTGGCGTCGACGTAGGCGAATCGCGGGCGAAAGTGATGAATCTGGGCGCGCAGCAGGGTGGTGTTCGCTCCAGCGGCAAGCCCCACGATGGATAGCTCGTCGCCGTGCCGCTCCACTATCTCCAAAGCCTGGCGACCGATGGAGCCGGTGCTGCCTAAGACTGCAATCCGCTTTAGCAATGGATTCATCGACTTTCGACCCACACCGCGTAATAGTAGTTGACCTGGCACAAAGACCGGGGCAACCACATCCTTCTGCGGAAGGACCCCTACGCCGCTAACCACACGGCGTAATAGTAGGTGACCAAGACGGTAAGGATGAGGCTGTCTACCCGATCAAGCATACCGCCGTGGCCTGGGATGATAGTGCCGGCATCCTTGACGCCGGTCGCTCGCTTGACCATAGACTCGGCGAGATCGCCCAAGACCGCAGCCCCGCCAATCGCCATTCCAAGCAGCACGGTGTGCCACCAAACTAAACCAAGCACGGTAGTGCCAAACGCCAACACGACGAGCGTACACAGCGCGAGTCCGCCGAGCAAGCCCTCTAGGGTCTTGTGCTTGCTGATGTGCGACATGAACCTGTGTCGTCCGAACGCCGAGCCGACGAAGTAGGCGGCGGTGTCGCTAGCCCAAGTGCCCAAAAGCAGAAGCACAACCCACCAAAGGCCGGCCGTCAATCCGGCCCAGTCACGGCCATCTTGGACGTTGCGTAAAAGGACCAGATGGCTCAAAGGCAAAGCCACGTATAGCGCCGCCGCGGGGCCCAAGGCCCAGCCGACGACAGCCTCGACCGGCTGTTTCCCGCGCATTACGAGCCACAGCAACGGCACCAGTGTTGCGGCGGCGGCGGCCCAGCGGCCGATGCTCAGCCCGAATTGCGCGTCCAGGAAGAATACCAGGGCCAACGCCATCGACATCGGAGTCAAAGGACGGAAGCCACCCTGGTGCAACATCCTGGAGAACTCGTGTACGGCCAGGAGCGAGATGGCCGTGACAAAAGTGAAGAAGGGGATGCCGCCAAGATAGACAAACAGCGCGGTGGCCATGACGACGAATACCGCACCCAAGACTCGCTGTGCGAGCACGCATCCTCCTCGTTCCCTTTGCCCCCAAACGGAGCGCCGGCAGCCCGTCGTACTTTATGTCAACACCTTGCCGAAGCGGCGCTCGCGTTGGCCGTACGCCAGGAGCGCTTTGCGCAATTCGTCCTTGGTGAAATCGGGCCAAAAGACCGGTGTGGTATAGTACTCTGCGTAGGCAGACTGCCAAATCAAAAAGTTGCTCAACCGCATCTCGCCGGCGGTGCGAATGATCAAATCGGGATCGGGCTGACCGGATGTGTATAGGTAAGAGCTCAGCATCCCTTCGTCCACGCGCTCAGGAGCCACCCTATCGGCGATCATCCCTCGAACCGCGTCGAGGATCTCCCGTCTGCCGCCGTAGTTGAAGGCGACGTTAAGGGTGATCGCGGTGTTGCTCTTCGTAAGATCGAGAGCTCGGATGATGGCCTCCCTCAGCTTTTGCGGCAAGTCGTCAAGCCGACCGATATGCCGCAGCCGGACGCCGTTCTCGTGCAGCCTCTTCGTGTCACGGCGAATGACGCGACCCAGGATGGACATCAGGCCCCGCACCTCCTGGCGTGGCCTGCCCCAGTTCTCGGTCGAAAAGGCATAGATTGTGAGTGTTTTGACGCCGAATTCGACGCAGCCCTCGAGCACGTTGCGAATGTTCTCGGTGCCGGCACGATGCCCTGCCAAGCGTGGGAGACCGCGCATCTGCGCCCACCGTCCGTTGCCGTCCATAATGATTGCAACGTGCTCAGGAACCTTGGCCAGGTCGGGCCTCTCGCCCGGCAGCGACGCAGTTTCAATGGCCACGTTCATCGCCCGCTCCCTATTGCGCGCTCAAACTTCCAGGACCTCTTGCTCTTTGGCAGCGGCCACGTGCTCGGCCTGCTCGACGAACCTATCGGTTGCTTTTTGCAGTTTCTCCTGCGCCCGCTTCTGGTCGTCCTCGGAAATCAGCTTCTCCTTCTCCAATTCCTTGAGGTCGTCGATGGCGTCGCGCCGTATGTTACGAATCGCCACCTTTGCCTCTTCCGCCCGCTTGTGAACCACCTTCACAAGCTCGCGCCGGCGCTCCTCACTCAATCGAGGGATGGCCAACCGGATAACCTTTCCATCATTTGTCGGCATCAATCCCAGGTCAGATTTCATAATGGCTTTTTCGATTGGACCAATTGTGGTCTTGTCCCACGGTTGGATGACCAGCAGCCTGGGCTCTGGGGCAGAGATCGTTGCAAGCTGATTGATGGGTGTCGGGGTGCCGAAGTAGTCCACGTGAACCCGTTCCACCAGGCCTGGACTGGCTCTGCCAGTCCGGATAGTTACCAGTTCGCGCTTCAACGCTTCCACTGCCTTAGTCATCTTGCCATCGGTTTCCTTCAAAACGTCGTCGATCATCCCCAATCACCTCTCAATGCTCATACCGGAGGGCGAGAAAACCTCGCCCCTACGCCGTGGGATCTTGCATCCGGGGGCGAGGAAGCCTCGCCCCTACGCCGTAGGATCTTGCATCCGAGGGCGAGGAGACCTCGCCCCTATGCCGTAGGATCTTGCATCCGAGGGCCAGGGAACCTCTCCCCTATGCCGGAAATCAGTTGATAACGGTACCGATGTGCAGTCCCTTGACCGCACGAACGATGTTACCCTCCTCGTTGAGGTTGAAGACGATAATCGGAAGCTTGTTGTCCATGCAAAGTGAGAGCGCGGTGGTATCCATTACCTTCAAGCCGAGGTTCAGAGCCTCGATGTAGCTAAGCTTCTCGAATCTCGACGCACCAGCGCTGGTGCGCGGGTCCATGTCGTAGACGCCGTCGACGCGATTCTTAGCCATCAAGAGGATCTCGGCGTCTATCTCGACGGCGCGCAAGGCGGCGGCGGTGTCTGTCGTGAAAAAGGGGTTGCCCGTTCCAGCGGCGAAAATAACCACGCGGCCTTTTTCAAGGTGGCGGATGGCCCGACGGCGGACATATTGCTCGGCCACGGCATAGACGGTAATGGCCGTCTGCACGCGCGTGACGACGTCGATTTTCTCCAGGGCGTCCTGCAGCGCCAAAGCGTTGATTACCGTGGCGAGCATGCCGGCGTAGTCGGCCTGCGCGCGGTCCATGCCACGCTGGCTGGCGTCACGGCCGCGCCATATATTACCGCCGCCCACCACGACGCCCATTTGGACGCCGAGCTCCACGGCCGCGCTTTTGATCTGCTGAGCGATGGAGTTGACTGTAGCCGCATCGATGCCGTACGGCTGATCGCCCATGAAAGCTTCGCCGCTGAGCTTAAGCAGCACCCGCTTGTACAAAGCTTGGTCCACCAGCGATACCTCCCGAGGCGCACCGGAGTTCAGATGAACGAGGCCTGGAACGATGCCAATTGGCCCGCTAGGCGCCGAGCTCATACCGCACGAAGCGACGAACTCGTATGTTCTCGCCAAACTTGGCGATCTTGTCCTTGATCAGGTCCTGGATGGAACGCCCAGGATCCTTGATAAAGGGCTGAAGCAGCAGGCATACCTCCGACTTCTCTTCGGTTTCGCCTGCCGGCACATCCTCTGGCGTAACGTACCTAGGCGCCGTGGCGGCAACCTGCATGGCCAGGTCGTGGGCAAGAGCGCGGAACTCATCGTTGCGCGCCACGAAGTCCGTCTCGCAGTTCACTTCAATGAGCACACCTATTCGACCACCAGCGTGTATGTAGGCGTCGATGACACCCTGTGTAGCGGCACGCTCAGCCTTCTTTTCGGCTTTGGCCAGACCTTGCCGACGCAGTATCTCCATCGCCACGGCGACGTCGCCGTTGGCCTCGACCAGCGCCCTCTTACACTCCATCACGCCCGCGCCGGTTTTGTCACGCAAATCTTTCACCGCCGATGCTGATATATCCAACATCTTTCCTCCACTTGGGGACTGTCTGGCAGAGAGGCACGTAGGTCACAGAGACGTCCTACGCGACCGCCTTATCTTCCTCGCCGGTTCCCTCGGACTCGCCGACGTCCTCGACGGGCGCAGCAGGTACTTCCTCGGAAGGCATCTGGGAAGCCTCGTGTTCGAAGGCCTCCGCGGGCGAGGGCTTCTCCTCCTCTGCCTGTTCCTCAGCCTGAAGTGACTGGCGAATGTTCTGTCCCTCGATAACTGCATCCGCCAATTTCGCGCAGAGCAGCTTGACAGCCCTGATAGCGTCATCGTTTGCCGGTATCACGTAGTCGATCTCGTTTGGATTGCAGTTGGTATCGACCAGAGCGACGATCGGAATCTCCAGGCGTCGCGCTTCGGCCACTGCTATCCTCTCTTTATGTGGATCGATTATGAACACCGCGCTCGGGAGCTGCTTCATCGGCTTGATGCCCGCCAATACGCGGTTCAGCCTGACGATCTCTTCGTCCAGGCTGGTGGCCTCTTTCTTCGGCAGGCGCTCGAAATCTCCGGCCGCCTTGCGCTGTTCCAGTTCCTCCAGGCGTCTAATGCGCAACTGGATGGTACGGAAGTTCGTTAACATCCCGCCCAGCCAACGCTGGTTAACGTAAAACATTTCACAGCGTCTGGCTTCCTGTTCGACAGCCTCCTGGGCTTGCTTCTTGGTCCCTACAAAAAGGAGCGTTCCACCTTGTGTGACGCTCTCGCGGACAAAGCTGTAGGCCTCGCCCAGTTTCACGACAGTTTGCTGCAGGTCGATGATGTGGATTCCGTTGCGCTCCGTGAAGATGTAGGGCTTCATTCTCGGATCCCAGCGTCGTGTGTTGTGTCCGAAGTGCACGCCCGCTTCCAGGAGCGCTTTCATGGATACGACATTTGCCATTGTTTAGTAACCTCCTTCGTTATGCGAGCCTGGCGCTGGCCGCGTGCCTTCGGCATGCACTTTCCGCCAAGCAGCCAATACCCCAAGCTCTCTTCCGCCTCCATCATCCCGCTGAGCACTGGCAAGCCAGCACGCCTCGAGCAGTCAGGAGACGTGTATGATTGCTCTTGTTGCAAGAGCCTCTGTCCTGTCCTTCGATTGCCCTCAACTCGGTCTGACGCCGAGCCTTGATGGCTCGGCGATCATCTCTAGGGGAGTATAGCACGTGGCAAAATCCTAGGCAAGGAACTAAAGGATGTATTTGCTCAGGTCCTCGTCGCGGACGAGACTGGACATACGTTCCGCCACGTAGGCGGCATTTACTGCGACGTGCTCGCCGCGATGCCTGTCGGCACCGAAGGAGATGTCTTCCAGGACTCGCTCCATAATCGTCTGCAAGCGTCGCGCGCCGATATTCTCTGCGCGACTGTTCATCAGCGCGGCCATCCTGGCGATCTCCGACACGCCATCGGGCGTGAAAGCAAGGTCGACTTCCTCAGTAGACAGCAACGCCCGATACTGCTTGGTCAGGGAGTTCTCTGGCTCAATCAGAATGCGCTCGAGATCGTCTGTGTTCAGGCTCTTGAGCTCAACGCGCAGTGGAAACCGGCCCTGGAACTCGGGGATCAAATCGGCGGGCTTGCACTGGTGAAATGCTCCAGCCGCGATGAACAGCACATGATCGGTCCTGAAGGGCCCATAGCGCGTCATAACGGACGAGCCTTCGATGATGGGGAGCAGGTCTCGTTGCACACCTTCACCAGAGACGTCGGGGCCCATCTCGATTTTCGGTCCGGCGATTTTGTCGATCTCGTCGATAAACACGACCCCGGACTCTTCTGCGCGTCGAATCGCCTCGTCGATGACCTGATCCATATCGATTAGCTTGTTGGCTTCCTCACGGGTCAGAAGGCGCCTGGCTTCCCTTACCGAGACCCTGCGCACGCGCTTTCGCGACGAATACGTGTTGTAGTTCTGCATAAACTCGTTGAAGGTCTCGGTCATCTCCTCCGTGGACATGCTACCAGAGAACTCCAAAACGGAGTCAAAAGCGTCCATTTCAGGGTTCAGCTCGATTTCGATGACCGCGTCCTCCAACTGTTTGCTCTCGAGCAACTCGGCAACACGCTTTCGTTGGTGAGCTGGGGGCTTGAAATGCTTGGACCGCCTGGCGCGAGCGCCGTCGTCGCGAGGAAACTCACAACCGGTGGCGGGGCCTCCGGGCAACGGAGCACTCATCATGATCGATTGGGCTCCCTGTCCACCCTGTTGCGCCTGACGGGTAGCGCGCTGCCCAAGCAACGCCGATTGCTGGCAGAGATAGCCGAGAATCCGTTCCTGGGCCAGTCCCTCGGCCTTTGCCAGCACCTCCTGCATTTTTCGCTCATGGACCATGCTGATGCTAGTCTCGGCAAGCTCATAAACGATGGACTCGACGTCGCGACCGACGTAACCGACTTCGGTGAACTTAGTGGCTTCGACCTTAACGAAGGGCGCGTCGATGATCCTAGCGACTCTCCGAGCGATCTCCGTCTTGCCCACGCCCGTCGGTCCGATCATCAAGATATTCTTGGGGGTAATCTCCTTGCGCACGTGGTCGGGCAGTTGCTTGCGCCGAAACCGGTTACGTAGCGCGACGGCCACGGCCCGCTTGGCTTCCGCCTGTCCGATGATGTACTTGTCAAGCTCTTTGACAATGGCCTCGGGAGTCAGATCTTCCAACTTACCAACCTCCGCGTGACCGATGGCACCCTTCGGGCAGGAACCGGAAAACCAACACTTGCCATCAGTCCCCTCAGCTATCCCCACGGTCCTAGTGCCGGGTTCCCAAAGTAGTTTAGCATATGACCCACCAAAAGGCAAGGAAACGTGAGGGCACGAGCGCTCCCATTCTTGACGCCGCTCCGGCGGCGAATGAGCAAGAATCAATCCTATTTGCTGTCAGGTGCCAGGAATTGGGACGAAATCCAGCCGACGTTGCCCTTGGGATCGCTCACGTTCTTCCAGGTCATCCCGTCGGCCTGCACGTCTTCGCCGATGACCTGCCATTCCGTGCCCTCTTTCGCGAGGAGTACCACTCCCGATGATTTGCTTGGCTTTTGACGCACGTTCACAGGCTCGCCGCCGGTAGCGACGATCTTCATGGTGCCGTAGTTGCGGACAGACATCACGAATTCAGAAGACACCCAGCCGATGTTGCCTGACTGGCTTTTTGCCTTGCGCCAGAGGGTGCCGTCGGCCTCTCTTTCGGGCCCAGCTATCTCTAAAGCAGCGCCCTCGGGCAGGCTGGCAATGACCTTCGACGTTCGAGCGGGCTCTTCTCTCATAAGCAATCCTTGGCCGGCGGTATTTACGACCTTGAGTTGTGTGGGTTCGGGAGTCGGGGTCGTGAGGGTGGCCGTCAGGGTCAGGGTCGGGGTTGCGGTGGAGGTGGCCAATACGATGGGAGCAAACTTCTCTTCACTTGCCTGCGGCGCGTTGCCAGAGAAGAGCAGCCAACCCAAGGCAATCACGGCAACTATGCCGACGAGCGCTGCCCCTTGCTTTAGCGACACCAGGCGAGGCAACGAGGCGGCGTAGGATCTGGCCTGGTAAAAATTGCGTTTTGCCTTCGATCGGGCCACGCGACTCAACGCCGCCACGCCGCTTTCTCCAAGGCGCGGCCCGTCGTGCAGCTCTGGGACGAAGACCATGCCACGCGTGGCGAGCGCGATCACCAATCCGAGCAACACCAGAACTACCGGCACAAGCCAGCCTCCGCCGATCTGGTAGACCAGCACAACCAGTCCACCGGTCAAGCCGAGCGCCAAGACGATGACAGAAATAGCGAGGTAGTTGCCGCCCAGCCACGCGCGCCCCTGTGGGGAAACGGCCACGAGGATGCCGATGACAAACGCTGGCCCCAGGCAAACCAAGGAGATCGGATTCGCGGCAAGCAGGTCCTTGAGAGAGGACAGCAGCCACGATGTGCTGGAGACCGCTGCCTGGACGAGCCCCGCGGCCCAAGTAAGCGCACTGACGACGGAGACGAACAGGACTATCAGGAAGACGACGAGGGACGCCCGAGCGGCGGCGCTATCGCCTTCGCGAAGCCTCCGTATGGTAGAGGAGGCCAGGGCATAGAGAACCAGTGCCAACGCCAGGAGCACCAGTGCTGAGACAAGCCCTACTACTTGCGACACATCCCCGCTCCTGCCAGCCTCGAAGGCCGTCTCGAAAGTACGAAGGCATAGGCATTGGCCCGCGCTGTGCCCCGCGGCCACCTGCCAGCGCTAATATAGCACGAGTCGCCCTAGCAGTCAAGCTTGTAGATTATCCCGATTCAGCGGCCCGTGTGATGACGGGGTAGCCAGCCTTCGTCCAGGCGCCCATGCCTTCGGCGACGTTGGCGAGCGAGGCGAAACCGTGCCTGGCCAGAATGCTGGCGGCGGTGCTGCTGCGAATACCAACCTCACACAGGATGGCCATCTCGCGATAGCTTGGCAACTCAGCTAGACGTGTCTCCAGTTCACCCAGTGGAACAAGGGCGGCGCCGTCGATCCAGCCGAGCTCGTCCCATTCGGAGGGCTCGCGCACGTCAAGAATGGCCAACTCGGGCTCACGGGAGTTCAGGCGATCGAAGAGCTCCTGGACAGATATCTGCCGCAGGCTGCTTGTCGGCAAGCCGGCCTCTTTCCACGCCTCGAGGCCGCCTGCAAGGCAACCGAGAACCTTGGCATAGTCGGCCTCGAGGAGGGCCTCATAGGCCGCGAGGGATAGGGCACCGTTTGCAGCCACCAGTACGATAGATGTGTCCGCGGCGATGACTGTCGCCACCCGCTCGGCGAAGTTCTTCTTGCTGAGCTGGACGCTTATGGCCCCCGGCAGGTGGGCGGCACCAAACTCAGGAGCTTTTCGGATGTCCACAACAATTGCGCCTCGAGCTAGCTCTGCCTGCACTTCGCTTGGAGAAAGCTCCCTTAGACTATTATGTGACGGCTCCAGAGCCATAGTTCATCCTCCTCATCTGGCTGCGGTTCGACTTAAGTTTCGTCCTCGAACGAATTCTAAACGATCCGGGCTCTTTTCGCATCTAGAACGGTTCTAAGTATACCATTAAGATCGCGATAATTGTACCCCCAGGGCTGGCACACATCGTGCAGTCGTAGCTGGACAATCAAAAGGCAAGGTGGCGTGCGTCTCCGCTGCTGATTGGTTACGGAGTGTCGGCGGCACCGGGGGCGGACGAAACCCTGTGCACCTTCTTGAGGAGGTGATGATGATTGAGATTCTTGACTACGCTAGGTCTTGTCCTGGTTCTGTCGGCGGGGATGCTCTCGACACTGCCGACAAAGGCCGAGGCAGCATCCTCTTGGACAGGCGTCGTCACGACTTCGGGTTTGAACGTCAGGCCTGCGCCCAACACGTCGCAGCCTCCGGTAGGCAAGCTGAACCACGGTGATAGGGTGAACGTGGTAGCCGAAGTGCAGGGTGAAAGCGTGCTGGGAGACACGACGTGGTATCAAATCGGCCCGGGCCGGTTTGTATTTGGGGCGTACGTATCGAGAGTGAATTCGGATCCCGATTTGGAGACCGGCGAGCGCTGGATCGACGTCAACCTGTCGCGGAAGATCGCCAGGGCGATGGTTGGACAGAGGGCGGTCTATACCGCGGAAGTCACCATAGGACGAGAGGGTTGGAACACGCCGGTTGGGAGGTTCAGCATCGTGAGACGGGTTGAGAACGAGACGATGGATTCGGCGACGATAGGCATCCCGCGGAATTCGCCGGATGGGTACTATCTGACTGGGGTGCTGTACACGCAGTACTTCCTTTGGAGCGGGCAGGCGCTGCACTACAACTACTGGGTGCCGGATGAGGCGTTCGGCAACTGGGCCAGCAGCCGGGGTTGCGTGGGATTACGCCTCGCCGATGCGAGGTTCTTCTGGGACTTCGCAGAGATTGGCACCCCCGTGGTAATCCACTTCTAGCGGTGTGCAATCGCAAACCCAAGCAGGGCCGTGGCTCGGAGCACCGGGCTGCGGCCGCGCCTGTCGTATTGAGTTAGCCGTATGGGTTCTTGGGCTACACTTGACGAAGCGGTTTTGGTACAATGAGACAGGTGCGGATGATCATCTGAGGGGGGGTTCGAAAATGGCTAAGGCCAAGAAAGGCGGGGTGCGCCAGGATCGTGGCGCGCCGACCGCGTCTGCAAAGACGAGTGTGCGGGGCAGCAGTCGTGGCAATCGTGCTAGCTCGGCCGGACAGCCGGACTGGGGGAAGTATGTCAGGATTGGTGGCCCTGTGGTCGGGGTCATTGCGCTCATCGCGCTCGCCATAGTGGTGGTGCCTCTATTGGGCAGTGAACCAACTCCAGTAGGTCGTCTGGTGCCAGATCAGGGCACGGCTCACGTGCTTCCCGGGCAGCCCCACCCGCCCTACAATAGCACGCCCCCTACGTCCGGCTGGCACTATGAGACACCGGCGCCCTGGGGTGTGTCGGACAGACCGATCGACGACGAGACCCAGATTCATAACCTTGAACACGGCGGCATCATGATCCAGTACTGGTGCCCGGAGGGTTGTGGGGACCTGGTGGAGAGGCTGAAAGCCGTCGTCAGGCGTTATCCCTCGAAGGTGACCCTGGCTCCCTACGCCAAGGCGCTGCCGAATCGCATTGCGCTCACGGCGTGGCGCTACATCGACACGTTCGACCAGTTCGACGAAAAGCGGATCGTCTCATTTATCGACGCGCACAAGAACCGTGGGCCCGAGCGGGTGCCGGATTAGTAGGGGGCGTTCTGCGGAAGGATGTGGTCGCCCCCGTATCGTAGGGGCAACCCTGCGTATTTGCCCTTTGCACGGTTACGGGGCAACCACACAGGGTTGCCCCTAGTCGTCGACGATACGGAACGTGCTGGTGAGTGCGGCCGACTGGCGTAGCATGGCGCCGACGGAGCAGTACTTCTCGTCGGAAAGCTCGATGGCCCTTCGCACCGCCTCAGGAGATATCCGTTTGCCGCGTACGATATGCTCCACGGTCATAGAGGTGTAGATCCTCGGATAGTCGGCGGCTCGCTCGGCTCTGACGACGATTTCATAGCCAGTTACCTTCTGTCGCTTCTTATGCAAGATGGAAATCACGTCCATACCAGTGCACGTTCCGAGCGCGAGGAGCAGCAATTCCATGGGCCTGGGCCCGGCGTCTGTACCCCCGGACTCCTGAGCTGCGTCCAGTACTAACGTGTGGCCGGAGGGCACCGTGCCCACAAATCGCATGCCTTCCTTCAAGCTCAACCGCGCTTCTATCATTCCTCTTCTCCTTCTGCCAACAGTGCGGTTGACGCGCTGAAGTGCGGATAGACTTGCTTCAGTTGCTTGCGGACGACGGTACGCAGGATATGTAATTCCTCCGGGGTGGGCGCCGGAGTGGTGTCGACTTCCTCGGGTCAACCCTGCACTCAGCCCGATGCTAGCACAAAGCTTCACGGCCAGGAACTACCCACTTGGGTAGTTTGCGGCAACTGTCGCATCCGCGTATACTAAGATGCGTTGGAGGCAAGATCGTATGGCAAATGATGTCGGAAAGCGCTATATTTGCACAAAATGCGGGTCGGAAGTCATTGTGACCAAAGGTGGCACGGGCTCGCTGAAGTGCTGCGGCCAAGAGATGCAGCGAAAGAGCTAGTGCCTTCCGCGCCGTGTCGTCGCGTGGGTGTCGGCCGCGGAGCGGCCTAAGTCACGTAGGGATGGCCTAGAAGCTTACGATTTGTGGCTAGATCGCGTGAGGAATCGGTTGGGCCGCCCGACCTGATCCTTCTGAGCAGCACAATACTGACGCCTTCGTCCGCCTTGCCGCGACAAGCAGCGGTGGTGGTGCGTGACGGACTGATAACGCACGTCGCGTCACAAGACGAGGCCGTGTCCTTGCGTGGGCCTCGCACGGTGGTGCTCGAATTCCCCGGCAAGTGCGTTGTCCCAGGCTTTCACGACGCTCACATCCACCTTCTGGCCTGCGCTGCTAACCGACTGGGCGTAGATTGTGGCCCCGGCGCGGTGAGTAGCATCAGCGGCATACAGCAGGCCATCCAGCAGCGCGCGCATTCGCTGCCGGCCGGGACGTGGATTCGGGCCGGTAACTACGATGAGTTCCGATTGGCCGAGCGCAGACACCCCACGCGCTGGGACCTGGACGTGGCGGCGACCGAGCATCCTGTGAAGCTGCAGCATCGTTCCCTCCACGCCAGTGTCCTCAACAGCGTCGCGCTCCAGAGGGTGGGGATGTTGGGCGCGCGTTCGCAGTATCCACGGGATCTGTCGGATGGGACCGATCGGACCAGTCAGGAATCCGATGGTCTGCTTTACGAGCAGGATGATGTCCTGAACGCGATTACGCCTATAGCCGAAGAGGAACTGCGCGGCTCTCTGAGGGTTGTGCTGAGCGATTTGCTGGCCGAGGGAATCACCTCCGTGCACGATGCCACGTTTCGCAACGGCCTTGCCGATTGGAATCGCCTGCGCGACGTTTGCGCCGAGGCAGGCTTGCGCCCCCGGATCGGGTTTATGGTGGGGCTACCAAATGTGGAGCAGTTTGCCGCAGCGGGCCTTGCGCCGGGCTTTGGGGACGAGTGGCTGAGAATTGGTGGGGCAAAGGCTATGCTCACCGAGGCCGACGGGTGCTTTCGCCCGTCGACTGAGGAACTGGGGGCGCAAGTGCGTCACGCGCGGCGCCTCGGCTATTGGGTCGCGGTTCACGCCGTCGAGGAGTCGTGCGTCTGCGTCGCGGTCGAGGCGCTGGCGGGCACGGCCTTCCGTTCATCTGCGATTGCCCACCGGATCGAGCACGCTTCTATCGTGCCGCCGCCCCTTGTCGATCGGATGGCGGAGGCCAGGGTCGCGGTCGTGACTCAGCCTGGGTTCATCTACCACAGCGGGGACCGGTATCTGGCCGATGTCGAGGAGCACCTGCACCCGTGGCTCTACCCTCTCAGGAGCCTACTAAAAAAGGGCATACCTGTGGGGGCCGGGTCCGATGCGCCTGTTGCGCCGGCAAGGCCACTGGAAGGGATTTGCGCGGCGGCCACTCGCATGTCATCTGGCGAACGAGGCGTGGGACAGCGAGAGAAGATCACAGTGGAGCAAGCGCTTGGTCTATATACTTCTGGATCGGCACTCGCGTGCGGAGAGGCTGGGTCGAAGGGCGCGATCCAGCCCGGGAAGCTGGCGGATCTGGTGGTCCTATCGGCCGATTTGGTGCAAATTGCTCCCTATGATATCAAGAACGTCGAGGTCGAGATGACGATCGTCGGCGGCATAGTGGCTTGGGCGAAGGGAGGCACTATTGAAGTATAAGACGATTCTGCACGAGAAGAACAGGGATGTCTGCACCATCACGCTAAACCGGCCGGAGGTGCTCAACGCCATCAACAACGAATTGGCGAGGGAACTGCTGGATGCTGTTGAAAGCGCGAACGATGACTACGACGTGCGCGCGGTGGTGCTAACCGGCGCGGGCGAGCGAGCGTTCAGTGTGGGGCTCGACCTCAAGGAACTGGTCGACGCGGCCGATGGCGTCGAGGACATTCCCACGTTGCTCGAGATACGTCGCCGAGTTTGGAGCTGCAATCCGTGGGAGCGATTGGCGGGCATCTCCAAGCCAACAATAGCCGCAATAAGTGGCTTCGCGCTGGGCGGTGGACTCGAACTGGCCTTGGCCTGCGACATACGGATTGCCTCGCACGACGCAACCTTCGGTTTTCCCGAGGTGCGTCTTGGAATCATCCCGGGCAGGGGGGGCACCCAGCGTCTTCCGCGCATCGTTGGACGGGGCAAGGCGTTGGAGATGCTTCTGACAGGCGAGACCATCGACGCTGGCGAGGCGCACAGGGTCGAGCTCGTCGGCACGGTCGTTGCTGGGGAGCAGCTTCTCGATACGGCCAGGGACCTGGCCACAAAGCTGGCCGCCCACGCGCCGTTGGCGGTTCGGCTCGCGCGGGAGGCGGTGACCAAGGGACTGGATATGACGCTGGATCAGGGCCTTCGTCTGGAGACCGATCTGTCCGTGATGCTGCAGACGACCGAGGATCGAGCCGAGGGCATCCGCTCGTTTGTCGAGAAGCGCAAGCCGAAGTTTGAAGGAAGGTAACCCCCGTCGTGAACGGTAAAAGGAGGGATGGATGTGAAGGCGTCCGAGGGCGCGCTCGAGGGCGTGACGGTGTTCGACCTGACTTCCGGCGTCGCCGGTCCATATTGCACACGCCTGCTGGCCGGGCTGGGGGCCGAGGTGATCAAGATCGAGGAGCCCCCGCAGGGCGACGTGTCGCGTAGTGTCACGCCGATTAGCCCGGGACAACCCACCTTGGAGCAAAGCGCCCTCTTTCACCACCTTAATTGCGGCAAGCAGAGCGTCGCGATTAGCCTGAAGACGGCGGAGGGCAGAAGGCTGTTCGGGGGGTTGGCGCGACAGGCGCAGGTCGTCGTGGAGGACTTCGCGCCGGGCACATTGGACGCGATGGGGCTTGGCTACTCCTCCCTTAGTGGCGAGAACACGGCCCTCGTGATGACTTCGATCGCGCCCTTCGGTCAGGATGGGCCTTACCGCGACATGAGGGCCACGAACCTCACCTGCCTGGCTATGGGGGGCATGCTTTACACGTGCGGAGAGCCAGGACGCGAGCCTCTAAAGGTGGGCGGATTGCAGGCCGAGTACTTGGCCGGGCTTAACGCGGCGGCGGCCACGCTGGTCGCTGTCCTGGTCGCCGAGGCGAGGGGCACAGGCCAGTGGATCGACGTCTCCATCGTCGAATCCGTGGTGACGGCGCTGGAGGCAACAGCAGTGACCTTCTCGCGAGATAGGGAGGTGCGGCGGCGACAGGGGAACCGACACGGACGCGCCCATCCCATGACCATCCTGGCTTGCAGAGACGGCTACGTCGGCGTGATGGTGGCTTGCGACGAGGACTGGGAGCTTCTTGCCCGGCTCGCAGGGGTGAACGAACTGCTTGCTCCAAGGTTTGCCAAAGGCGAGCAGAGGCTTAGGCTCGCCGAGGAGATAGACGCTTTGCTGCGATCCTTCCTCGTGGAACGCACGCGCGAGGAGCTATTCCATCGGGCACAGGAACTCCGACTGCCTTTCTCGATCGTGCTCACGCCACAGGAAGCTCTGGACGATCCGCAGCATGAGGCTCGGGGCTTCTTCACAAACGTGGAACATCCAGCGGCCGGCGAGGTGCTCCAGGTTGGTGCGCCCTTCAAGATGAGCGAGACTCCCTGGCGGGCAGGTAGGGCGCCTATGTTGGGGGAGCATACCGAGAACGTTCTGCGAGAGCGACTTTGATTATGCGGGGCCAAGCTGTGGAATCTGGGCTGCGAGGCAGTAGGCTGGCATTAAGAGGGGTTCGGGTCGTCGACCTGACTTCGATGTGGGCCGGGCCGCTCTGCACGAGGGTGCTCGCGGACCTCGGGGCCGAGGTGATCAAGATCGAGATGCCGGCGCGGCCGGATGGCACACGGAGTAATCCCGGCTACTTCAGTTGGCTGAACCGTAACAAGCTCGCCGTGGCCCTGGACCTCAGCGTGCCTGCTGCTAAGGAGTGCTTCAAGCGGCTGGTGAAAGTAAGCGATGTGGTCGTAGAGAGCTTCAGCTCTCGCGTGATGAAGAACTTGCGGCTGGACTACAGTGTTCTGAGAGAGCTGAAACCGGACATCGTTATGCTCTCCATGCCGGCCTATGGCTCAAGCGGGCCATACGCCAACTACGTAGCCTATGGCCCGGGCCTGGAGGCTTCGTCGGGAATGGCGGCGATAACCGGCTATCGGGATGGGGACCCGATGTTGTCGGGATCGGCCTACGGCGATCCGGTTGCCGGGATGCACGGGGTAGTGGCCGTTCTCGCCGGACTGAGGTGTCGGCGACGCACCGGCAAGGGCCAGTGGATCGATCTTTCGCAGCGAGAGGCGCTGTCGCAGATGTTTGGCGAGGTTTTCGTAAGGGCGGCGCGCGGGAATAATGACTTAGCCTGGGGCAACCGGGAGCTGACGATGGTGCCGCACGGCTGCTACAGGTGCCGAGGGGATGATCGGTGGATTGCGCTGGCGGTTGGCTCGGATGAGGAATGGCGCGGGCTGTGCCAAGTGATGGGGAGAGCCGGGCTGGCAGATGACCCGAGATTCGCCAGCACCGAAGCCCGCAGGGTCAACGAAGACGAAGTGGATCGAGTGGTGGAGTTGTGGACGCAGCAGATGGAGCGCGACGAGGCGATGAGGGTGCTGCAAGCGGCGCATCTGGCGGCCGGGGTGGTTATGGATGCACGAGACCTTGCAAACGATCCGCATCTGGCTGCGCGGGGCTTTTTTGAGATCGGAATGGATGTCGAAGGGAACTGGGGCGCCTTTCCGAGCTTGCCGTGGAGAGTGGCGGGTTGGGCGCGCCCTCACCCTAACCCTCTCCCAGAGGGAGAGGGGACTGGACCGCCTCTCCCTCTGGGAGAGGAGACTTACCCTTTGCCTTCCGTAATGGAAGAGAGGACAGGCTTGAAGAAGCCGGCGCGTGCGCCGAGAGTGGGGGAGCATAATCGTCGGGTGCTGGGAGAACTGCTGGGGCTTTCTGACGCAGAGATAGAGGGTTTAGCATGAAGTTCAAGACCGTGGTCTATGAGAAGAGTGGGGACGTCGCACACGTGGTGCTCAATCGGCCGGAGGCGCTTAATGCGTACAACGTGCAGATGCGCGACGATCTGTACGAGGTGTTCACGGCGGTTAGGGACGACCCGGAAGTGCTGGTGATGATTGTATCTGGCTCAGGCCGGGCGTTTTGTGCAGGGGCCGATCTTAGCGAGTTCGGCAGGGCGCCTTCGCCAATCGTCGCTAGGGACGTGCGGTGGGAACGCGACTTGTGGGGGGTGCTCAAGGATCTGGACAAGATTACCATCGCGGCGATGCACGGCCACGCGCTGGGATCCGGGCTGGAAATGGCTCTCTTCTGCGATCTGCGTGTGGCTGCCGAGGGGACCCAGTTCGGACTGCCCGAAGCGGCGCTAGGATTCATCCCGGCGGCGGGAGCCACGCAGAGTCTGCCGAGGATCGTGAAGGGCGGCACGGCCCTGGCGATGATACTTGCCTGTCAAAGAATCAACGCGGTAGAAGCTCATCGCATCGGGCTGGTACATCGCGTCGTGGCGAAGGAGTCGTTGCTGGCCGAGGCGGAAGGAATGGCCCGAAGTGTTCTGAAGGCAGGGCCGGTGGCTCTGGCTTTGGCGAAGGAAGCCGTGAATAGGGGCCTGGACCTTAGCCTCAAAGAGGGCCTTGCCTTGGAAGCACGTTTGGCTGAATTTGCTTTCGCCACGCGGGACGCGTGGGAGGGTCTGCACGCACGGGTATGCGGCCGCGAGCCCAAGTTCCGGGGGAGCTAGACGAGGAGAGATCTCCTGCTGATATTCGTACCGTTTGCCATCAGTCTGCTGAGGGCAGGGGCTTGACCTGCTTTAGCTGCATCTGGTTCTCGCAGCACAGCACCGAGCCTTCTCCCGCTTTCGTGCAGAGCACCTCTGTCCCACATTCCTCGCAGAAATACCGCTTTCCAAGCTCGTTTGCCATCGACAGCCTACTCAACCTTTCTATCAGGGTCTCGCCGCATAGGCGGCCTTCAATTCCTTCTTAATTACCTTGCCTAGGGGATTGCGTGGCAGCGACTCTATGAATACAAGTCGTTCGGGCTTCTTGAAACTCGCCAGCCGTTGTCGGCAGAACTCCTTGATCTCCTCGGCCGTCGCCACCGCGCCATCTTTCAGGACCACGACGGCCATTACCGCCTCGCCCCATTCCTCATCAGGATACCCGATTACGGCGGCTTCTTCAAGAGCCGGATGGGACTGAAGCACAGCCTCGATCTCCGCCGGCGCGATGTTCTCGCCACCACGGATGATCAAATCGTCCTTGCGCCCGGCGAGAAACAAGTAGTCGTCTTCATCTACCCACCCCAAGTCCCTGGTGCGTATCCAACCTCCCACCAGCACATCTCGCGTCAGGTCTTCCGCACCTGCGTACCCTTTCATCAGCCGGCCGGTCCGCACCATTATCTCGCCGATCTCGCCTCGTGGCACTTGCTGGCCAGCCTCGTCCACGATCTTGACCTCAACATCCGGCAGGGGCCGGCCAATCGAGCTGAGCCGCCGGAGCTTTTTCTCCACCTCCTCCGTGGTTCCTTCCAAGCAGTGGTCCTCTGGTAGGAGCATCGTCACCGTGGACGTGGTCTCGGTTTGCCCAAACGCGTTGATGAGGCCGATGTGCTTTGGGAGTTTCTCGATGGCTTGTCTGATCACCGGCTGAGGCATGGGCGCCGCGCCGTAGGAAATGGTTTCCAGACTGCAGAGATCGCTCTCCGCGGATTGGTACTCGTCAAGCAGGCGCTTGAGCATAGTAGGAACAAGAAATGCGTTGGATATCCTCTCCTGTTGGACGAGGTGCAACCAACCCTGGGGATCAAACTGGCGCATAAGCACGAGACGGCGCCCACTGTAGATAGATGTCATAAAGGTGGTGGCGCCGGCGATGTGGTACAAGGGAACGCAAACCAAAGTCGCTCCCCAGCGCGTGCCGTCCGCTGGCTCAACTGTCCCGAACACGTACTCGATGAAGTTGGCGTAGCTTAGTTGGACGGCCTTCGGCAAGGACGTAGTCCCGCTCGTGAACATCAAGATGTTGGTTTCGTCGCCCTCCACGTCCTCCTCGGATTCGTCGGCAGATGCCACCTCCAGGAGGTCTTCAAGATACAACATCTCAGGCTGCTTTGTTTCGATTGCGATCCAGCGCTTGACCGATGGTATGTCGTCGCGAAGCGACATAGCCAGATCGGCGTAGCGGTCGCCCAGCAGAAGGGCATCGACGCGTGCCGTATTGACCATGTACTTGAGTTCATCGACCTTGGCCCGATAGTTCAGCGGCACGAAGGTGCCGCCCAGCTTAGAAGTAGCGTAGAAGGCCTCGACGTACTGGTTGGAGTTCGTCTGAAGCACGGCGACGCGGCTGCCACGGCCCAAATCAAGCGACCGCAAAACATTGGCCAGGCGGTCGACTCGGTTTTGGAGCTGGCCGTAGGTCAGTCTCGCGCGCTCGAATACTAACGCCTCTTGGTCCGGGAACATAGCCGCGGGGATCGAGAGAAAGCAGGCCGTGTTCAATGGTCTGTCCCATTTCAGACTTGTCGCCAGCACGTTCGTCCAGCAAAAGTCAGCCAGTCTCAACTGCTGGAACGATGTCCTGATCGCGCTGATGGTAGCACGGCGATTGAAGCGCGAAAACTACCCAAGCGGGTAGTTTTTGTTGACGCGGTCACCGGTAGCTCGGCGAGGAGCCTGCACAGATGGAGATTGCCTTTGTTAGCCGCCGGTCGGGGCAGGTTTCAAGCTGCCGCTATGATGGTGAGGTGAAGGCTTTGGCGAGCAACTCAGAGCGGGAGCTGACCTGCAGCTTATAGAAGATACGCTTCAAGTGGTGCTTCACGGTGTTGGTAGTGACCACAAGGGACTCGGCTATCTCTTTGTTGTGCATCCCCTGCGCGAGCAGCTCAAGCACCTCGATTTCACGTTTGGACAAGAGGGAGGTCAGGTGCTGAAAGTTCGGCGTTTGTTCGAGATTATAGAGGAACGTCACGACCGTGCGCTGAGCGGATGGGATGCGCATTGAGCGCAGGATCAGTGACCCGTTGCCGCCAAGATTACTTCTCCGAAGGCGAATCGTGCTGGTCACAATGCGCTTGCCCTCAGATTCCATCTCCGAGAGGTTGTTGCGTAATCCCTGTCGCACGCGCTCCGCCATCACGGGGTCTGCGCCGTCCAGGCCGATCAGCTTCCGCGCCTGAATGTTGACGAACTTGACGTCGCCTTTGGTGTCGCTGACGACGACGGCGGCACCGATGACCTGCAAGGCTCCTTCTGCCAGCGTATAGCGCTCGCGAATCTCAGCTTGCTTTAGCGCGTGGCCCACCACGACGCACATGTGGCGGGCCAACACTCTGATCTTGCCCAAATCCGAGGAATCGAACATAGGCTGTCGTGTGGTACGTGCGAAGCTCAAGGTTCCCAAAAGCTGACCGCGCTCGCCAACAAGGGGGGCGCGAGCGAAACGAGCCAGTCGATGGACCTCCAGAAGTTCCTGCTGCGGATGGCGATGCCATTGGGTTTCTGCCGGGGGAAACCCACCCGGCGCCAACTCGAGGGTCCAGTTGGCGCTGGCAGGAAGAGGGTCGTGTGTGCGCCAGAGGCGCGGCTCGGGGTCCAGGAAATCGTCGAGGGGGTCCGGCATCGCCAGCCAGGCAGGATAGCTCGCAAGCGGATCGAGGACGTGAAAGCCGTAGGCGGCTGCGGAAACGAGATTTGGCACGGCCCCGAGGTAGTTAGTCCGCAAATCGTCGAGCTCCAGGCTATCGTATACCTCGCTTAGAAAGTGTACGATTTCGCCCACTTCGACGCCGCCGAAGAACGCCTCCCGGAGCGGCGTGCCGGCCCTGGCACCGATGGCGCGACGGCAAACGGTGGGTACGTCAGGATACAATACCACGGCCTTGATCTCGGACGCGCCGGTGCTCTCGGGGTTCTGAAGAGAAACGTCGTTCCTCCGTCCCGCTAGAAACACGTAGTCATCTTCGTCCATCCAGCCGAGGTCTCTGGTCCGCATCCAGCCATGCACCAGTACTTCCCTCGTGAGGTCTTCGGATCCTGCATATCCTTTCATAAGCCGACCGGTCCGGACCAATATCTCCCCAATCTCGCCTCGTGGCACCTCTCGGCCACTTTCGTCCACGACCATGATCTCCACATCCGGCAGTGGCCGGCCGATGGAGCTCAGTCGCCTCAGCTTCTTGTCCACCTCGTCCGGGGTCCCCTCCAGCCGGTGGTCCTCGGGCAGCAGCATTGTAACCGTCGAGGTCGTTTCGGTCTGGCCGAACGCGTTGATGAAGCCCACCTTTCTCGGTAACTTCTCGATGGCCTCGCGAATGACCGGCAGTGGCATCGGGGCTGCACCGTAGGATAGGGTTTCCAGGCTGCTGAGATCCGCCTTCGCCAGACCCGGCTCATCTAGCAGACGCTTGAGCATCGTGGGCACGAGAAAGGCGTTCGTTATCCGCTCGCGTTGGACGAGCCGCAGCCATTCCCTGGCGTCGAACTGGCGCATCAGAACGAGCCGCCGTCCGCCGTAGATCGAGGTCATAATGGCCATGGCGCCGGCGATGTGGTAGATTGGAGCGCAGAGCAGCGTTGCTCCCCAGTGGACGCCGTCGGCCGGCTCGACGGCCTCGAAGATATACTCAATGAAGCTGCGGTAGCTAAGCATTACTGCTTTTGGCACAGCAGTGGTGCCGCTAGTGAAGATCAGGAGATTCGTCTCGTCGCCCTCCAGGTCCTCCTCGACCTCGTGGTTTGGCGCGTCGCTAATGAGATCCTCAAGCGACAGCATCCCCGTCCGCTTCTTCTCCATGGCGATCCAGTGCTTGATGGGAGGCAGGTCGCGACGCAGCGAAAAGGCCAGGTCGACATATCTGTCTCCTACCAGAAGCGCATCCACCTCGGCGGTGCCGATAATGTACTTGAGCTCGTCGATCTTTGCGCGATAGTTCAGCGGCACGAAGGTGCCGCCCAGCTTGGAAGTGGCGTAGAAGGCCTCGACGTACTGGCTGGAGTTCGCCTGAAGAACGCCAACGCGGTTTCCCGTGCCCAAACCCAGCGAGCGAAGGGCATTGGCCAGACGAATAACTCGCTCCTGTACCTGGCTGTAGGTGAGCCTAGTGTTCTCGAAGACCAGGATTTCCTGGTCTGGGAACATCATTGCTGGAATGGAAAGAAACCAGGCGGTGTTCAAGCGTCTACAACCTTTCGTCTGACAGTGGCACGGTTAAGTCTAGCATGGGCACATTTCTTGTCAAGTAGGCGGCGGCTATGCACCCAATCGCTTGTAAAGAGAAGAAATGCTTTTTGACAAGTGACGGAGTGCGGTGTTACGATATTAGTGACACAAGCGTGGAGTAACTTATGCCGAATGTCACCGAGAACTATGCACCGTACGCGCCGCCTAAGAGCGTGCTAGGAATCGTTCACCGCAAGCGAGAGCGAGGCTTGCCCGATATCGTCAACGCGGCTGTGCTGCAACAGATAGGCATTCCCCAGGGTAACGTTTCGCGATCGCTGCGAGCCTTGCAGTTTCTCGGTCTGATAACGGAAGATGGGCACCAGAACGAGCTGTTGGAGCGGATTGCGTCCGCTACCGCCTCGGAGTACCGAACGGCCGTGGCCGATATGGTTCGGAACGCCTATCGTGCGGTGTTTACGATCGTGGACCCCGGCGTGGACACAGAAACTGCCGTTGCCGATGCGTTTCGGCATTTTCAGCCGTCGGCGCAGCGGAGTCGCATGGTGGCTCTATTCCTTGCGCTCTGCCGCGAAGCCGGTTTGACAGGAGAGCGACCGCGGCGCCTATCAGCGCACGCGCGCAACGTGTCAAGCTTGAAATCGCAAGGCAGGACCGTGCGAGGCGACGCGCTCAAGTATTCGCAGCGATCATATGGCTCGTCTCGGAACGGGTGTGCAAACCTGGACGGGCCTCCCCCGGAGTACCGCCTCTTGGCAGCGCTTATGCAGCATCTGCCCCCGGAAGCGCGTTGGACCAAGAGGAAGCGCGACAAATGGCTTCAGGCAGTAGCATCTGCCGTGGACTTGATGGTTGAGATCGTCGACGAATAGCAGGTTGCTGCGCCTGATTGCCTCAGTATCCCGCTCCATCATTAACGCATTCCGCAGTTTAGCACGAAAACACGTCCACAAGGGGGTTATCCTCGGGTTTTCATCCTTGATGGCGCTCTGCCAAGGGCATGATTAACTTGTACGTTCCCAAGGTGCTACGGTCACTGGCCTAAGGGGAGTGCCGTCAAATGCCACTGAGTAACGGTCACTTCATTGTCACAAATCACAAAAGTTGATACCAGTGGTCGATTTGTGTAACTGGCATGTGCCGACACTGGAAGGCAAGACGCTGCTTGATATTGGCACAGTAATTGCGATGGCCATGTGAGAGCGGGACAACCGGGGTGAGAGCAAGGGGTTATGATATGCGAGCCATGTGGTCCGGGTCGATCAGTTTTGGGCTGGTGAACATACCGGTCCGCTTGTACAAGGCGACCGAAGAGACGGGACTTGATTTTGACTACCTTCACAAGGAAGATCTGGCGCGGATCAGGTATGCCAGGATGTGCTCGGCCGAGGGGCGGGAGGTACAGCCACAGGAGATCGTGCGTGGCTACGAGTATGAGAAAGGCGAATACGTGGTGATGGCCGAGGAAGATTTCAAGCTGGCGGCTCCGGCGAAAACCAGGTCTATTGAAATAATGCATTTCGCTCTGGAAAACGAAATTGATAGCATGTACTTCGAAAGGGCCTACTATCTCGAACCGGACAAAGGGGCGAGCAAAGCCTACGTTCTGCTGCGGGAGGCATTGAAGGAAACACAGAAAGTGGGAATAGCCAGGTTTGTTCTCAGCAACCGGGAACATCTCGCCGCGGTCAAACCGAGGGACCACGTGATCGTGCTCAACCAGCTCAGATTCCATCAGGAGATACGAAAGGGCCAGGAGTTGAAGATACCGGAGGCCAGGACGGAGCGTAAAGAGATTGACCTGGCGGTCGCACTGATCGAACAGCTTACCGTGCCGTTTGAGCCCGACAAGCATCGGGACACGTACACGGATGAGCTCAAGCGGGTCATCGACGAGAAGATAAGAGGGATAACGCCCGTCGGGGTGGCCAGGGAGCCCGAACCCGCCCGGGTCAAAGACCTTATGGAGCTGTTGAAAGCGAGTCTGGATCGAGAAAGGCAGCGAGAGAGGGCGAAGGCGTCGTGATGTCGAATGGCCTCGAGGAGTATCAAAAGAAGAGAAGGCTCGAAAAGACGCCGGAACCCAAGGTAGAGGTGCGCCCTCCAGGCGACGAGCTTTCATTTGTCGTACAGAAACACAAGGCTTCGCATCTGCACTATGACTTCCGATTGGAGTTGGATGGAGTTCTCAAGAGCTGGGCGGTGCCGAAAGGGCCGACGCTTGACCCCAAGGTAAAGCGCCTGGCTATGATGGTCGAGGACCATCCCATAGATTATCGGAGCTTCGAAGGAGTTATTCCCGAAGGAAACTATGGCGCCGGATCGGTCATCGTGTGGGACTCGGGCACCTATCACTCCCCGGAAACGACTGAGAGGGGCCGGAGTGAGTTGCTGCTGAGACAAGGGCTCGGCCGCGGCAATCTGAAGTTCGTTTTGCATGGGGAGAAGTTACAAGGCGAGTTCGCCCTTGTCAGGCTCAAGAAGGCGGGCGAGAACGCATGGCTCTTGATCAAAAAGCTGGACGGTGCCGCAAGAGACGGCGATGTTACGGAGAACGATCGTTCGGTCCTATCGAATCGAACGGTAGCTGAAGTGGAGGCGAGCGAAGCAGTAGAGGACGTCAACCTGCAGTTGAGTGATGCGCCCCTGGGCGAGATGCCTCGGAATGTCTATCCGATGCTGGCGAGCCTTGTCGAAGAAGTGTTCGACGATCCGGATTGGGTATACGAGGTGAAATGGGATGGTTATCGCGCCATTGCCGAAGTGTCTGAGCAAACGGTACGGCTGTATTCGCGCAACCAGCGAAGCCTGAGCCGAGCTTTCGCGCCGGTGGTAGATTCGCTCAAGCGGCTGGGGCACAGCGCTGTGCTCGACGGAGAAGTGGTGGTCGTCGACGAAAGCGGGAAAGCGAACTTCCAGCTCCTGCAGAATTTTGAGCTCGGTGCTCGTGGCAATCTCGTTTACTACGTGTTCGACTTGCTTTACCTCGATGGGCACGATCTGCGCAAGCTGCCGTTGCTCCGGCGACAGCGGATTCTGCGCCAGGTACTGTCCGACCTTCCTCACATTCGATTTAGCGACCACGTCGAAGGGACGGGCATCCTGTTTTTCAGGGCGGCGGCGGAACAAGGCTTGGAGGGAATCGTCGCCAAGAAGAAGGACAGTATCTACGAAGAGGGTGAAAGAAGCCGCAAGTGGCTCAAGGTAAAGAAGCAAATGCGACAGGAGGCCGTGATCGCGGGCTTTACGGAACCGCGCGGTGGCAGAACGCATCTGGGGGCGCTGATACTGGGGGTATACGATGCAGGCGAGCTGGTCAATATTGGCCACTGCGGCGGCGGCTTCGACGAAAGAACGCTTGGCGATGTCAGGAAGAAGCTCGATCCGCTGATTCGAGAGACCGCACCTTTTCGGACTCCGCCGAGGACCAACGCGCCGGTGCACTGGGTCAGGCCTGAGCTCGTCTGCGAGGTGCGATTCTCGGAATGGACGGACGATGGCCTGATGCGCCATCCTGTTTTTATGGGACTGCGAATGGATAAGCGAGCGGAAGAGGTGCGACGCGAGTTGCCAAGCAGGGTGCCAAAAGAGGAGGCTTCGCGATGGGGACAGGGCCTCCGATTGCGTATTGGCGGGCGGGCGCTGCAGTTGACGAATCTGGACAAGGTCTACTGGCCCGGCCAGGGCTACACGAAGAGAGATCTCATAGATTACTATCGGAATGTCGCGCCGATTCTCCTTCGGCACGTGCGAGACCGACCGCAGAACCTGCTCAGACATCCTGAGGGGATTACTGGAGCTAGCTTCTATCAAAAGGATGTCGACGAGCAGCCGCCAAAATGGGTCACAAGGGTTCGGATAGGCTCCGAATCGAAAGAGCGGGAGATCACCTATCTGGTTTGCCAGGACGAGGCGACGCTAGTATACCTGGCAAATCTGGGCTGCATCGAGATCAATCCGTGGAACTCTCGACTTGGTACACTGGACTTCCCTGATTACCTTGTGCTCGATCTCGATCCGCTGGGTGTTGGCTTCGACGCGGTGGTCGAGGCGGCGCTGGTGATTCGGGAGATCCTGGAATCCGCCGGCGCCCCCAGTTACTGCAAGACTTCGGGCGCGACAGGGATGCACATTTACGTGCCCATGGGAGCCCGGTACGACTACGAATCGGCCAGGACGTTCGCGCTAATCGTGGCGCACATAGCAAGTGGGAGGCTTCCCGCGACGACGAGTGTGGAACGCAGCCCCGGCAGACGGCGGGGTAAGGTATACATAGATTGCCTGCAGAACCGGCGAGGCCAGACGCTGGTAGCGCCTTACAGTGTTCGCGCCAGGCCGGGTGCGCCCGTGTCGACCCCCCTGAAATGGGAGGAAGTACACCGAAGCCTCGATCCTGCGGCGCATACGATGAAGACGGTTTTGCAGAGGATCGATGAGATCGGCGACGCATTCATGCCGGTGCTCGGGAAGGGCATTGACCTGCAAACTTGCATCGACAATCTCAATAGCGGCGTGATCGGAGTTGGAAGAGGTCTTGGACCGCTAAGTCGCGTCGCAGGCGAATCTCAGTGAACGAGGAACGGACCGCTAGAACAGCGGTTTCCCGTCGGCGAGAAAGTAGTACGCGGTGAGCAGGCACAGCGCGGTTAGGACGAGGAACAGCGCCCATTGTACCGCATCTGGCCCTGATTGCCTGTGTCTAATTCCCAATCTCCTTGACACTTGCCGTTTCTGGGGCCACGCCCGGCCGGAGTAGGACCTTGTGCAGACGTACGTCGGCGAACCATACGTCGCCAACTCCCCAACTAGCGAAGAGCGGCATAACTTCTTCCGCTGATGGTGCTCGGTTCTTCACCAGAAACGTGCGGCGGACCCATCGGCCGGCCGTATCGGGTAGCACCTCAGTGACCGAACGACTGAGCCTGGGCACCACTGTCGAGACGCGGACGTCGCCTCTACGCCAGTTTGCCGTTCTGTAGGTATAAGACAACGCGTAAAGCGAGCTGCCATCGAGAAAGCTGCTCGGAGCAAAGAATCCGGCACGGGGCAGCTCAATGCCCGTGCGCTGGTCGAGCCAGAAGCTTCCCGCTCGCGGACCTCGCTCGGCCCAAACTCCGGATATGCGCAGTGATCGCTCGCCGACAAAACCCTCCTGCTCGTCCACAGCGCCCTCGTAGAGTGCGTCGCCGAAAGGGGGTTCTCCGAAGAATTTAGACCAATTCCACTGGTTTGGGTGCGGGCGACCGAGGTAGAAATCGGCGTTGGGCAGCGGCTGGGGGAGCAACCGGACGTCGCCGGGTACCAGGCCGAGCTTCTCCGCCACATCTTTCTCGACGCTTGCGAGCGTCTCCAGCCTGCCGCGAAGATCGATCGCTTGAGTGGCTTCACCACGGCGATCGAGCAGCATCGCCGCCGCCCGCAGGGCCGGCGCATAGCCAGCGTCTTTCTCCAGCGAGCGCCTGTAAGCGGCCAACCCAGCCTCCGGTTGATCCGTTTCGAGAATGCGGCCGAGCCTGTACTGGATGTCGGCGTTTTCTGGGGCGAGTACTAAAGCGCGCTCGAGGTCGGCAACGGCCGAAGCTTGCGCACCGCGCCGCGCGTGCATCTCTCCGCGCAGCAACCAGGTGGCGGAATCCGCGGGCCGCTCGCGTACCAGGAGCTCGACCATCGGCGCGACAGGGTCGACGACGTCCTTCCAAAGCAGGTAGGAGACGATGTGAGCTAACTCACCAGATTCCACGAGGCCCCAGGCGAGAAGGTCGGGCAAGATGTCTGCCAGGTAAGCCCGGTACAGTCGCCCGTCGGTGCTGAGCGTGAAGTCGTGCAGTTTAGACTTCGCATCTGCGGCCTCCGTCTCGTTCCCGGTGGCTGCAAGGGCGCGGGCCAGGTAGGCGCTGGCGATGAGGTCTCCCGGCCGGGCCTTAAGTGCGCGCCTCAGCTCCTCCACTGCCGTGTTGGCTTCGCCTCGGGCCAACTCGCCTGCACCGCGGCCCACGTAGTGAAGCACCTCGTCCTCACGAGCAGCATTCCTGATGGTGTCGTTCTCGGGGAACCGATCGATCAAGCCTCGATACAGAGGCAACGATTGGTCCGTGTCACCCAGCTCCGAATATGCCTGCGCCAACTCAAAGCGAGCCAGCAGGTTGCTCGGCTCTAGCGCCACCACCTGGCGCAACGCAGCCACCGCCCCGTCGCGATCCCCCCGCGCCGCCTTGACGCCGGCCAGGTTACGATACGCGGCCGCGTTCTTAGGGTCGTGGCCGATGGCGGACCCAAGGAAAGTCTCTGCTCTCGATAGCGCATCAGTGCTAGCTAAGGGCCAACGCCCAACGGGTGAGGCCGGGCTTTGGGCGAGCTGAGACAGGGCCACCATCCCTAGATCGCGCGCTGCCAGGTTGTTCTCTACAGCACTTATCAAGGGTCGCCAGAACACCAGTGTCAGTGCTAGTGTCAGAATGCAGATGGTCACCGTGACGGCTAGAGGCGAGGCGATGGCGCTAGTCGCTCGCGAACCGGACTGGCCGTCGTCTGGGTGGCCGCGACGGCCCATCGCGCTTCGAGACGCGAGCGCGATCGAGTGCAATATGAACGCTGGTGCAACTCCGGTGAGGCTACAAAACCGGTTACTTGCTACTCGCGCCGACACCCTCGGCGAGCCCTTGCCAACGGTGAAGACGCCAAGTAGGGGGGGGCTCCCCGCCGCGCGCCAAACCAGTGCCCCGGCGCCAAGATACGTCCACAACAGCAGGCCCGGCTTCGCACCCCAGTTAACGGCGTCGGTGAGGCCGAAAAGCAGGTGAGCCAGGATTCCGCCCCCGAGACCAATTGCGAGCGCCCGAGCTATCTCATTGGTAGGCGCGAGCGCGGTGCGCCAGAGCATGAGCCCGAAACACGCGAAGAGGACGATAACGGCGAGCAGCCCCACGAGGCCGAAATCCACGGCGGTCTCGAGAAAGAAGTTATGGGCGTGCCCGTAGCTCAGAGTGGTCTGTGCGACGAGGTACGGGTAGCGGGCGAGCGATAGCGCTGGGAAGCTGCCCAAACCGATACCCGTGAGGGGAAAGTCGCGTATGACGTACAAAGCGCGCTGCCAGATCTCCATTCGGGAAGCGAAGTTGATGTCGCCGGGCTGAGCAGAGCTTTGGTCAAACGCTGTCAAGAAGTGCTGCAAGCCCTCCGTGCCCGGGATGAGCACCCATCCGACCGCGATCAAGACGGCGATAAGGAAGCCGTGGCGCAGCCATCTGTTTGAGGCGGCCAGAAGTAGAACGCTTGCCACCACGACGCCGAAGATTGCGCTGCGCGACTGGGTAAGCAAGAGGACGATGGTGCAAAGGAGGAGCACCAGGCCGGCGGCAATCCGAGATGGCACACCGATGGGGCGCAGCGAAAGGGCCAGAGCCAGCGGCACCAGCAGCGTCAGGGTCCCACCGACCTCATTGGGATGGAACCCGGCGGATAATGTCCCAGCCGTGGCGTCGATCAGCCTGGGCAGTCGCTCGTAGATCGGCACCCACACACTTAGCTTGTAAGTGACCCACGAGGTTCCGAAAACTCCGGCCAGCGCGATGGCTGCTCCGCCCGCCAGCAGACTCCAGCAAACTAGCCGGAGATTCCGTCTGCTCGGTCTCATGCTTGCAACCACCTGAAGCACGACCGCGCCCAGGACGATTCCCGCAGCTTTCGCCTGACCCAGGGATGGGTCGACTGCCAGCGCGGTGCTTGCGAGCACTACTGTGAGGAAGAACAGAAGCAGTGGGCTGAGAGGAGTGCGAAGCAAGGAGCCGCTCGCAATGGCCATGAGTGAGAAGACTGGCAGGAGGAGCAGGGCAACAGGGGTGTAGCGATTGGGGAATGTCAACAGTGGAGCGGAGGGGACGAGGAAGAACACCAGCAACCAGATCGTCCATCTCTGCCGCACGTTCTCCCACGCAAGGATCCCGTTGGTCACCTGAAGCTCTCGGCGGTCTCCCACATGGTCACGTACCGCACGCCTATGAGGCTCTTGAAAAGGCCTACCATCAGGGCGAAGCTGGTCAAGGAGAAGTAGTACGGCACGTAGAACGGGGGCGAGGATTTCCCTTGCCGTTCGAGTAGAAGCCCTACGAGGGCGGCTAAGTAGAATATGGCCTGACCCAGCAAGAGGAATTGGTAAAGCGGGTCGGCTAGCAGGAAAACGTTCGACAGTAGCATCAGGACACAAAAGTAGCCAACCGACCAGCGCAACAGCTTATGGGAAAGGACTTGAAAGGCCAGGAAAGGGTGGAAAGGGCTGAGCATGCAGCGCAGCTTGAACAACCCGTACGAGTCCCCGTGGGTATTGCGAACGCGCATGTGAAACTCGTCGCGCGGTGTTGAAGCGGTGCGCTCGTAACAGATGGCCTCGGGCTCGAACACCGTGCGCCGGCCATCGGCCGCGACCCAGAGGGGTAGCACGAAATCCTCAGAGAAGCCGGGATCTATCGGACGGTACAAGTCCCGGCGTAGCGCGAAAATCGTGGCGTTGGCCATAATGCAGGACCACAATCGGCTTTCCTGCGTCCGCAGGAAGTTCTCGTAGCGCCAATACGATCCCTCGCCCGCGCTGGTGGAGCTGTCTTGCTCGTTCACAATAGCCAGCTTGCCCGATACAGCGCCGACGCTCGGGTCGGCGAAGTTGCGCACCAGCTTGCGCAGGGCGTCGTGACGGAACACCGAGTTGGCATCAGAGAAAACGACGATCTCTCCCGTCGCCAGAGGCACGGTGCGGTTTTGGGCCACAGACTTGCCCACGCGGGGCAGCGCGTTGAGGATTACGCCACGGTCGGCGAAGCCGCGCACGATTTCATTGGTTCGGTCGACGGAATGGTCTGACGCAACGATGACCTCGAGCTTGCCAGCGGGATAATCCAGGGCCAGCGCGTTCTCCAGCTTCTCTTCGATTACCTTCTCCTCGTTGTGGGCCGCAATGATCAACGAGACGGTGGGCGCAATATCCTTCTTGCCGACCGTCTTGCCCAACAATGAGGCGAGGACCCACATCAGCAGCGGGTAGCCAAAATAGACGTAGGCCACCAGCCCGAGGGAACCCCAAAACAGTAGATACCAGATCAATATCTCGCTCCCCATCTTCGCCGGCCAGTCCGGTCAGAAATTCACCATCACCTTGGCGCCTTCAAGGTCGAAGTCGAAGGCCATCTCGCGCAGGCCCTCGCTTCGCATGGCCTGCCGCAACCCGACCTTGTGGTTGTTGGGGCAGTAGAACATGAGGAAGCCGCCGCCACCGGCGCCCATCAACTTGCCGCCGAGCGCACCAGATTCCCGGGCCATCTGGTACCAGCGTTCCACCTGGGGGTTGGATATCTCGCTGGATCGGCGCTTCTTGTTCTGCCAGTGCTCATCGAGCAACCGGCCAAAGTGGTCGAGATTCCCTGTCTCCAGCACGTCTTTGATCCGATAGCCCAGCTCCTTGGTGCGATGCAGACTATCTACCACAGCCTCGTTACCGTTATCGGTATCGGCTTTCTGGGCGGCCAGGATGTCGAAGCTTCGCCTCTCGATGCCCGTAAAGAATAGCAGAATATTGTGGCGCAGGTCCTCGAAGTCACTCAGAGAGATGCTGAGAGGAGTTACAGTCACCTTGCCGTCGCGATTGATCTCCAGGCAAGTCAAACCGCCAAACGAGGCCAGATAGTGGTCTTGCTTGCCGACCGGCTGTCTTGCTTTCTCGACCTCGATACCGTATGCCTCCTCCGCCAGGAGCTGCGTGGGGATCGACTCTCGCTTGAGGGCGTGGAGGGCGCTGAGCGCGGCGACGAGGAAGCAACTCGAGGAGCCCATTCCAGTGCCTGCGGGCACGTCGGCCATCGAGGCTATCTCGATACCGCTCCGTACCCCCGTGAAGCGCAGGGCCTCACGCAGCAGCGGGTGCCGGATCTCGTCTACCGTTCTGGCGACCTCGGCCTGCGAATATTTGAGACGATAGGTATCATCGACGTGGAGCTTGTTCAGATGTATGAACACGAACTTGTCGATGGCCGCGCTCAGGATGAAGCCTTCGTACTTGCCATAGTACGAAGGCAAATCCGTACCGCCACCCCCTAAAGGGATGCGGAGTGGTGCGCGGGTTACGATCATCGCTTGAGCCCCCCTTTCGCGAAAGCTTGCTGAGTGCGCTCATAGTCCGCCGGGGTATCAACCCAATAGAGCGGCGTCGTCAGCAGGTAACCGTACATCTTCTCGCCACGGTCCAGGAGCGAAGGAAACACCTGGCGGCCAAAATCGCTAGGAACACCAGGCGGGATGTGCTCGAAAACCTCAGGCTCCAGGATGTAGATGCCGGCGTTGACGATGTCGCTAAAGACATCGCCCGGCGAAGGCTTCTCCAAGAAGCGACGAATTCGTCCGTCATCGTCCAACTCGACGATGCCGCTTGTCGTCGCATCAGGCCGATGGTGGAGGGCTACGGTGGCGATGCCGCCTTTCGCCCGGTGGTAGGCTGCCATGTGCACCAGGTCCGGTTGACAGAGATTGTCCCCGTACCAAACCAGAAATGTATCGTCGAAGAACCACTCCATAGCCTTAACTCCTCCCGCCGTGCCTAACAGTGTCTTTTCGTGGGAGTAGCGGATCTGCACGGACCAGCGCGTCCCGTCGCCCAGATGTTCCCGAATGGCCTCCGGCTGGTGGTGCAAGTTGACGACGATCTGACGAAAGCCAGTAACGGCAAGCCACTCAACCGTATGCTCTATCAGTGGCCTGCCGGCAATCGACACCATCGGCTTTGGCACTGCGGATTCCAGGGCGCGCAGGCGGCTGCCCTGCCCGGCAGCCAGTATCATTGCCTTGTGGATCATCTGGTTGGCGCTCCGGCCTCGCTTTGTGCCTTTTGCACTACCCCAAGCTCGTGCATCAGTCGCTCCGCTTCTTCAAGATACTCGCCCGTGCCTGTCTGGCTCCGGATCCACTCCACGTACTCCGCAACGTTCTGCTCGACCGGTGTGGTTGGCTGCCAGCCCAGCGCCTGCAGGCGAGAGATATCCGAGACGGTGTGGCGGGTATCTCCCAGACGAAACTCGCCCGGCACTAACGGTTCGAGACCGCTGCCGAAGGTGTCGAGCACAATTCGGGCGAACTCCAGGACCGTCACCGCTCGGCCGCCTCCGACGTTGAAGACTCCGTAGTCGGCTCGCTTATCCTCCAGCACCAGCACGTTTGCCCGAGCCACGTCTTTGACATTGACGTAGTCGCGCCGCTGCCGGCCGTCCTCGTAGCAGACCGGTGGCAGGCCGTGCAGTAGCCGCAGGGCAAAACGCCGGCAAACGCCGGAATAGGCATTGTAGAAGGAATTTCTTGGCCCCTGGACGTAGGTGTAGCGCATGCAGGCCGTGCCAATGCCGTACCGTTTGCCCAGGCTCTCGGCGAGCAGCTCGATGGCGTATTTCGAGATGCCGTATGCCGTGTGGGGGCTTACGGTCCCTTCATCGATAAGCAGTGGCTCCATGGCTGTGCCGCAGACACTGCACTTAACTTCCCAATCGCCCTGGCGTAACTGTTCCATCGACCGCAGCTTTGGCACCTGAACGCCGTGGGCCTGGCAACTGTACTTCCCCTCGCCGCATACCGCTTGCGACGAGGCGAAGACAATCTTGCGCACCGGGTACCGTTTGGCCAGAATGAGCTCGAACAGTAGGGCAGTGCTCTCGGCGTTGGTATGGATGAAGCGGGAGAAGTCGGGCATATAGTCCTGGTAGGCGGCCAAGTGCAATATGGCTTCCACTCCGCGCAGGGCAGGTTCCAGGTCGCTCGCATTGGCCACGTCGCCCTTGAGGAACTCGGCTTCGCGCGGCACCCAGGGTGGTTTCCCACGAGGGTGGACGCGCGGCTGTAGGCTATCGAGTATGCGCACTTCGTAGCCTTTTTCCAGTAGCAAGTCCACGGTGTGCGAGCCGATGAAACCGGCGCCACCTGTGACCAGAACTTTCAAGTGAGCCCTCCGAAACACGGCATTGTGATTGTGATTGAAGACTGTGGCGGCGCTATTTTGTGTCTCTTGCCTTGCCAGCCGCGCTGAACACCTGAAAGATCAACTCCCAATCTCTCCTTGCGACTCGATCGGGCTCACGATCAAACGTGTTCGCCAGGACCGTCCTAGCAAGCAGGAAAGGCAGCAGCGCCGCGAAGACGACCAGCAGCGGGTTGGCAATGCTCACAGACGTAAAGCCCAGAGACCAGATCAAGGCTTCCAGCAGACAGCATACCATTATGAACACTTGAAAGTGGTCCCCGAACACCAGTTTCCTGCCCCATTCCGCAAAGATAGCGTCCAAGCGTCCCAAGGGAAATCTCTTCTGTCGCGAGAAGGTCCCAGTCTTTTCATTGATCGCCTCCCGAATCTGATCGGGCGTCAGGACTTCTCCGGCCCGCTGCCTCTCAGCGAGGTCCTGAGCGGTGGCACGAAGGGCAAGGTGCGCGTCGGCAATCTTCGCCAGCCACGACGTGCAGAGCTCGGTGAGGTGAAGGACCGCGCCGACGAGACCAAGGAAGACTGGCAATACGTCTCCGGACTGAAGGTACACGCGGGCAGCAAGTGATGCAAACAGCAGCGGCGTCATCAGGCTATGTAGGAGACCGTCAAGGTACATACCTGTGGCCGAGCTGGTTTTCCTGTACCGAGCAACCGTGCCGTCAGCGAAATCGATAGCAACCGATGAGAACAGCAGCATCACGCCGACGAAGCTGGTTAACGGCTCCGGAATGATCAAGACGCCCGTGCCAACAAGGCCGATGATAAGCGAGATCACCGTCATCTGATCCGCTGATACTTTGGTGTGCAAGAACAACCAGGCTAGAAGAATGCCGATCTCTCGGAATCCCTTTCCCACGAAGAACTCCGAGCGCTTCAACTGTTCTGGGTCCCTCAAGCTTGAGGGGCTCTTTGGCACACTGGCGGTATCTGCGGTCACGGCGTGTCTCCAGCACGTCCGTCGCCGTCCTCGTAGTTGATGGACGCAGCAACTGGGGACATAGCCATTGCGGTAGCGGTGGAACTCCATGCCATACGCAGGATGGTGCTGATGTCATCGTCACTCGCTGGGCGCAGGTTGTTCTCTGCTCGGCCCGGGGTAATCATCTCGGAAATCAAATCCATCAAATTGTCGATGGAATCAACGTGTGCCCTCAGGAGTGCGCCAACCCCGATCGAAGCGAACAGTTCCGCGAGCTTGTCTTGGAGACCCTGAATCGACGTTGCCCCCGCCTCACGGGCCAGGTCCGCTAGGCGCCCGTCGTCAACTTCCGCATTGAAGGCAAGCAGCGCGGGCAAAGTGAACCCGCAGGCCAGTCCGTGCGGCATGCCGCGGCGAGAAGTGATCGGGTAAGACATTGAATGGGCCAGGGCCGTGCGCGTGTGGGCAATCGCCAGTCCAGCCATCAGGCTCGACTCCATCATCCTGGATCGATAGGCCAGATTGTGCAGGCTGTCGCAAAGATTGGGCAAAGTCTGAAGTATCACGCGAATGGCTTTTGTCGCGTACGCCGTCGTGACTGGCGTGGAATTGCGATTCCAAATGGCTTCAAACGCGTGCGAAAGGGCGTCCAAACCGCTCGCCACCGTGACATCGAAAGGCGCAGTCAAAGTGAGCTCTGGGTCGAGCAAAGCTACCCGCGGGTGCAGTCCGGATGCAGCCAGCGAGTATTTCTTGCCCCGACGCTTGTCCCAAACGGTCGCGAACGGGGTGACCTCCGCTCCGGTGCCGGCCGTCGTGGGCACAGCTATTACGGGCAACGGCTCGTCCGCCGGGAGCGCGACTCCACGCTCGAAATGCGCGCTCAGCAAATCAGGCACTGCTGCACGAAGGATAAGGCTGAGGGCTTTTGCGGTGTCGAGCGAGCTTCCTCCACCCAACGCGAGAATAAGCTCAAACGGCTCGCCCAACAGGGCCAGACTATCGTGCTCGATGGCCCTCAGGTCCGGGTTGGGTTCGACCGTATCCAGCACTGCTAGCTCTATGCCCGGGACACGCCGAAGCCGGTCGGTGATGCCTCGCTTCGTAAAGCCTGGGGTGGTCACGAGCAACGTCCTTCGTCCGGCCACAAACCGCGGAAGCTCGGCAAGAACCCCGGGGCCAAAAATGAGCCGCACGGGGTTGTGATATTGCCAGCGGCGCTCGTCGGTGAGGCTCAATGCGACCGCCCTCCAAAGAGGGACGCAGCGTGTTCCAGATCGTCCATCGTATCGATTTCGTACCAGGGCAGTCCATTCGTGGACATCAAGCCGAATGGCACTCCCTCCTGAGCCAATCGGCTGAAAGCCGCCGTGTCGTAGGATTGGAGGAAGCCCTGCGCAAGTATCGTTTCAATGGCCGAGCGCAAGGGAACGATTACGTTAGGGCTGATGCGAGCCAGTCCCGTCCATTCACCCGCCGCCTCGGCAGATGGAATGGCCTTGCTCGACTCGACAAAGCGACCGTCTGCGACCCGGACCTTCATTGCCTCTTCGTCTATCCGATCTGGATCGACTAACAGGCGAATGCCTGCGTCGGTGGTCTCTGAAGCGAAGTCGTTTCTGGTGCAAAATGGCCGCGGTGCGCCACCCCGTCCCGGGCGGACAGAGACGTCCGCCCCCACGGATTTGCACTCTGCTCCAGAGACTAGCTCAGATATCAGAGCCTCGTGATAGATAACATCCGCGTGAAGGTAGACGAAAGCATCTCCTTCGAGATACGGCAGCGCCAACCACAGCGAGGCCATATTGTTGCTAAGCTCGTAAAACGGGTTGAAGACGAACGACGCGCGTTCGTGCAGGGCTTCTCGCATCTTCTCGTGGTGGAAGCCCACGACCACAATCACTTCGGAAATGCCGTTAGCGTTCAGTAGGTCGACGGAGCGCTCGATTATTGAGCGCCCACCGATCTGAAGGAGGGGCTTGGGCGTATCATTTGTGAGCGGGTAAAGACGGGAGGATTTCCCCGCCGCAACGATCAGAGCTTTCACCCTAGGAAACTCCTTCACTGGAAGATAGGAATGCCATAAACCGCTCCTTAATCTCAACCGGGCTCAGGGTAGGCCGGCCAACCGTGTGGTGCGGGCCATGTGCCAAACGTACGTGGATCAAATGCGGGCCCTTCGTCGTGATGCAACTCGTAACTGCCTGACAAAGGTCCTGGGGTTCCACCAAACCGGTGGCCGTAGCGTAACCGCAGGCCAGGGCAATGTCATCGAATCGCACACTGTCCGCGAGGCTGGCCTGGCCACCGGTGGAATCGTAGGCGCCGTTGTCTAGGATCACGTGGGTCAAATTCTCCGGGCAGTAGTGTCCGACGGAGACCATCGCCTCGAGTCGCATAAGCGCGGCCCCATCTCCATCCAGGACAACGACGCGACGATTAGGCTGATTCAGTGCGATGCCGACCCCAATGCTGGACGCGCAGCCCATACTTCCGACGACGTACAGGTTACCTGGGCGCTCACGATAGCAATAAAGCTCACGACTCGCTAGCCCAGTGGTCGCTATCAAAGCAGTACTTGCCGGCACATAATCGGCCACGTGCTCGATAGCGTCTCGCCTCGTAAGCACCGGGCGCGCACCACCGAAATGGCGGCCGATGATGGTCCCGTTCGCCCTTGCTTTCGTAGGCTCCTGGGAAGGAAGCTCGTACGGCGTGATACTCCCCCCCCTCATTATGAGCGCATAGGGCAGCGAGTTGCGCCGCATATGCGTCTCGGCGCGCTCAACACTCTCTGCAATGTCGGACGTTTGCTGAGGGAAGAAATCGTAGGCCACGCGTATGGTCTGGAAAAGCGCCTCTGTAATTTGACCCATCAACTCGTGCTGGGGTTCGTCTTTTGTTCCCGGCTGGCCTCGCCAGGTGGACACCAGCAGCAAGGGGATGCGATAGGTGTACGTGAGGGAGGTCAAAGGACTAATGGCGTTTCCCAGGCCCGAGTTCTGAAACATGACCACGGGCTTGCGACCGGCCAAGTGCGCACCGGCGGCGATAGCCACCGCCTCACCCTCGTTGTTAGCCGCCAGATACTCTAGTTTTGGTCGGCCTACGAGATAGTTGATCAGATCTTTCAGGAAAGAGCATGGGACTCCGACATAGGGCCCAAACCCTCTGTCGGCCAAGATCTCTAAGAACTCGTGAGCCTGGATCATATGCTAGCCGCTAGTCCCACCTAGAAGTCCATCGACAAAGAGAACATCTGGATGTTGTCCACGTCCAGCCAGTGACCGTTTATGTACATCACCTGGACGGCCACGCCACGGGCAATAAGGCCCATGAAGACGTCTTTCATACGCACCTGCTTCGGCGATCCATTGGCGGTTAGCTCCCGAACCACTCGCCTGACCGCTTCGGTGCCGGTGGCGCTCAATTTTATGAGACCGATCCATTCGCCATCGGCGACTTCGGGTGACATCGTGGGCTCCATCTCGAGCAATTGTACAGGATTCTCGAGGAAGTCCCATCGATACGGCCTAGAGCACCGCACGAAGTCGGTGTATCTGGCGGGCCTGGCTGCTCTAGAGACATCGGCATCCACTACGATCACTACGTCGCCGCTCGCACCTTGCAGATTCATCAAGATGTATCTCTTGAAGAGAATATCGCCATAACAGATCACGACAGAACCTTCGAGGTATTGCATCGCCGTGGCCAGGGAGGTAAGCTCTTTGGTTTCCGCGTAATCCTCATTGATTACGAGCTTGATTCCCTGAACGTCTATCGCCTCGGGTCTATAGCCCGCAACGACGACGACATCACTGATCCCTGCCTCGTTGAAGTGCTCTAACAGCCTCGAGAGAATGGGTTTGCCCGCGACTGCCAGCATGGTCTTTGGCACGTCGTCCGTCAGGCTTCCGAGATCCGCTCCTCGCGAGGCCGCCAGCACAATCGCACGAGCGCGCTGGCCTCGCACCGGCAAGTACTCTGATTCTGCCCTCATCAATTCGTCGGCGCCCTGCAGACGGAAAACCTCCTTAACGGGCACTACCTCGTCTTCGACTGAGATGACCGCACTTTCCTGGTTGATTCTTTGCGCCGTGCGTTGCATCGCCGCGATGCTGGATCGCACCAGGTGGTTCGCCCAGATGACGACGCTGACACCCGCCTGCTCGAATACCCTGGTGGGGGTGCCATAGTAAGTTGTGGGGACGACAATGATCGGGCAAGGCTCTCTCCAGGCTTTCATAAAGGAGAGAATCTCGTCAGGAACGGTCTTTGAGCTGTGCATCAGGATTGCGTCGGCGCCGGCGCGACAATACGCTTCGGCTCGCTTCAGAGCCTCGCCCAGTCCCCAGCCCGCGATAAAGGCTTCCACCCGGGCAACCACGCAAAAGTCCGAATCCACCTGTGTATCTTTAGCCGCCTTGATCTTTCCTGAGAACTCGTCGACGTCCGCCAGGGCCTGGCGCTCTCCCTTAATGAAGGAATTTGTTTTGGGGAAGAGCTTGTCCTCAATGCACATAGCTGCTACGTTGCGCTGCTCCAGTTTGCGCACGATTCGGCGGACGTTGTTGAAGTTGCCGTATCCCGTATCGGCGTCGAGCAAGATTGGGATACTGGTTGCATCGCTCATAAACTCGACGACGTCGAGCACCTGCGTCCAACTCGCTTCGTTGTTGTCGCGCACCCCGAGCGCAGCAGAGATCGCCAAACCGCTGGCCCAAATACCCTTGAAGCCCGCTTCTTCGACAATCCTTGCGCTCAGGCCATTATGGGCTTCCAGGAGAAACTCGACCTGGCTCGAGTGCAGTAGCTTGCGAAACTGCTTGGTTTTGCTAATTTGCGGCTCCATAGTCCACCCACTTTCCAAGCCAAAGGAGCATAAGCTCAGCGAAGAGCGCGTCAAGAGTTGCTTGTCGTTTTGTCCCAAATAATCGCAACTGTTTCGTAGGTGTGCCCCGGATGCCTCGTCTGCTTGTCCTCAAGGCTGATCGGCACAGAATACTCGATCTCGCCGACCAATGTCAACGAAGGCTCGACCAACAGCTTGCGAAATTGCTGGGCGTTTGCCGCGGGCGTGCTCATGTCGAGTGTCAGAACCAGCCGTCCCCGGTCACTCAGAACACGCGACATCTCCGCC
The DNA here is from genome assembly GCA_016210495.1 of Chloroflexota bacterium. The sequence goes on from JACQUC010000084.1 coordinate 44,371, forward strand.
ATACAGTGTGGCCAGTCTGTCTCCGGTACGTGCTCCATGACACTCAGGCAGAAGACCCTATCGAAGTATCCATCCGCGTACCGAAGCTGTTGCAGTGAATCCGGCACGTACGATACGGAAACGCTACCGTTCTGTGGTCGAGGTGGCAAGCCCCAAGCTGTGGCGATCCCTAGAGAGTGAACCATGCGCTTGCGTGCGTCGGTCCATTGGGTGCCATCGGAAAGCGATGGATCGGCCGAGTGCACCTCGTGCCCCTGTTTCGCCAGGTAGAGGGGAAAGGCGGAGCCACCGGAGCCGATATCAAGGATGCGCAACCTTCCGTCCAGGTTCGCGCTCAGCACGGCCCAGGGGTATTCCCACAGTCGTGACCAGTGATCGTAGCCGAGCCTTCTCGAAACGGCGTTTAGCTTCACGAAAGGTCGGAACCAGGCCGGTTGAAGCCGGGTCTCTAGCTGTTTCATGGTCTGGTTTATGGTGGCCCATTCCGGGCGAGTGCAGTCTCTCATATCGAGCAGTCTGGACGCACCCCAAGTCACGTGAGCCCCTTCCAGATTGAGTGTGCTAAGCAATGCCTGCGGTCTCCAATCTTCAGCGACCGGTCACCATCAGTTGCGACGTGCGGTGGACCAGGCCGCTACTATCATTCATTATCTGTCTTATCTTCGCGGCCTGGACGGCCCAACTGAGCTCGTTCCGGGCACGTGCTAGGCCCTGTCGTCCCAAACGTGAAGCAAGGTCGCCGTCGGTCAGAAGTCGCACGAGCATTGCGGCGGCCGTGGAGACATCTGCTGGGTCGATCAACAATCCGGTCTCTCCGTCCACAACCGCTTCCGCCGTGCCGCCGGAGCTTCCTCCGATGACTGGTTTGCCACAGGCGTTGGCCTCCAGAAAGGTCAGACCGAACCCCTCGACCTCATCCGGCGCCTTCCGTGAAAGCATAACGAATACATCCGCCAAATGATAGTGGGCGCACAGATCCGCGGTTGGGACGTGTCCGGCGAAGATCACGTTGGGTCTGACGCCTACTTCGGAAGCCAGTGATTCCAGGCGAGGGCGTTCGGGTCCCGTTCCCACGATAAGATACACTGCATCGGGCACATCGTGCAACACACGGGGGAGCGCACGGATGACGACATCGTGACCCTTGTAGTTGTCCAGACGTGCAACGGTGAGAATGACCTTCTTTCCGCCCAGGCCGTACCTCTCCGCCAAAGGCGTCTTCTTGTCCTGGGGAAAGAACCGCATCGTCTCCACACCGTTGGGGACGACGCTGATCTTGGTGGGCGAAATGCCCAGTTCCCGCACCAGGTCTCCTGTGTAGCGGCTCACGGGGAAAACGGCGGCGGCATCGTGAAACACGCGCCGACGGAAACGCCTTAGCTGTCTGAAGATAATAGCCTTCGTGGGATGGCGTGCGTTGTAATCATCAAGTAGCTCCGAGCCGTGGGCGGCGAGGAAGTATGGGACGCGAACTACCCGGCTAGCCAACAAAGCTAACAAGCCCGATGGCTTCCAGTCTGAACAGAACACGCGGTCGAAACGCTGGCGACTCAGTATTCTGAACGTTTGCCAGGCCATCGCCCCCTCACGACACCCTGCGCGAGAGGAAATACGAATCACCGGGCAGGGGAGAGATGCGTCGACTTCAGCCGCCTCCTTTCCGTTGGGGGCGACGACCACGACCTCCTCGCCCAAGCGGCAAAGATTACTGACCAGATCGTAGCTGTATGATTGGACACCTCCAACTGAGGGCGGAAAGAAAATCGTAAGAAAAAGCGTACGCATCCTATCTTCTAAGAGGCCCCCGCAAAGACACCCTGTTGGTTTTCATAGGCGTGTCGTCTGACGTCGACACAACTTGTGTCCCAAGTGTCTCCTCGATTCCACGCTGAAAGGACACTCGAGCCTGCCACCCAAGACCTTTGCGTGCCGCCGTGGTGTCGAAGCGCGCGCTGTTGGCGATCGAGCGCAGGCGGTAACTGAGGTTGGGCGATGAGCCACGCGACAGCCGGAAGGCGCAGTCTAGCAAGCTGAAGCCCAGCCTCCAGAAAAGCGTCGGGAAGTACAGCGCGGTCAGAGGGCGCCCTGCGGCCTGCGCGTAGGCTTTGACGTACTGGCGTATGGTAGGCGAGTCCGGGTCGACGATATGATAGATCTTTCCGTTGGAATCGCCGTTTTGCGCGGCCAGGCAGAGAGCATCCACGAGGTTCGCTACATATGTTAGCGCAAGGCGCCGCCCACCGAAGCCGACCACCAGAGCGAGGGCATTGCCCAAACGAAAGCCGGCATCGCCGAGAAAATCAGCATTACCGGGGCCATACACCAGCCCTGGTCTGATGATGGTGATACCGAGCCTTCCATCTTTAGTCGCTTGCACCGCAGTGCGCTCAGCCTCTAGCTTGGCACGGGAGTAGCTACCACGCGCTTCGGGACGCGGCTCCAAGGGAAACGATTCATCAATCGCGTGCTTTCCTGAAAAGCGACTGGCGTGCAGCACGCTCAGCGAGCTAAGGAAGACCATCTTCCTGATATGCGCTTCAGATGCCGCCTGCAACACGTTCTGAGATCCGACGACCGTGCCCTGGTAGTGGGCGGCCCAATCGCCATTCATCGTCGCGGCAAGGTGGTAGACGGTTTCGATGCCCTCCATTGCCCGGCGGATGGCGCTCACGTCACTGACATCACCAAAAGCGACGTCCACTCCATCTTTGGGTAATGTGCCGAGACGGCTTGCGTCACGGCACAGAACGCGAACCTTTTGCCCATCGGCGATGAGCCTACGCACCAGATGCTGGCCGATGAAGCCGGTTCCGCCCGTCACCAGGACATCCGGCGGCGAGGCGTCGCCGTTGGACAGGAAATCGGTTGGTGCTCGGCGCATGACGGCCACACCGCGTTCGTCGAAAGCCGGCAGCACAGCGCCCGGCGTGTCCTCCAAGGAATCCCAGATAGAGGATGAAAGCTCGACTACTGATATCGCATCTTCTCGGCTGATAGGAGGCGGCGCTCCCTCGGCAATTGCCCGGTAAAAGGCATGGATGGCTCCGCGGGTGCCGGCGCGAGGGTCAAAGCCACCCCAAAGCAGTCGGAAAGCATTGCCCAGCGTGCCCGCGCCTCGCTGCCAGGATTCCGACACAGTGTTGCACACGCGGGCTGCCGGTCCGGGTAAGCCCTGGTCAGGGATTACTGACAGGCAGAAGTTACGCAGGTCGACGTGAATCGTGCCTTTCGAACAGTAGATCCGGAAGCTGTGCTCCAGAGGCCGCTGGCGCAGGGACATCCACAGAGCTGCTCCCCCCGAGCTACTCGCGAAATCGACGGAGAGCTCGTGCAGGTCGTCGATGCCCGTGCCGCGAGCGCGGGCGGAGACCACACGCACATCGCGCAGGAAAGACCTGATGATGTAGAGAGCATGAGGGATCAGGTCGCAAAGTGCGCCACCGCGCATCTCCAACGCCCAGCGGGCTTGGCCGTGCTTCACCATGTCCAGGTAATCATCTCCCATGACGTAGTAGACGTGCAGCACAGAGCCAAAGCAGCCTGATTCGATTACTCGCCTCGCCCGTTGCACCAGTGGCGACCAGAGGTGATTGTGATCCACGCTGACGAGTCGGCCCGTCGATTCGGCTGCCGCATATATGGCGTCAGCCTGGTCACGCGCCAGGCAAAGAGGCTTCTCGACCAGCACGTGGCAGCCCGCATGTAGCGCCTGAATGGCCAGCGCAGCGTGCGTCTGAGGTGGGGTGAGGATATGGATAACATCGGGCGAATGGTTGGCCACCATCTGGGCCAAGTCCGTGCAGGAAGGCACACCAAACTGGCGGGAGAATTCCGAGGCTCGGAGCTCATTCTTGTCGCAGACCGCAACTAACTGCACCCCTTGAGTACTCTTGACGCACGCCAAGTGCTGTCGCGCAATATTGCCGGTGCCAACGAACCCAGCTTTCATTGCCTCGATGGGCCTACCTCTTTCCACTTCTAGACGCTTTGGTAACTACTCAGGTACCCTGATCGATAGCCTGGTATTTTCGCCCCGGAAGCGGCCTTCCAGGCAGCAAAACGGGCGCAATTGCCGCTTGGATAGATGCTTCCAGGGCGGTCAGAGCCGTCCATTGACCCGAAAAACGCCGTTTTAGCACCTTAGCGGACAAGGTACCTGAGTAGTTACACGCTTTGGCATATATGGAGTCGCCAAACACGAGGCTGAAAGGGGGCAACTCGTAGTGCAGCACGTTCTCCCCGCGGCCACATCCGATATCCAGCACGCGCATCCCGGGAAGGACGTTGGCTAGTTCTAGAAAGTACCCGCCAGTGTCCAACTGACCCTTCTGCGCCTGATCAAGAAAACTACGCCACCTGCCGGGGCCCATGTGGTCCAGGAAGTACCCTTCGTCGTAGAGCTCGGAGGGCACGGAGACCGCCGTGGTCGGCTGTGCTTGGCCCCTACGGTCGCTTGCTGCCATTCTTCTCCCCAAGCCGGTCAAACATCTGGTCGAGGATCTGCTTGGCCCTGTTCTCCCAGGTCCAATCTTTCACGAATTCCATTCGTCGCGTGACGTCAGCTTGACCCGTGTGTTCAAGCGCCTCCTGGAGGCATCGCAGGAACTGCTCCGCATCGTGCGCGACGTGAATCACCTCAGCAAAGAAGTGCGCTCCGGCCGTGTCGGTGGCCACAACGGGCTTGCCCATCGCCAGATAGTTCAATATCTTAAGGCTGCAACGTGAATCGTTAAGGTAGCAAGGCTCGTACAGGGAGAGACCGACATCGAACCGAGCAATGTACAAGGGCAGCAGAGACAGCGGTTTCTCGCCAAGAAAGTGGAGGTTTCGGAAAGCCCGCAATCCGGCGACCTCGGGTTGTTCCAGGTCGACGCCGCCGATGATGACGACAGACCATTCCGGATGGTCATTTAGTATCCGTTCGAGTAAGGTAGTGTCCGTCGTTTCCCCGACGTATCCGACGTATCCCAGGATAGGCGGTCTGATGCTCCCAATGTCGGGTGGGACGGGTTGATCTTGGAGCAACGAATCCCGAAACAGGTCCAGGCGCACGGCATTCAAAAGAAGGTGGGTGTTGGGATTGACCGGGCGTTTCTCGGCGTAGAGCAACTCAGAATTAACAAAGACCAGGTCGGAAACATCGGTCAGGCGGCGGTCGCCGGCGACGAATACCGACATCACCGGGGGCGACGCGCCCAGGCATGGGCCGATGAAGCTGAAATGATCGGAGTTGTCGTAGCACACAAGTTTCTCACCATAGACACCCAACAGATCCGCGGTGTAGCTCGGATGACTCGCCCAGAAGACCAGGGTCTCGTCGCGAAGACGGGCACGTAAGAACCAAAGCAATAATCGCTCGATCCACACCTGGATGCGCGCGTTAGCGGCCTGCAAAGTCCGGTGAGACAGCCGTGGGAGCATAGATATGGGCGTGACCACGTACACGTCGTCCAGGCGGGCAACCAAACCCCTCTTCAACACGCGCTTCCAGCGTTTCTTGGCGTCTCTGTCGGCCTTGCCGAGCAGGTATCCTAGCAGAGAGGTGATCGTAAGAGGCAACTCGACGTAGATGACGTTACCAACCTCTTCCCGCTCCGCGAGCCTGGCCGCCAACTCCTGCCGGCGACGCCACGTGTCGTCCCACTGGTCGCCAAAGAATAGGACGTTGAGCTTACGGCCGAGATTCATTTGTCTGCTGGGGAAGTGGCCGGTGCGGTACTGTGCTGACAGCTTTCCTTTGGGCTATGAGAAATAGTGCGCCTCCCTGACCGTAGGGCGCAGGATGATCTTCGGCCACATACTTGCTCAATGCCGTCGTCCACAGGGCTTTCAACAGGCGCTTGTGAAGCCGCGAGGGCGATGCATCGAGCAGGTAGATTACCTGCCGGGTGAGAGCGCTCAGGGTCCAGCGGCCCCAGCCGAGGCCTAGCAGCATCCATGCTATGCTCCAGCACCGCTCCATACGTCGAGACACATAATAGCAGTGATCGACCAGATGAAAACCAGCCCCCTCGAGGTGTGTCCGCCAGTCGTGATGCGACATGGTGTGAAAATGCCGAAGCTTCCCATTCACCCACCGTTCGTGCCGATCGGCCAGACCTTTCAGGCCCAGCTTGCGAAAAAGACCGGAGAGGAACAGAAAATCGCCAAATCGCTCGCTCGGCACGGTGATCAGAAAAACGCCTTCTGATTTTAGCACACGTGCCACCTCCCGCAGCGCAGCGTCCAGATCGGGTATGTGCTCCATAACGCAGTTGCTGAAAGCCGTGTTGAACGTGTCGTCCTGATAGGGCAGACTGCATGCATCCGCAACCGCGAGCGTGGTGTAAGACTTGATCCTGCCTGCCTGCTGAACAGAGTGCTCATTGAGGTCGATACCCGCGTCCACCTTCTTGCTGTAGCGAAACGAGTCCGGCGGAAAGCGCGAGCGATAAAACTTGTAGTCGTCGAAGTCCGCGTGCTCTTGTGACCAGAGCAAGTAGGAAAACAGGCCATCGCCGCAACCGATATCGAGCACCGGGGGCTTAAGCTCGCACGACGCGATGAGGCTTGCCTCGAGCGAACGCCAGAGAGCGAACCAGGGATCGAGATAGTAGATATCGATGGCGCGCTCCAGGTATTCAGATGCCGTCGTCTCGCGCCAACTTGGTATCAATGCCACTGCCACAGACGATGTCCAAAGCTCCGATCACGTGTTTGTCGCTACGATGCGATGCGATCCAGCAGGTCAGCAAATTCCTTGCCAACGGAATCCCAGGTCCGAAGGCTTCTTCGCCGCTCTAGGCATCCAGTGGCAAGAGACTGGCGCAGGGATACGTCGGTGCAGACGCGGCGAAGAGCAGCCGCAAGTGCGCCTGCGTCACTGGGAGGCACGAGGAGGCCATTGTACCCATCCTGAACGATCTCGGGCACGGCGCCGACGGATGTGGCGACGATTGGCAGACCGAACGCCGTAGCTTCGATCAAGACGATGCCGTAGCCTTCCCAAAGGGAAGGTAGCACGAACATGTCCGCCCGGGCGTACTGCTCGTGCAGGGATTCCTGGCTAATCCTGCCGTGGAAAACAACTCGATCACCGAGCCCCATTTCGTGCGCGAGCCGCACGACTCCTTGAGCGTAGTCCGCATCTATTGCCAGATCCCCGACAACGTGCACTGTCAGTGGGCAATCGCGGAGCTGGCCCATGGCCCTCACGAGGTGATCGACGCCCTTGCGAGGGCAGCAGGTGCCGACAAAGAGAGCGTGCAGGGTCCCGTCGTTGAGGGGACTGCGCACGGGGTGCGGAAGCTCGGTGGCGTTGGGCAGAACGACGTGTATTCTGTCGCTTGGCATACCGAGCGACGACAACGACTGTTTTGTGCTTTGGCTAATCGCTATTACGTGATGCATAAGGCTAAGTGATAGGCGCACCAGCGCACGATCTATTGCCCGGTAAGCCCTCGATCCCAGGTCATGATAGGGCAGGTGGTGCAGAATTCCCAGCAATTGGGTTCGTCTCCCAGCTCGAAGGTACAAGTTCAGCAGCAAGGTTCGCGAATGCAGATGCAGATCCTCCAGGACGACCGTCCTGGCATCGGCAAGGCGCAGAACCTCTCTTAGGAACCAGAAGTTCTCGGAGGTGTGCCTGAGAAGAAATGGGACACCTGGCGAGGAAGGCGGCGCGAGGCAATTGGTGGACCAGCCATTGTTCTGAAGGAAGCTGAGTATCTCTAGATCGTACCGCTCTCCGCCGGTCCTAGGCGGGCCCGCTGTAGACCCGAGATAGATAACATTTCGCATTCGGCGTCCTATTTCCTACCAATAGCTTTTATCTAGCGCTGAACACTAGCTCAACCCGAGTCGAGGCAGGAGTCTTGGCGCGGCTCTGCCTCACGCTCACGTAAGATCAACTGGAAGTTGAACTGACAGGAAGCAGTTTTCGAATTCCTTTGAGCAACCGTTTTGCGCCTCGCAAAGCGAGCTCGGCTTTGGGCTCCAGAAGGATGCCATAGAAGTTCTGTCTCAGCCTCCAAAGAAATAGACTGGCGAGAAGACCGAAAATAAGGCGTCCCGCAGGGCCATATTTGGCTCTTAGCGATTTCCAACCTTCCAGGTACTGGTGGGTGTGCATCCACGCGTCGACATCCTCGTCTATCCAGGGAGACTTCTTCTTCAGACGAAAGTCGAATATGTCGGACCACTCCTCCAGCGTTTCTGGCTTCTCATAGCCTTTTTGGACGCACGCCTCCAGTATTACCGTGGCAGGAGTCGGTATCAGCTTGGCGAAAGAGTGGTCGGCAGATGGATTCTCGACCATTAGTCGGATCGCTAGCTCGTAGGTCTGTTTGACGGTGTCGAGGGTGTCGTAGGGCAGGCCAGGTATGGACACGTATTGTGTCAGAATGCTGGTTTTGGCCAGGTCCCTGTTGGCGCGAAGAATGCCCTCAGCGGTGATACCCTTACCCATACGTTCCAAGATGTCGTCGTTGCCGGATTCCGCCCCCAGCGTCAAACACTTTGCGCCCGCCTTTTCCAGCCGTTGGAGCCAGGCCGGACCACGTCTGAGGATGTAGTCAGGCCGAACATTGGTGTACCATTCAATGTCTACGCCTTCCTCCTCGATCAGAGACACGAATTTCTCAGCCCGTCGGTTGTCGACGAAAAAGTTGTCGTCGTTGAACGTAAAGGTATTGATCTTGTACTGAACAATGACGTGCTCGATGTGTTCGACAACCCGCTCAGCGCGCATTGCGCGCCAGGCGAACCTTCTCACCGATTCACGGCAGAAGGTGCAGCGGTGCGAACACCCCCTGCTGGTTTCCAATGGGATTATCAGGTCCCCTTTGAAGCCGAAAAACCGGTTTGAGCAGCGATACTTGTCCATGTCGACCAGGTGGAATGGGACGAAAGGCAGCGCGTCAAGATCCACCTTGTCGGCCGGTGGCGTGAAAAAGGCTTCCCCATTCTTCTTGAAAGCGATCCCTTTCACGTTCTCTAGGACCTGGCGGCCCTTAAAGACTTCGAGCAGCGGCAAAACGACGTTTTCGCCTTCGCCGGTGCAAGATATGTCGACTAACTCGTGCTGGATGGTCGAGCTAGGCTCGAGGATGGGGTGAACCCCACCCCAGACCACAGGGATGCCACTGTGTTCTTTGACGAACTTGCTGGTTCGCAATGCGAACTTGATCTGATCCCCGCTCATCGACGACACGCCTACACACAGCGGGGCGCTTTCCAGTTCAGCTCTTAGGACGTCCCTCCAGTCTACTTGAACCCTCTGGTCGATAACCCTTACCGAGACGCCGTTTTCGAGTAGGACCGACGCGAGCATCAAGACTCCCAGGGGAGGTCTCAGATTGGTGTCGTCTCGGTCAACCTGGTCGGAAAAAGCCGGGAATACTAGAACGACATCTGCCATAATTCTTGCTGCCTGCCGAACTGGCAGCTTCTCCTTTCATGCTTTTGCTCGGTGTGACGGTCACGGGCCGAATTGGCCTCGGCTTGCACCGACCTTGCTCGACTTAGGCTGACTTCCTGCTGATTTGCAGAAGTTGCTGTTCGAGGCGTTCTCCCACTCTACTCCACGTAAAGTTTCTAACGATCCGTTCACGGGCTGTCCGCCCCAATCTCTGCGTGTAGCTATCATCGGTCAACAAACGAGTGATCGCGGCTGCGATGGCGCGCACGTCGTGGGGGTTGACGAGAATGCCGGTTTCCCCATCCCGGATAGCATCGACTGCCCCGTTAGACCGCGTCCCGATGGCAGGTTTGCCACAGGCGTTGGCTTCCAGATAGACGATTCCGAAGCCCTCCACGTCTTCCCCGTTGGCCCAATCGTAGGACGGCATCACAAACACATCGCAAACGTTGTACAAACCTGGTAAGTCTGGCTGTGGCACGTAGCCCAAGAAGCGAACGTGATCCGCAATTCCAAGATCAGTGACCTGTTGGCGCAGTGCTGACTCCAACTGTCCTTTGCCTGCGATAAGATAGATCACATCCGGGACTTCGGCTATCACCGCGGGGAGCGCCTCCAGCACATCGGCGTGACCCTTTCTATCTGCAAGCCTGGCAACGGTAAGGCATACTTTCCTGCCGAGCACACCGTACTTCCTTACTAGATCGGATCTGTCGTGGACAGGTTCAAAGTAGTCAGCATTCACCCCCGGATTGAGAATTGCAAGATTGCGATCGGGATGGCCCGCCTTCAGTATTAGGCTCTTGGTAAACGCACTGTTGGCAAAGATCCGTGCGGCGTTACGGAACACCCAACGCCCTACTAAAGCATCCGCCGGGTTCGTACGGACGTAGACCGTGTCAGTGCCGTGTGCCAAGATCGCGTAGGGCAGGCCGAGCCACTTGGCTGCCAAGACAGCCCTCAGGCCGCTGGTCCCCATTGCGTGTCCCAAAAGGGCTATGTCGACGTTCTCTGAGGCAACATAGCTGAGAAAACGAAGCAGCGGCATTGCGGAGGCAAGACGCCGGCCCAATCGGTAACGTTGGACCCGATAGGGTTGTTGCACATCGAAGGCGTGGTCCCCTGGAAAGGCGGTGGTAATGACTCTCACGTCGTGGCCGCGCCCCGTCAACTCCGAGCAGATGTTCTGCAGAAAGTTGGCGGTGCCACCCTCCATAGGAGGGAAATCTTGGGTCAGCAACACAACTCTCACAAGAACACCTTCTTTCGGCTAAGCGCCAGCAAGAGGGTGGTTAGGTCTGTAAGAAGCCACCATAGGCGTCCTCCCAAACAATCGGGGCCTTGACCTGCAAAGTTGAGATTTCGTAAATACATCAGGTTAACTCGGTCCAAGCACGTGCCGAGGCTTCAGCTCGGCGGATCATCGTGCCATAAGGATCACGGCCTGATCTGATCGTCCTCAGCAGTTTGTATTTGGCCTTTTTCAACATGAAGACCGTGCCGTGATCCCTCAGATCCTGGAGTGCCGCTTTCAGCCGCCCCTTCAAGGCTGCCAGGATGCTCCTGGAGTTAATCTCTCGGTCAGCTCTCTCTTTCAACGCTACCAATTCCTGGTCGGACATATCGGTCATATTTACCAAGAGTGTGTTGCCCCATCCATCCCACTTGCCCAGCACCGATTCGAAGCCGCCGATTCTGCCCATTTTCTTAGCCGTATCAAACATCGGTGTGTCGGGGAGCGGTGTGGCATAACTGAGCCTTGTGAAAAAGCCGTTGCGTTTGCAGAAGTCGATGGTCTGCTGCACGGTCGCCGCGGTCTCGCCGGGCATGCCAATCATGAAATAGCCATCTGCCCGGAGGCCAACCTTGCGAACCAGCTTAACTGCGTCTTCAGCCTGTTCGACAGTCGTTCCCTTGCGTATGCTCATTAGCATTTCCGGGCTGCCAGTCTCCAGCCCAAAGAAAACAGCCTTGCAGCCGGCAGCCTTCATGTTTTCCAGTAGTTCCTGCGTAACTAGATTAACACGAGCATTGGACATCCAGCGGATCTTTATCCGCTCACGTACGATGAGCGTGCAGAAGTCCAGAACCCGTTCCCTTCGAGTGATGAACAAGTCGTCGGAGATGACCAGGCCATCGAGGCGATATCGTTCCTGCAAGAGACGGACTTCGGCCAGAATGTTTTCGGGTGAGCGATAGCGGAACTTCTGGCCCGAAATGCCGTGAAAGCAGTAAATGCAACGGTACGGGCAGCCGCGGCTTGTTATCAAATTGAGCGCTCTGGCGGGGAAATCAAAGCCCAGTTTTTCGCCATAGATGTACGCCTCGACAGGGAAGAGGTCCCAGGCTGGAAATGGAAGACTATCCAGATCCTCCACAAAGGGGGCAGAGGGAGTGTAGTGTATGTGCCCGTTTTGCTTGATAGCGAGGTTAGAAACAGTCCTGACCCCACTATCTTTTTCCATAGCTTTCGCCAGCTCTCGCACGGTCGATTCACCTTCTCCAAGCACCACGAGGTCGGCGGCTGTGGTCTGCAACAAGAAGTCAGGAGCGGACGAGGCAAGGGGACCACCCAACACGATCTTCTTATGCGGATGCTGCTCCCTGATGACATTCGCCAACCATTTCACCTGGCTGTACTCGGTAATGAGACCTGTAATGCCAGCCCAATCGAAAGATGCCTGGCGTAGCCTTCTGGCCACGGCGTCTGGCGGCCAGCGGTTTCCATTAATATCCATGACGTCGACTTGGTGTCCATCCCCTCGCAGGACTGCTGCGACGTATGCCAGGCCCAGTGGGAAGTACGAAGGGGGCTGGCTGGGCCGGATGATAGGGTTGATCAGTAGTACCCTCACTGTTCGGCCCTGCCCACCAAGACCGCTTTAGTTTGTTTCATGTCGGCAATCGCTTCCTCCGCCACCGCCAGTATACTTTCGGCAGTGTGCCGCCAGGTGCCACACTCCAGCACATGACGCCGGCCGTTTTGTCCCATGCTGCACGCCAACTCCGGGCTTTCCAGCAAGCGGCATATTTTCTCAGCTATGTCTTCCCGGTCGCCGGGTTCGTACAGTAGTCCCGCCCGGGCTTGACCGAGGACCTGGCTGTCCCCGGGAATATCGCTGGCCACCACCGGCCTGGCGCAGGCCATGTACTCTCTCAACTTCAGCGGCGACAGAGCAGCCTGCCAACCGTCCTTCTTAGCTAATGGCAGCAAACACAGGTCGAATGATCCAATGTGGATGGGGACTTCTTCGTAAGGCACCGCTTCCAACAGATGCACCCGTGACGCTAGCCCCAATTCCCGGCTTAGATTCTTAAGATTCTCTCGTCCCGGTCCGAAGGGCGGCTTGTAGTCTCGGCCCACTGCTACAAAGTGCGCGGTCGGAACGCGTCGCAGTATCGATGGCATCGCGCGGATCACGCATTGGATGTCGTAAAAGGGTTGGAGTGAACCCGTGTAACCGATAAGCTTGTCTTTGGTTCCGAGTCCTAACCTCTCTCGACACAAGCGCTGCTCCAGCGGATGGAACAGGTCTATGGCGGCGCCGTTTGGTATTACCCGGAACTTACCAAGCGACGCACCGTGCTCCGAGTAGTAGTCCCGTGCTCCAGCGCTCACGCTGACGACTCGGGTTGCCAAGCAAGCGGCCTCCAAGCGGACTTCCAAGGCGAGTTGTGCTTCGCTTGGGGAGTATCCTTTCCACTGCATTTCCAAGGGCCAGATTGCATTGAACTCCAAAATGCTGGGGATAGAGCGGGCGTGCGCCACCGCAATCGCCGGTGCTACGTTGCCTTCGCGCTCATAGATCAGGTCGAATGAGGCGCTATCTACGATGTGCCCAATCCAACTCGCATAGATCGAGTCTCCTCTGCCGGCAAGTCTTTCCAGACCGCACCGAATCAATGCATCCAAAAAGGGAGGCGCCAGGAAGTCTTGCCAGGGTCTGTTTCGCAGACTCAGATTATGAAAAGACACCGAATGGTGCAGCCTTGGTGGTCTGGAGCGCAGGAAAGTGGCCAGATGCACCTCGTGCCCCAGTTCCGCCAGATTGTTGACCACCTCCACGACGTGCATCCAGAAATATTCTGTCAAGGCCGAGTACAATATTCTCACCGTCTTGCCACCACAAGCCTACAACTTCACGGCCGCCATGCGCAGGCGATCGCCAAAACTCTTTGCAAGCAGTCTGCTCACAGCCGAAACCGCCAGATCTTCCGTTTTCCCTTTCCAATTCATGTGTCGGAGCGAATCCCTCGGATTGAAGTACAGTTCGACCTCTTTAACGTGCAGGCCTACCGCCTCCAGCATGTTGCTCAACGTCCGGCGCGTGAACTCGTAGGTATGGTGGTCAGACGTGCGCATCGGTGGAGCCATGCCCTTGCACCGGCAGATCAGCCGGTCGATCCAGTAGTGCGGATCGTCGAGGGTAGGGACCCCCAGTCGGAGCTCGCCTCCGATCTTGAGAAGCCTGCGAATCTCGGTCAGCTCGCCGATGGGATCGGCCACGTGCTCAAGGACGTGCCACATGTTCACGAAATCGAAGAAACCATCATCAAACGAGGTGTCGCGGAGACATCCGACGTAAACGTTCTTGAGCCCCAACGTATTGCGAGCGTAGTCGACAAAAGCGGTGGAGACTTCGACGCCGTACGTCTCCCAACCTGCTGCTTGAGCGCCGGCGAGAAAGTGGCCCGTGGCGCAGCCGACGTCCAGGACTCGGCCTGGTCTTCCTCTGCCATTCATCCTCTCAAACAACTGCTTCGCGGCGGAGATCTGACTTTCTGATGTCTGCACCTTATCCGGCACACAGGATACTGGATAGGTTCGAGAGTAAAAGCTTGCCAGAGTCCTCTCGCTAGCCTGAGGATCACTGTACACCAGGCCACACTTGCGGCAGCGCACTCGGGTTCTATGAACTACCCAATCGGCGTCGATCGAGCAAGTTGCATAGGTCTCGGCGCTATCGGCCCCGCAGAGGTTGCAGGGGACGTGCTTGTAGCCCTCGGGTACGTCTGAAGACACCAGCGTCATTCCCGCTCCTCGCGGATTGCGTCGGCGACGGACATTGCCTGGTCAGGATAGCGGCCGATCTCCGATGCAATCCTGTCGATGCGCTCCCATAGTCCCGCCATTTCCTGGGGAGTCTTGCTCTTACGCGGCGGCACTAATCGGGCGACCTCCCGGCCGTAGCTGGTGATGCTGATCGCCTGGCCTCCGGCAGAAACCTACTCAAGGACTTGACTCAGGTTACGTCTCAAGTCCCGCACTCCAATAGAACGCACGGTACCTACTCCATCTGTCCGCCCCATTGTCCACATCATAGCATGCGGGGTGGCGCGCCGCCCACCTATGAGCGGTAGCATACGCTGGATTGCAGAAATGCCTGAGCCCCGCCCCGCCCAGGGAAGACAGCGGACGTCTCCCGTGAAATCGCGATCCCGTCTCGGGACGCCCCTACGCTTCTGCAATAGTTCGTAAAGTACCTTGCTGGCGATCCGCTCAGCGAATCGTTCCAGTGGCGTTAAGTAGCTCGCGGAGGTGCCGGGCGAGCTCGTGCGCGGCCAAACGATGGCCCGCCGCAGTCCAGTGGCCATCCTCGGGTGCAAAATAGAAAGCCTTGCGAGGCTCGGAAATCCTCGCGTTCCGGAATGCATGCGTCAGATCGAGCGCGTGGCCGCTAAACTCCGAGATCAGCGCCTGGTCTTCCGTCGGCGCATCTGCCGGCCGCAAAGTCGATTGGTAAAGGGGCGCTGTGAGAAGCACGAACGCGGCTCCGTTGGCCTCGGACGTCCTCTTGATGGTCTCCAGGAGGGCTTTGACGAGCGCGACCGCGCGAGCGGGTTTGGGCACGGCGGCTTGCGCGGGCTCTGTTACGCCGCCAGCCTCAGCCAGTGTCTGGGTCAGTCGCACAGATTTCACAGAATCGCGCACAAGCCGATAGGATATGGAATGCCGCTCCAGCCAGCGCTTCAGGTTGAGCCACGTCAGGTCGCTTTTAGAAGGTCCCGTTTGCGCCGTGGAAGCCTTCGCCACAGCCTTGCCGCAGTGGCTTTTGTCTTCCTCTGCCATCCAAACAGGAAGATCTGGCCTCTGTAGTTCGGACGACTGGTTGGAAGTGGCGAGTGGTAGATCCGGCCACTTCAGCTCTCCATCCCCTCCCACGTAGAACTGGGGTGAAGAGCGCTCCTCAAATGAGGCACACAGGCTATCGGCGTAGTCGTTGCCGGCAAACTGGACAACCACGACGTCGGGCTTGTAGCGCAGCCCCTCATAGGTGAGGGCTACTAACTCCTGGTTGGGTCCCCATCCGGGCATGGCCATGGTGATGACCTCCGTGTCCACGCCCTCACCCCGCAATAGAGCCGGCAACAGCGCGGGGTAAGCATCGCTCTGCGCGACGCCGTAGCCCCAGGAGAACGAGTCTCCCAGCACCACGATGCGCGTTACACCAGCAGGCTTCTCATAGGCGTGACTGGTGTCACGCCAGCCTTCGGAGTTGTAAGCAAACTGATGGCGGAACACCGTGGTCTGATAGAGTGCCGAATACTCGCAGGTCTTGGAGAACTCGCCCGAGGAGCCGGGCACACCCCTGAAGCCAATGTATGGGTCGTAGGACGAAACCGGCGAGGTGGCAACCTCTCGACAGGCCTCGGACGGCGCACGCAGTCTGGCAGCGGGAACTGCCGGGTAGAGCTGGAGCGCCACTTCCAGTAGCCCGACGGCGACGAGCAACCCGAGAAACGAAAGCGAGAGCCTGGCAAGGAATCTGCCTATTGGCCGCATAAATTGTCCAACTGTTTATTAGCCGGCATCTTCGTTTCATTTGGCTCGAAGAGACGTCCCAGGCCGACCATGGTTAACGAACGGCGGTGAACATCGGGATAAAAGTCGAAGGATTCGTTCCGTCCGTACTCGTCGGCCAACAGGAAGACACGCCCGCCCTCACGCAGGTGTGGGAGTGTCTGGTCGACCAGGCGCCAGTCACCCGAAACGTCCAACAGGCAATCAAGATTGCTACCGTCGAGTAGGTGTCTGGGCTCGGTCACCCATTGTTGTCGATCAAGGTGCGCGTCCCGGAAAAGCGCGCGAGCCGTGGCGTCATCCCGGACGACCACCAATATGGCCGCTGCGCCAGCCAGGCGGACCGTCTGGCAGACCATTCTGGCCGCGTTGTGGTCTCCAAGTACGGCCACCAGTTCACCGGGCTCGATCTGGGCAGCCCGAACGGCCCGCAGCGCGGCGAGCCAGGCGGGGGTCGGGGGCCGGTGCGGGCGGGCCGGCGCCGGC
>JACQUC010000091.1 GCA_016210495.1 Chloroflexota bacterium
ATAGCTATGTCCCGCTTCGAATGCAAGTTTACGACGCCTTGCGCGAAGCCATTCTCAGCGGTCGCCTCAATCCTGGAGACCACCTCACTGAGGAAAAGGTGTGCAGCCAACTCGGCGTCAGCCGCAGCCCTTTGCGTGAAGCGCTCCGACGGCTCGAAACCGAAGGGCTCGTGCGAATTGAACCTAGGCGCGGGGTCGTCGTCACGGAACTGAGCCAAGGTGATTTGGCGGATTTGTTTGCCGTCCGTAAGTCGTTGGAAGGTCTGGCAACTGCGTTGGCGGCAAAGTGCATCACGGCAGAGGAACTGGCCAAGCTGCGTGAGATTTGCGCCGAGATGGGGCGATGCATCGACGCGGGCGATGTTCCGGCGGTGCCAACGCTTAATAGCCAGTATCACGAGGTGATCATCTTAGCCGCCCGGAACCGATGGCTGAAAGGGTTTATGGTGAGTTTAAGAGATCACATTCAACGAATCTATAGCTCATCGATCCAGGCCCCGGATCGGGCATCTCAATCACTCAAAGAACATCTGCAAATAAACGAAGCTTTGTGCAATCGCGACGCCGAGGCTGCCGAAAGACTCGCGAAAGAGCACCTGCAACATGCTGAGGAAGTGGCTGTGCTGATCGGTCACAAAGCGAGTCGAGGCTCTGACTAGTTTCAAGACGTCGCGAGCGCGCCTGATCCACCAATAACTAATGGCCTGGCCGTAGAGGATACAATACCCTTAGAAACTGGCCGTGACCATCGAGGATTTCACGGTGGTCACAGAACCTGTCTGCTAATTTTAATCTAGCGGTACCCCTGTGTCCTTCCTGCCTTGCGCTTGAAGGATTCCCTCTCGCAGGATCCCCAGCAGGATTTCGAACCCCGTGATTTTTTCTTTTTTGAATTTGTGGGCATCAAATGCTTGACAAAAGCAGGGCAGCATGCTACACTGCGCCTGCATACAGGTATACTGGTGTGCCAAAGCCGCGTTCCAACGGTCCATCACAGTTCGAGCGACAAGCGCTATTCTAAGCTAAGGCGTAGCCAAGCGGACGCGAAGAATCTAGAGCGGCGCGAGCCTTCGCTAGGCTCACCGTGGCAGTCATCAATCTAGTCGTATTTGACCACTCCTACCCGACTCCTGAATCGCTGACGTCCAGTCGGTGGTCATCGCGAGGTATTGCGTATGCTGTGCGGGATCATGGAGGGTCTGGCCGATTCGCCACTGTTCCACGTTGCGTTGCTCTTTGATAGATGCGTTCCCGTAATCTTGATCAGAAAGGATCAATGTGACTGCAGAAAATAATCTTATCGAAGTCACGATTTGGTACAGGGGTGTGGTCGAAGGTCGCCTGGCCCGAACTATCTCCAATTCTCTTGCCGACGCTGCCAGATCGGAGGGGAAGTTTACCCAGGCATTTGACAACTACGTCGATTTGCCAGACAGGGTGAACGTTCCATGTCGCTCCTATGTGCGCGTCAGTTCCAGCCCCATTGCGGAGCCCTACATCTACGAAAACCATAACCCTTCAGTCGTCGTCACGACGGACGCGGCTTTCGTCAAAGGATGTGATGTGCTGAAAGGGGTGACCCCAGAAGCCGTCTTGATCGTCAATACCTGCCGGAGCTCAGCGAACATACTTGAGCTGGCACAGACTATGGAGAACATCGGTCGAGTCAAGACGATCGCCACTGTGGATGCCGGCAATGGTTGGCAACCCCGGGCCCCCTACGGTGCCGGAGAAGGTGCAGCCGACACCACAATCGCGTCCGGCACTGCCGGGCCCCTTCTAGGCGCCATTGTCAGGGCGACCGGGGTCGTCGGGCTGGAGAGTCTCAAGCTTCCGCGGCTTGACGTCGGCGCTCTCGAGCGCGGCTACGCCACGGTTGAGTTATCGGAGAATCCCTTGTACCGTCCTAGTCAAGACGCTCCTACACCAGCCCACGCAGAGCATTTCAAGGGCCAGGTTAGTCTTATCCAGCCCGCACCGGCACCCAACGGACGCCAATCAGCCTTCGTCAGCGGAAACTTCCGCGTGTTGAGGCCCGTAGTGGATCAGCAGGCTTGCAACCTATGTCGCATGTGCTGGCTGACTTGTCCCGACGGATGCATCGAGATTCACGCTGATGGCTCGCCCGAGAAGGTGTCGATTGACCTCGACTACTGTAAGGGATGCGGCATCTGCTGGAACATTTGCCCGATCAAGTGCGTTGACGCGCGCGACGAGTTGGATTTCCCGGCCGGCATGGTCCGGATCGCCTACTAGGAGGTAGTATCGTGGGCAAGAAGGTTCGAATTAGCGGCTGCAAGGCGACGGCCGAGGCGGTCAAGGCCGCCGATGTGGACGTTATTTCGTCGTACCCGATTCGTCCGTACTCCGGCACGATGATAGAGCTGGCTCGGATGGTTGCGGACGGGGAGCTGGATGCCGAGTTCGTCCACGCCGAAGGCGAGCACGGCCAACTCAGCATTGTTCTGGGTGCCTCGGCAGCGGGGGCACGGGCCTTCACAGGCAGTTCTGGCGTGGGCATCACCTATGCCTTCGAGATGTACTCACCCATCGCGGGCGAGTTCCATCCCCTGCAGTGTATGATCGCCAATCGAACACTGGATCCCCCGGGCGATTTTGGCTCAGAGCACACGGAGGCGATGGCGACGCGGGACCAGGGTTGGATAATGGGCTGGGCAGCCAGCCCTCAGGAGGCTTATGACTACACCCTTATGTTCTATCGCCTCGGTGAAGATCGCCGTGTGCTGCTGCCCCAGTTTCCGTGCCAGGATGGCTATTTCGTCTCTCATATTGCCGCCGATGTGGAGCTGGCTGATCGGGAGCAAGTGGAGGCGTTTCTTCCTCCGTTCAATCCTCCTCACACCTTGGACCCGGCTAAACCAGTGCTGATGGGGCCGCAGTGCCGGCCTGACCAGGGTGCGGCCATCGAGCTTGGGCGAGCGAACGCCATGGAAGCTGCCAAGGAGGTTATCCCCGAGGTTGTCGCCGATTTCAACCGTATCTTCGGGCGCAATTACTCGCCGTTCTTGCAGCACTATATGACCGACGATGCCGATACGGTCTTCTTCGGTCAGGGGGCACATGTGGTCCCGGCTCGCTTGGCGGTCGAGCGCCTTCGCAAGGAGGGGCTGAAGGTTGGCGTTGTCCAGCTCCGATTCATGCGTCCGTTCCCGACGCAGGAGGTGGCGGAGCAACTCTCGCGCTTCAAAGTGATTGGTGTACTGGAGAACAGTAACTCCTTTGGCAGCGCCCACAACGCTGGTCCACTGACTATTGAGACCCTAGCCGCGCTCTATCGCGCGGACGAGCGGCCCACGGTGCTGACGTTCATGGCCGGGCTGGGTGGCGAGAACATCCTGCTTAAAGATTACTTTGATATGGCCAAGGCGATGCAGGAAGCCCAGCAGATGGACAAGCTGAGCAATCGCGTGTTCTGGCTTGGCTTTGAGGCACTGCACGGAAAGGCGCTGGCGGGAGAATGATTGAGGAGATAAGACGATGGAAATAGACCTTCGTCTCGGGGCTGAGTCCCCCGTGAAGGCAGAAAGAGACGACTACGTTGCTGTCAAGTCCGTTAAGGACGCTCCTACCACCGAGTATTACGTCGCTGGGCATCGGACCTGCGCTGGCTGCGGTCCAGCCCTATCATATCGTCTCACCGCCCTGGCAGCAGGTCAGAACACTATCTTTGCTGGACCTACCGGCTGTATGTACGTGGCCAACACGAGCTACCTTTGTGGTCCTTGGGCGGTGCCGTGGATTCACACGCAGATCACCAATGGGGGCGCCGTGATCTCGGGCATCGAGGCTGCGTACCGAGCCCTTCTGCGGAAGGGGAAGAAGGAAGGCCGATTCCCCAACATTATTTGCTTTGCCGGTGATGGCGGAGCGGCAGATATAGGCTTGCAGGCCCTTAGCGGCTGCATGTATCGCGGGCACGACGTGCTTTTCGTCTGCTATGATAACGAGGCCTATGGCAACACCGGCGTACAAACGTCTCCTACTACCCCGTATGGAAGCTATACGACATTTACCCCCGTAGGGCCGCAAGCTCCTGATGGTAAGAAGCTGTTCCCCAAGGATATCTTGAAAATGGTGGCGGTTGGTCATCCTGCCGTGAAGTACCTGGCCACCGCCTCGCTTGCCTATCCTCTTGACCTCATGAACAAAGTGAGGAAGGCCCTCGCGACTAAGGGCCCCACGTTCATACATATCCATACCCCTTGTCCGAGGGGTTGGAGCTTTGAGAGCGAGCGGACTATCGAGATAGCCAAGCTCGCCATCGAGACTGGGATGTGGACTAACTACGAAATCGAAGATGGACGGGTCAAGCTAACACAGCTGCCCAGGCGCTGGAAACCGGTCTCCGAGTACGTGAGTGCTCAGGGACGCTTCAGTCATCTCGGACCAGAGGGAATCGAGCTGCTGCAAGCGTTCGTGGACCGCAAACTCCAGCAACTGAATGTCGAGGTGCCAAAGGTGCGCGCTTGAGCTCTACCCACGCCTGTGGCGATGCGGCATCGGAAAACTCGGGAAATCCAAGAAGTAGGCGCGCAGAGGCGCAAGCGGTTGAAAACGCTGAGGGAGGACAGGAGTGGCGTTTGATGATCTGAGATCTTTTGTCGATGCATTGGAGAAGAATGGCGAGCTGGTTAGGGTGAAAGCCCAGGTCGATTGGGATGATGAGATTGGCGCCATTGCTGAGGAATCTATGCGTCGGCAAGGACCAGCACTGCTGTTCGAGAACATCAAGGGTCATGAGGAGACCCACGGGCGCAGGGTGCTCGTGAACACGATGGTCACCTCAATTCGCAGGCCTTTGGCGGCCGTTGGGCTACCCGAGAATACGCATCCGTTGGAGGCGATCGGGATCCTCAGGGCCAAGTATCGGGAGCGTATCAAGCCCAGGCTGGTCTCCACGGGTCCGTGCAAGGAGGTCATAGAAAAAGGGGATCAGGTAAACCTTCTGGAGTTTCCGACCCCAAGGTGGCATCCCCTGGATGGTGGTCGCTACATTCAAACCTGGGGAGCTATCGTCACTAAGGATCCGAATAGCGGCTGGCAGAATGTGGCGAATTACCGAGGCATGATCCACGACAGGAACAAGATGGTGATGCTCATCACACCGAGCCAGCATGCTTGGCTGCATGCAAGGAGGCACGAAGCACAAGGCGCAAAGTCGATGCCGATGGCTATTGCGTTGGGCTGCGAGCCAGTGACGCATATGGTGTCTTGCATCAAGGTCCCGGAGGGAGTGGACGAGTACGACGTAATCGGCGCGATGCGGGGAGAGGCCCTGCCAGTGGTGAAGTGCGAGACGGTGGACCTAGAGGTGCCGGCCACCGCCGAGATTGTCCTGGAGGGGGAACTCCTTCTAGATCCCCAGACCTATTTGCCCGAGGGTCCCTTCGGCGAATATCCTGGATACTATTCGAAAGTGGGATCGGATCCGAGCACCGTGTTTCAGGTCAACTGCGTCACACATCGCAAGGACCCTATCCTGCACGGCATGATGGCCGAACTGTCAAGCGCATATCCCAGGTTTAGGGACTGGTCCTTCCTTGAGATTGTTCCGATCTGGAACGCGCTGGAGGACTGTGGCGTGCCGGGGATCACTGGCGTCTATGGCGGTGATTCCCACATGACGGCTCATCACATTCTTTTCGTGAGTATTAATAAGATGTACTATGGCCACACGAGACAAGTGGCAGCGGCATTGTGGTCGGGGCTCGCCTGCCTTGCAAACCAGGGCAAGATTGTGGTTGTCGTGGACTCAGACGTCGACATTTCTGACACTTCTCAGGTGCTGGCGGCGATCGCCAACCGAGTGAGACCGGCGGTGGATATCGTCATCTTCCCGGGGTGCGCTGGGGGCGACCTCGACCCGAGCCTCTCTCCAGAGATTAGGAGGATGGCCGGCGGCATCGGCGCATGGGATAGAGTGTTGATCGACGCCACCTGGCCATTCGAGTGGCAACCACGGCCCGAGTGGGGAGGGCTGAGCCACCCACCGACCTGCCAATCTGATGAAGGAATGTTGGCCAAGGTGCGCGAGCGATGGTCGGAGTACGGTTTGGCCTAGGGGCCACGAGGCAAGATTGGGGGTGTCTCCCCAAATTTCGCTGTTTGCGGGCGCAGACTGGCGAAGAGCAAGGATAAGTGATATTCTCGCGCTGAACAACGCGAGATGTTCGAGCGGGTTTTGTTGGCGCTGCATCTTCAGAAGGGACATCATGTCCGCAACAAAGGGCCCGGCAGCGTGATCGAGCGATAGTGTCGAGGGGCCCGGCTAACACTACCACTGTACTTCGGTTTACTCATACCGGATGTTGTGCCCGACTGCTCGGTTTACACCACAACATCTTGCGCCAAGTCTCGCGAGTACGGTTGTAGTACTAAGCGGGACATCGGCGGCGAAAGGACAAGACGTGATTATCGAGGAAAAGTTCGTGATCGATTTCCCTCGGCAGCGAGTATGGGACTTCCTGATGAACGACGTTCAAGGCGTGCTGACGTGCGTTCCGGGGACCGAAGCGGTCGATGTCATCGACCAAGAGAACTATCAGGGTCTCTTGAAAGTTAAGGTTGGCCCTGTTTCGGCTAAATTCCAGGGCAAGGTAACAGTTCACGAAAGGGATGCCAACGTTTATCATGCGAGCATGATAGCAGAGGGCACGGAAAGCAAGCTGTCCAGCTTAGCCAAGGCCAAGGTCTCGATGCATTTGAACGCAATTGCCGAAACTCAGACCGAGGTGGTCGTCACGGGCGACGTGCGCATTCTGGGTATGCTGGGCCAGTTTGGACAGGGCATCATCAAGGGCAAGGCCCACTCACTTATGGGAGAGTTTGCTGGTCGCATTAGAGCCAGACTAGAACAGGTGCCGCTACTAATCTAAAGTGAGGTGAAGACGTGGAGAACTTTCAGTACGTGGAACCGGCCACAATACCGGAGCTCTTAGCCTTGCTGGCCAAGCATGGCGAGGAGGCGAAGGTAATGGCTGGGGGACAGTCTTTGATCGTGATGATGCGCGAAGAGCTAGTTAACCCGAAGGTGGTGATTGGTCTGAGAGGGCTGCCTGAGCTTACCGGCATCAACGACCGTGCTGGAGAGGGATTGATTCTCGGGGCGATGGCAACACATCGGGCGGTGGAGAAATCGGGTATCGTGCAGGAAAGGTGCCGCGTGTTGTCGCAGATGGAGACGATGGTCGCGTCCGTGCAGGTGCGAAACAAGGGCACGATAGGTGGAGCCGTTTGCCACGCTGCACCGGACGGGGATCCTTCACCCTGCTTGTTGGCGCTAGGTGCGAGTGCTATAGTTGCAGGCTCAAAGGGGCAGAGGGAAGTGCCGCTAGATGGTTTCTTTGTGGATACCTTTCAGACGGCGTTGAGGGCGGATGAGGTACTGACGGCACTGTGCGTGCCCGCTCTATCGCCGCGCACGGGAGCAAGCTATGTGAAGTTTAGCGCACGCAAGGCTCTTGATCCCTCGATCGTCAGCGTCGCCGTCGCGATTACGCTGGGCAGCGATGGCGTGTGCCAAGAGGCGAGGATCGCGCTATCTGGCGCGGGGCCGGTCCCAGCGCGGGCGAAGCGAGCAGAAGGCATGCTCAAAGGCGAGAAACCCCAGGGTTCGCTGATAAAGCAGGTAGCGGCAGCAGTTGCGGAGGAAACCAAGCCGATCAGCGATTTTCGTGCGTCGTCGGAGTACCGAAGGGTTCTGGCGAGGGTGTTGAGCACGCGGGCGATTGACGAGGCTCTGGCTCAGGTGTAGATTCTGTAGAGCAGCGTGACAAATAGTAGATCGCGAACAGTGCAAAGTGAACCATGAAAGTTGAGCGGGAGGAAAGCACAATGACGCAACAGGTTCGGCTTCGCATAAATGGCGAGCTTCACGAGCTATCGGTAGAGCCCCGCTGGAGTCTGCTGTACGTGATCCGCGACCAGTTGGGGCTAACGGGGACTAAGCGTGGCTGCGAGCACGGTGATTGCGGATCGTGCACGGTGTTGCTCGACGGGGTATCGGTTAACTCCTGCCTTGTTCTGGCGGTGGAGGCGAATGGCCGGGAGGTGACGACGATAGAGGGATTGGCGCAGAACGGCAAGCCACATCCGCTGCAGAAGGAGTTTGTTGAGCTGGGCGCAATCGGCTGTGGCTATTGCACGCCGGGAATGTTGATGTCGGCGAAGGTGCTTTTGGACGAGATTCCACACCCTACGGAGAAGCAGGTGCGGGAAGGAATCTCGGGGAATCTATGTCGATGTACGGGGTACGCCAAGATCGTGAAGGCTGTTCTCGCTGCCGCCCAGAACGGAGGGTAGTGGCGATGGTCCTGGCGATCGTGACACCGTTAGAGCAAACCCTGGCAGCAGCCAGAAACTGAACTGAGGGAGGTCTGAGGCAATGGCAGAGTTGACGTGGGTCGGAAAGAACGTTCCCAAGATAGATGCGATGGAGAAGGCCTTTGGGCAGGCGAAGTACGCGGCCGATATGCGCTTCCCCGGGCTGCTCTACGGAAAGCTGCTGAGGAGCCCCTACCCCCATGCTGTGGTGAAGAGCATCGACACGAGCAAGGCCGAAAAGCTACCAGGCGTGGTGGCAGTGGTGACGAAGAAGGACGCACCGAACTTCAGGTTCACGAAGGCAGCCCACCAGGTTCTCCTGTACCCGCCTTTGGCAGCCGTTCTCGATCAGTATATGTTCGACGATCACGTGCGCTTCGTGGGTGATCCGGTGGCCGCTGTCGCTGCTGTCGATGAGCAAACGGCCCTAGACGCGCTGAAGCTGATCGAGGTTGAGTACGAAGAGCTGCCGGCGGTGTTTGACGTGGAGGAGGCTATGAAGTCGGGGGCGCCGCAATTACACGAGGGAGTCGAGAAGAACATTGCGGCGCTGCTGTCTGGCCCTTTCACACATGGGGACCCGGAGGCAGGGTTCAAAGAGGCTGACATCATTTACGAAGATACGTACGACACCTCTCGGAACAAGCAGTGCCAGATGGAGAACATCGCGTCGATCGCGATGTTTGATAGCAGTGGCAAGCTGCTAATGTATTCACCAACGCAGATGCCACACCTCGTGCAACGCCAGCTTTCGTTGATCTTCGATCTGCCAATGACCAAGGTGAGGGTTGTTACCCCGATGATCGGCGGTGCGTTCGGTGTTCGCCTCGGCATGATTACGGAGCCGTACAGCGCATTGCTTGCCAAAGTCACAGGTAAGCCGGTGATGGTCGAGTTGTCCAGGAAAGAGGATTTCTCAGGCACAGAGACGCGGCACCCGATAAGAATTCATCTGAAGATAGGCGCGAAGAAGGATGGAACTATCACGGCGGAGGAGGCGACGATGATTACCGACGCGGGTGCCTATGCCACCCACGCGGTCGCCGTGACGAGCGTCGGTGCGCTGATGCTCTACCGCATCTACAAATGCGCGAACGTCAAGGTAGAGGGTTACGTCGTCTATACGAACAACCCAGTGGCTGGCGCTTATCGCGGCTATGGCGGTCCGCAGGCGGCGTTTGCCCTCGAGCAGCACCTGGATGCGCTGGCCGAGAAGCTGGGCATGGATGCTATCGAATTCAGAAAACGCAATCATTATAACACCGGTGACATTGACATGGGCACATTGATTCCCATCACAAGTTGTGCACTTGCCGAGTGCCTGGACAAGGGGGCGGAGGCCGCAAATTGGAGGGAGAAGCGGAAGAAGACGCCGGGCTCGGACCCTGGGCCGAAGAAGCGGGGCCTTGGCTGCGGCACGCTGATGTGGGCCAGCGGAACCGCCTGCTGGATCGGTATCCTCGACTTTTCCACCGCGATGGTCAAGGTGAACGAGGATGGGACGGTTAACATCCTGACGGGTGCCAACGACGTTGGCGCGGGAGGCAAGACGGCGCTCTGCCAGATCGCGGCGGAGGAACTGGGCGTCAACTTCAACGATGTCAGCATTTCAGCCACCGACACCGATACGACGCCATTCGACATCGGCGCCCACGCCAGTCGAACCGTATACGCCAACGGCAATGCCATCAGGATAGCGGCGAAAGAAGCCAAACGGCAAATCCTGGAGTTGGCGGCAGAAATGCTTGAGGCGCCCGCCGAGGAGCTAGTGGCCAGGAATGGCTCAGTGTATGTCAAAGGCGCTCCTCATAAAGGCCTGAAGATGGGGGAAATCTGCTACCAGGCTCACATCAGAGGAAAACAATTCCTGGCTTCGGCCAATTCACCCCAGACCAACGCCCCGCCCTACGGCGCACAGTTTGCCGAGGTGGAGGTCGACACGCGGACAGGCCGCGTGGAGATTCTGAAGCTGGTGGCGGCCCACGACGTGGGCACAGCTGTCAATCCCCAGTTGGTCGAGGGCCAGATCGAAGGCGCACTGCAGCAAGGTCTCGGGTACAGCCTGACGGAAGACGTGATCGTGGACAAGGAGACGGGCGTGGTGGTGAACCCCTCGTTTTCGGACTATCAGTTCTGGACGGCTGCGGATATGCCGCCGATGGACATCCTCCTTGTCGAGCCGGATGACCCCACCGGCCCGTTCGGAGCGAAGGGGGTTGGCGAGCACGGTTTGGCGGCGACCGCTGCGGCTATTGCGAACGCGATGTACAACGCTACGGGTGTTCGCTTCAAGGAACTGCCAATGACGTCTGAACGAGTACTTCAAGCACTGAAAGAGGCGGGGCGTGCCTGGGACTAGACGACCCATCAGTCCGCGAGACGGGAAGTGGATACCCAGCCTCTGCAAGATGTGTATTTCCGGGTGCGGAATACGTGTCCAGGTAGTGGATGGCGTAGCTGTCAAGATCGAGGGGGACCCGACAAATCCGGACAATATGGGCAAGCTGTGTCCCAAAGGCAATTCTGGCTTGATGAGACTTTACGATCCCAATCGCATAAAGTCTCCTATGAAGAGGACGAATCCCCAAAAGGGGATAGGGGTGGACCCACGCTGGCAGGAAATCTCCTGGGAGGAAGCGCTTGATCTGGTGACGGAAAAGCTGAAGGCCATCAGGGAATCGGACCCGCGCAAGCTCCTGGTGAGCCTGGGGGATTTCCAGCGGTTTTACCTGTGGAGTTGGCCAGCCGTCTTTGGCACACCGCACTACTTCAGCACTCTCGGCACTTACTGTGGAGCAGGGGTCCACACCGTAACAGGAGCTGTGCAGGGCGCATTCCAGCAAGTAAACGATTACGATTACTGCAACTACTGGATACAGATCGGAGCGGGGGACGGGTTCTCATCCCATCTTCACCTGAGTGGGTCCGCAAAGCGAATGGCCGATGCCAGGATGAGGGGAATGAAGTTGGTGGTGGTCGATCCCGTCCTTTCCGCAGGAGCTGCGAAGGCGGACGAGTGGATACCCATCCGACCGGCGACCGATCGTGCTTTCGTCTTCGGCATGATGCACGTGCTCCTTCACGAGACAGGTCTCTACGATGCGGAGTTCATCAGGCAGCAGACCAACGGTCCCTACCTAGTGGGGACCGAAGGCGAGTTTGTCAGGGACAAGGCGACGGGTAAGCCCATGGTTTGGGATGCCGCTATGGGAGTGCCCAGAACGTATGACGACCCTATTGCCGGCTCGCCGGCACTCGAGGGGCTCTTCAAGGTTGATGGTATCGAGTGCCACCCCGCCTTTCAGTTACTGAAGGATCAGATGCGGGAATATACTCCTGAAGCAATGTCCGAGATCACGTCGGTCCCGGCCGAAACGATCAGGAGGATAGCCAGGGAGTACGGCGAGGCTGCCCGCATCGGCAGCAAGATCGTGATCGATGGGGTGGAGTACCCTTATCGCCCAGCAGCGGTAAACTACTACCGTGGTGCCCAGTCCCACGTTCACGGTGCCTGGGACAACATGGCCTTGAAGCTGATCAACATGATTATCGGCAATATGGACGTTCCTGGCGGGCATATCGGCGTCCCTCTGGATGCAAGAGGGCTGTTCATCGAGGAAGGCGCAGATGGGATGCTCAAGCCAGCTCCTCACCAGTTGCGTCCTCCCCTGCCCTATACCTATCCGCCAAATACAGGCCACCTTGGTGAGTACTTCCCCATTGGGTTCGAAGCGGGGCAGTTGCAGGCCGAGACGTTGCTCAACCCAAAGAAGTTCGGCCTGAGCTTCGAGCCGGAAGCTTGGCTGATGTACCACAACAACCCACTGTGGAACATGCCAGGGACGAGTAGGATGGTGGAGATCGTGCAGCGACTGAAATTTGTCGTGGCAATCGACATCCTGCTCAACGAGAGCACCACGTGGGCAGACGTCGTACTGCCGGATCACACCTATCTTGAATCGTACACTATGTGGTGCGGGGAAGCGCCTGTGATCACGGGGCTCACGATGCGGCAGCCTGTGGTGCAGCCGCTCCATAACACTAGGGATGCCGGGGAGATCCTGACGGAGCTGGCAGCTCGACTCGGCTTCCTGGACGATTGGAACGACTCCATCAATTATGGGCTAGGGCTCGTCTACAAGCCAGAGTTGATGCTGAAGCCGGATCGGAAGTACCGGGCGGACGAGATGATGGATCGGTTCGCCAGGCTCGTCCACGGGGACGAACACGGCCTGGAGTGGTTCAAGGAGCACGGGCATATGTCCAGGGTGCGAACCCCCAAAGAAGTGTACCAACTCTACGGCAAACTGCGGCTGCCTATTTACTTCGACTACATCAAGACGACCGGCGACGAGCTGAGGGAGAAGTTGCGCGAGAGCAATGCCGATTGGGATACCTCGGATTACCTCCCCATACCTATATGGAGGCCGAACCCGATGAGCCGCGAGCCGGCTGAGTTTGATCTCTACGCCATCTCTTTCAAAACGGCACTGCACAACTTCGCAGAGACGGTGTCCATACCGTGGTTGAGTGAGATATCGGATCGAGACCCAGTGCATATGGGGGTGCTGATTAACGCCAAGACCGCGCTGGCGAAGGGCATCGCGGATGGGGATGAGGTGTCGGTAAGATCTCCCTACGGCCAGTTGAGAGGCAAGGCGGTGCTTACCGAGGGCATACATCCCGAGGTTATCGGCATAGCCAATGCTTTGACGCGTCGGCAAGGGACCCCTTCTGTGAAGTCGAGGGACCTTCATTTCAACAGCCTGCTGCCTGCTTCCCTCAAGTACACGGACAAGGTCTCGGGCTCGTTCGAAACTACGGCGAGGGTCCGTGTCGACAGGGTTTGAAGAGATGAAAGTAACGATCACGGCCTTGCAAAGCGTGCGCCGAGCGCTGGGCTGGAGTTCGCAAGAGTTGGAGTTCTCGGGCCGGACTCTGGCAGAACTTCTGGCGTGTGTACAGACGGAGGATGGGCGGAGCTTATACGAAGTCCTGGTGGACGAGAGCGGCATCAGTCAGAAATACGCTCTACTGGTGAATGGCTCGCCTGTGCCGATCGGTAACGGGAAGGCTCTGCAAGCTGAGCTTGCCGACGGTGACCAGGTCGTGGCGATGGCTCTGATCAGGGTCGTAAGAGGGGGATAATATGATCGGGCACGTGGCAGCGCAAGGGCGAACGCCAACGGGCCGCGTCGAAAGGATAGGGCATTGGTATGCGCCTGGGGATCGTCATTGATTTGAAAAGGTGTATAGGCTGCAATGCCTGCACCGTGGCCTGCAAATCGGAGAATGGGACACCCCGGGGGATTTTCTATACTCGGACGCTGACGAAGGAAATGGGTACTTACCCCGACGTAAAGCGGGTCTACCTGCCTGTCCTCTGCAATCACTGTCGGAATGCCCCATGCGAGCGCGTGTGTCCAACTGGAGCTACGTACCGACGGGAGGACGGCATAGTGCTGATCGACCATGACAAGTGCGTAGGCTGCCGAGCATGCTATGTGGCGTGCCCATACAAGATGCGTTCGCATCTGAAACGGGACCTGTTGGAAAAGGGGTATTACGAGACGGAGCTGACGCCGTTCGAGAAGCTGAAGTATGCTACTCACACGCCGGGCGTCGTTGCCAAGTGCACCCTTTGCGCACATAGAATTGACGAGGGGCTCGAGCCGGCTTGCGTCGTAACCTGCCCATCGGAAGCGCGCGTTTTTGGGGACCTCGAAGATGAGGGGAGCAAGGTCAGGCGTCTGATTCGGCTAAGGGGCGCTAGAGTTTTGCTCCCCGAGTGCGACACGGAGCCGTCAGTCCACTACGTGGAATAGGGTGATGCGAGATGAACTTTAGAGACCCCGACGTAATCGTTGACGAGGAATTTGTCGTTGGCTTCAGTATGCAGAGCGAATGGGCTTGGCTGATCACCGTGGCCTTCTTTCTGGGGGCCCTTGGGGCAGGGCTCTTCATCGTTTCCCTGATCTTCCAGGAGACGCTGGGCGCATTAATGGGCCTGGTGGTCGCAGGGGTGGGCAAGGGCGCTGCCCATTTGCTCTATCTGGGCCGGCCCGAGCGCTTCTGGCGGATCATCAGTAAGCCAGGTACCTCATGGATCAGTCGGGGGATGATCGCGATGGTTGTCTTCCTGGTTTTCGGCGTCGCTTACGTCGTGCTTTCCTTGAGCTGGGCCGCGTCTCTGCCCTGGAGCGCCATGGCGCTTCCCCTCCAGGCGACAATGGTGATAGCCGGCCTGGCTGCGCTGGTAGTTCTCGTCTATGATGGGTTTGTGATGTCCTATTCCCCATCGATACCACTGTGGAACACAGCACTTCTGCCCGTTCTTTTCGGAGGCTACGGGCTGATGGGTGGTTCGACGGCGCTGCTTTTTCTGAATCAAACGGGTCTCGTACGGGTGATGCGTGGCGCGGAATCACTGCATAACACTGAGCTACTATTGATCGTGATCAACTTGTTCATCCTCTTGACCTACCTCGCCTCCACCCTTTACGCCACCGCGGCGGCCAGGAAATCGGTAATTCTGCTCACGAGGGAGAGGTACAGAGCACCGTTCTTGGGCGGAGTGATCTTCGTTGGCTTGATACTGACTTTCTTCTTTTCGCTATACCTCGCGACGAGCGGTAGCCTGTATCTTCTTTTCGGGCTCGCCCTAGCGGAACTCGTTGGGGATTTCCTCCTTATTAACCTGCTGTTGCGAGCCGGCGTTTTCGCGCCGCTGCTGCCAAGATGGAGTTACTGAGGTTCTGGCGGCTACGCGATCTTCGGACAAATTCTACAGACTGTTTACTCCCGCGATCGCAGCTAATCGCTTCGGAAGCTGCTTGGTGACACAGCAGCACTTGCCTCTGTAATCCAGCGAAACGGCGGTTCCAATGGCTCCGTTTCGCTCGCGCTTGATGCCGACGGCGCCAACGCGACCATGCCAGGACCAGTTCCGTGTCGAGCGGCTCATCGCAGGCCAATCGCCACAACAGGCGACGCACTTCTGGAACGGTTAGCGGCAACAGGTCCCCTCTGAGCGCGAGCGGCTCATCGGCCTGCTGCGTAAGCGGCCTGTTCATGCAGCCCCCCAAAGGGCAGTGCTGCAACCGGGTGTAGGCGCGTGACCGTCAGGAACGCGTGCGCGAGCATTGCCAACGTGATGTGGCGATACCAACTGTTCCAACGACGCACTTCGTACTGGTCCGGCCCTACCCACCTCTCCTTTGGCCACCTCGATGGCCTCCTCGATCATCTAGCGCATTCCCGCTGTCAATCGCCACCCGCTTTGAGCCGCCCCGTCGCCATTAATCTTTGGGCCACCCTCCACAAGGGCGTCATGCCGTAGTATGGTCGTTGGGTTCGTGTGCGTCCAGTACCTTGGGTGCCTTTTTGGCCCGATAGCTGGGCCCTTCCATCATGATCCGATAGGCGGCATGAGCTATAGACGTTCAGGAAAAGATCCGTGGTAAGCGCCTTGTATGGACAAGAAAGCACGAGAGGTTTATCATCCCTTCGGGTTGTTGGG
>JACQUC010000093.1 GCA_016210495.1 Chloroflexota bacterium
CCAGTGCTATACTGAAACCCACCGAGCAAGCTATCAAGTAGTCTCTGTACCATATTTTCGATCAGGAGGGATCGCCGTGGCTGAGGAGATACCCGGCGCGAACATACGGTGCAAGGCCTGCGCTACTCGCTTCTTCGTGGCAGAGCAGCAAAAGGAGGCGTCGTGCCCCGGCTGTCGCCAGGGCTGGAGGATTCGCTGGTTCGAAAAGGGAACAGCGATGGTGATCGCCCCCGTCTCGTGGGCGGAGTACCAGAAAAAGGCGCGGAGGGTAGCCGGTGAATAAGATCGCGGTTATCGACCTGGCTCGCGAAGAGGTGCGGGTGATGGACGTTCCCAGGGCGCTGCGAGAGCGGTTTCTCGGGGGCAGAGGCATAAACACCTACCTGCTTTACAACTACGTCGACGAGAAGACGCGGCCGCTGGGGCAGGAGAACGTGCTGATCTTCGGGGCAGGCTTGCTGACGGGTTCGCTGGGCGTGGCGACGAGCCGGCTGAGCATCTCGGCCAAGTCGCCGGAAACGGGCATCTTGGGCGACGGGAACATGGGCGGCTTCTTCGGACCGGAGCTCAGGTTTGCTGGGTTTGACCATCTGGTCATAATGAACCGGGCGTCGCGTCCCGTTTACCTGTGGATCCACGATGGCACGATAGAGTTCCGCGACGCGGCTCACCTGGAGGCTTTGTCCGTAGGCGAGACGCAGCAGGCGATTCGCGACGAGCTGAACGACCGGCAGGGGCAGGTGGCCTGCATCGGCCAGGGCGGCAGGAAGATGGTGGTGTTCGCCAACATAATGAACGGCCTGGGCGACGCGGTGGGCCGCACCGGTATGGGCGCCGTGATGGGCTCTAAGAACCTGTGGGCCGTGGCCGCGCGCGGAACGGGAACGCTGCCGGTGCACGACGTCGAGAATCTCAAGGGGGTCGCGGCGAAGCACTACCGCCAGGTCACGGAGACCAAGGGGTACCAGGCGACGGCTATGTACGGTACGCTCATCCGGCTCAACAACACGAGGACAGAGGCTTCCGAGGGCGCTTACAACCATCAATTCAACATGATGGAGGGCGGTGGCGAAGAGCTGGACGCGGACATCTTCCTGGACCGCCACGAGGTGGGCAAAGAGGCCTGCTTCAACTGCCCCGTGCATTGCAAGCACAGGTTCGTCATCAAGGACGGTCCGCACAAGGGCGTATCAGGCGTTGGTCCCGAGTATTACGGCGGCGGGGGTTGGGGCTCGCAATGCGGATCGGGGAGCTGGGACACGATCCTCGAGGCCTGGGAGTTGGTAAACCGGTACGGCCTCGACGTGGGCTCGGCGACTTCGTACACGGCCTGGCTGATGGAGCTGTGGGAGAAGGGGATCATCGACGAGAAAGACACGGGCGGTCTGAGGTTCGAGTGGGGCAACCACGAGGCCATCACCGGCGTGCTGCACCAGGCGGTGAAGGGGGAGGGCATCGGGGCGCTGCTAGCTAAAGGCTGGCGAGAGGCGGCCAGGGCGATCGGTCGTGGCTCCGAGCAGTATATGAGCCACTTCAAGGGCCTGAGCATCGAGCCCGACGAGCGACGCGACCACAAAGCCTGGGCCTTCGGGCTGGCGACGGCCACGCGTGGCGCGTGCCACCTGCGCAGCATGTACCACGCCGAGGCGTTTCGCCTACCGCCCGAGGTCTCGGCCAAGATCACCGGCAGGCCCATCGCGCCCGATCCGGCCGCGTACGAGACGAAGGAGTGGGCGGTGTTCTGGACGGAGTGCCTCTGCGCGCTGGCCGATTCGCTGGGCATCTGCAAGTTTGTGAGCAAGTGGCTCAGCGCGGGACTCCTGGGACCGGCCGAGTTTGCTGAGGCCATCGAGCCCGTGACGGGAATGCGCTTTTCGTCTGAAAGCCTGATGGAGATAGGGGAGCGCATCTGGAACGTCGAGAAGCTGTTCCTTTTGCGCGAGGGAATGACACGCAAAGACGACAGCACGATACCGACCAAATGGCTGAGGCCGCTCACCCACGGCGCAATGGCCGGCCACAAGATGGATCAAGCGCAATTCGAGGCGCTCCTGGACCGCTACTACGACCTGCACGGCTGGGACCGTGAGGGCGTGCCAACGCCCGGGACGATGGAGCGGCTGGGCCTGGTGCGCGGGCAGGAGGACCTCTTGGGGATCGGGGTTAAGGCTGGCAAATAGACAGGAAGGCGCGCACCCTGATGAACCTTAACTTGATAGGGTAGCCACGATAGCATGCACATTGCTGATGCCAAGTCCGCTGGCCGGTCTAAAGACGCGGCCGCTACGTGACCCCGGCGCCCGGTCACCCCGGCGACCCGTAGCATCGGTGTCTTTAGACCCGACCCCTTGCCTGTTTATGGCGTCTAATACCCGTTCAAGAAGCTAACTTCCGTCAGATTTACCGCTTCCTCGAGCACCTTGTCGCGGATGTAGGGGCTGAGCGCCGCTTCCGTGACCACGTGGACTTCGCGGCCGAGCAGGTCTTCTAGGTCCTGTTTGATGGCAACAATGTCCAGCAAGGTCCGACCAGGCGCCATGTTTACGAGCACATCCAAGTCGCTATCGGGCCTGGCTTCGCCTCGGGCTACCGACCCGAATAGCCGGACGCGCACGGCGCCGTGGGAGCGGGCGATGTGAGATATCTGCTCGCGCTTGTTCTGAAGTAGCTGCTGGACTTGCATAGCTGCGCACCTCGGAACTCTACTGGACAAGGCTGCTGCCGATTGTCACTGCAATAGTAGACCACCGCTGGGGTCGAAGTCAATTCTTGACCGCCTGCAATTGGCGCCAGAAGAACTACTACGTCGCCGTCGGCAAGAATCGTGTCCCAGCCATCTTTCACCAGGATGTCCTCGCCGTTGACGCGACAGGCGTAGTAGGAGGTGGGTTGGCCGTCTTCTTCGAAAAAAGCCTCGCGGAAGGCGGGTTGCTGCTGCGCGAGTGCCTCGAGCGCCTCGCACACTGTGTTGCCTGCCGCTTCAATTTGCAGTTGTTTTGCGCCGACGAGGCGGGCTAGGGGTGGGAGGAGTTTAACAGTTATCAGTTTTGGCCCTCACCCTAACCCTCTCCCAGAGGGAGAGGGGACAAATGGTCGGTGGTTAAATCGACGCAAGCCTGCGCTGGTGCCCAACCCGCGCAGGCGGGTTTCGCCTAAGTAGCCCGCGACTTCAGTCGCCGGGCGGCGCCCTCTACGCCAAGGCTGGTTGTGCCACCAGCGACAGGGCACGGGTGGCGCAGAAGCGGACGCACTGCGGATCGCCATTGCACAGGTCGCAGGTCAACATCTGGTCGCCCACCTGGCGAATGGCATCGAACGGGCATAGCGGGATGCACTCGCCACAAAGGTTACAGGCGGCCATGTCAAATGCGAGTACGCCGTCGGCATCGCGCTTGATGGCACCCGTCGGGCACTTCTCGAACGGCGCGCACTTCTTGCACTGACGGCAGATGACGACCGCCGGACTGCCTTCGACGTGCTTTTTCACGACTTGCAGCCGGGCCAGTGCCACGGCTACTTTGTTCTCGTGGGATACGGCGCAGATGGATTCGCAAAGTCGGCAGCCAGTGCATTTGGCCTGGCGAACGATCAGTTTTCCCATAATATATTTCCGTGCCTTCCGTGTTTTCCGTGGTTACCCCGTTCCCATCTTCAAGAAAGGCGAGGCTAGCCGGGCGTGCCCGTGAAGTCTATTTTGATCTTGCCTTCCCAGACGTCATCGACGCTCATCTTGTCACGCTTGAGGTAGGCGTCGCCGATCTCTTTGCTGATCGCCCCCTCCCTCACGGCTTTGGCCGTGATGTAGGCGCGCAGGAGCGACTTGTTTGTCTTGTTCACGGCGGTCAGCGGCCAGCCGTCCACAACCTCGAAGCGCTCGGGTAGCTCGTAGACGGCGACACCCATATTCTTCAGATGCTCGATCAGCTCTTCGAAGGTCACGGTCTGGCCCTTGACCGGCTGGACGAAGGCGCAGAGCTTCTCGCCCAGCTTCTGGTCGGGCATCCCGACGACGGCGCAGAAGGCCACCTTCTCGAACTCGACGATCTTGTCCTCGACGACGGCCGGGTAGACGTTCTCGCCGGCCCGCTTGATCATGTCCTTTTTGCGCCCCTCGACGACGTATCTTCCATCAGGGCGGAGGGACATCAGGTCGCCGGAGTGCATGAAGCCCTGCTCGTCGAATGCCTTCTTGTTCTCCTCGTCGGCACGGAAGTAGCCCTTGAACGTCAGGCAACCCCTGCTGATCATCTCGCCGATCTGCCCCGGCTCGACCTCCTTGCCTACGTCGTCGACGAGCCTGAATTGCGCATCGGGGTCCGTGATGATCGGTCTGCCGATGGTGTGCATCTGGACTTCTCTCGGGTTGTCCCATCGGGTCGTGATCAACGGTCCCTCGGCCATGCCAAAGCAGTTGGCGAACTGGAAGCCCCGGTCCAGGAAGAACTCAACCAGCTCGGGCCTGACCTTTTCGGCGGCGCCCATCACGACCTTGAGCGAGCTCAGGTCGTACTCCTTCATCCTGTCTTTCACGTCCACCCAGTAGGTCATCTGGATGGGAATGAGCAGCAGGTGCGTCACGCGGTACCGCTGAATGAGCTCGAACATATTCTCGGGCGTGGGGGTCTTGCACAGCACCGTCGTGCCGCCGCGGAACATCGCCGGGCCAAAAAGCAGGACCATCGCGGCGTTGTGCAGCACGGGAAGCGCGACCATCGGTACGGAATCGTCCGTATGGGCCAGGGCTCGGCCCTGGTAGTTCCACTGACAGATCTGGTCGTTGTAGGTCCGTGGGATGCCTTTGGGGATTCCCGTCGTGCCACCGGAGAGGTGCTCGATCATAATGTCGTCGGGATGCGGCTTGAACTGCTCGAGATAGTCGGCGGGATACTCCTTTTCGATCTCCTGGCCCAGCAGGTCTTCGACGGCGGTCCATCCCTCAGGCGCCTTGCCGCCGACGGTCAGGAACACCTTGGCCTGTGGAATCTCGCCTCGAAACTCGTCCACCATCCCCGTGTAGTCGAACCTTTCCCCCACGGGCATGACCATGCCCGTGACGCGGTGGTGCCTGGCCTCGTGGCTGACCTCAGCGCGCCTGTGCCTCGGCAGGCACATGACCGGAATCGCGCCGATGCGGTTGAGCCCGAAGACCATGTAGAATGCTTCCACGGTGTTCATCAGGTCCAGCACGACGAAATCGGCGTACTGGATGCCCAGCCTAAGAAAGTGATGGGCCATCCGATTGACCCGCTGCTGCATCTCCAGCCACGTGACGGTCTTGGTTTCGTCGGCGTAGGCCACTTTGTGGGGCAGGACGAGGGCGTTTCGGTCCAGGAGATCGCACGTGGTCAGCTTGTGCCAGAAGCCCTTGGCGGTATACCGCGCGCATTCCTCCAGGGTGTAGGGATGCCATCCCTCTATCAGGTCCCGGTGGGTCTTTCTTGGCATAACGGCCCTCCTCACAACAGCATCTGGAGCGGGAACTTGATCTGTATCGCGCCCTCGGGGCAGTCGATGCGGCAGCAGCCGCAGTGCCAGCATTCGTCGGGATACTTGACGACGGGAAAGCCGGTCGACTCATTTATGTGGATCAAGTCACCAGGACAGATCTGATCGCAGATGCCGCAACTGGTGCACCGTTCGAGATCAATTGCAGGTGGCATACGGTAACTCCTTTATTGCCCCTCTCGCATCTTCTGAAAGGCTTGGGGGTCGATGGGCTGGAAACGCTTGGCGATCTCTCCGTCGACCTGCCTCATAACGATGGTTCCGTGCAGATTCGGGTCTGTTTCCGGATAGTCGCTGCGGTAGAAGGCGGCGCCGTTGCGACTTTCTTTGCGCTCGAGCGAGAAAAGGGCAATGAGCTCGCTGCAGAGGAGCAGGTTCATCGCCTCGTGCGCGCGCATAAGCTCGTGGAGATCGTCGGCTTTCAACTCACCCACGTGCCTGCCGAGCTTGCGCAGGCTGCTCAATCCTGCTTGCAGACTGGTCTCGTTGCGGACGATACTGACATAGCTCTCGTTGACCTGGCGGATCATCTGCTCGAACTTCTGCGGCGAGATACCGTCCTGGCGGTGCACTGGCGCGAAGACGCGCTGCCGCTCGGCTGCCACCTCAACCTCATTCGGAGTGGCGATCTGCACGTCCTGGCAGGCATTGGCAGCGTTGGTTCCGGCGAGATAGCCGCTGGCGACGGCGCCGGGGAAGGTGTCGGCGATGGCGCACTGGCCGGCGGCGAAGACGCGCGGGATATTGGTTTCGAGATTGGGGCTCACCTTGATGCCGCCGTAGCACTTGGCTATCTCGCCGACCTCATGCTCGAGCGGGTCCTTAGCAGGGTCGATCTCTTTCTGAACGAGAAAGTCGTCGTAGGTGTCACGATCCACGGCGAGCAGATCCTTGCGCAGAAACTCTATTTGGTCGGGCGGCAGGTGGCGCATGTCGAAGTAGCACGGGCCGCGGCCTTCCTGCACCTCTTTGAAGGTGCCCAAGACCAGCATGTTGCGCACGGCCCGTTCGCCGAGCGGCGAATACTTGAACATGTAGCGCTCGCCGAGCGCGTTGACGAGGTGAGCGCCCAGGCCCACGAGGGCGGCGACGCCGGGAGCGCCGAACCCCTTGGGCAACAACGTTCCACCCAGCATTCCCATGTCCTCCAGCTCGATGCCGGCCTGCCAGGCCATCGCGTGGCCATCGCCCGTGTTAAAGGGGCTGCGCCAGATGTTGAACGGGTTGTGCGTCGTCTGCTCGGCGTGGGTGCGCGACACGTTGCCGGTGGTCAGCACGACGGCCTTGGCACGAAAGGTGTAGAATTCGCCAGTGCGGACGCCGAAGCCGGTGGCCCCCACGATCTGGCCGCTATCGACCAGCAGCCTGGTGACCATAACGCGATTCAGTATTCTTACGCCTCTCTGTCGCAGTGCTTCGACCAGGGTCGGCTTCAGACGCTTGGCGCTGTCGCTCTCGACCATCATCCAGAAGGGCCCCTTGGCCGCAAATGCCTGCGTGCGCAAGTACCCGCCGGTTGCTGGATCGCGATGGAACTTGATGCCGAGGCCCTCGAGGATTTCTCGCGTATGGGGTATATAGCGGACGGTGTTCAGCGCCACCTGCGGGTCTAGGAAGCCATCCCTCATGCGGGGCAACTGCTCGGCCATGTCGACGTCCGTGTCCCAGGTGGGGTCGGTGTAAAGCTGGCACATGAAGTGGTCGTTGCCCGCGCCGGCCTCGCCGCTGCGCTCGGGGTTGGCCTTGTCCACGATGAGGGCGTCTCGTCCCTGCTCTCGGGCGGCCATGGCGGCGAAGATGCCGGCAAGGCCGCCGCCCAAGATTAGTACGTCGGCATCGACAACAGTTCCCAGGTCTTTGGCGCCTTGTGCTGTAGCCACGTTGCATCGCCTCCTATTATGTAAAGTAAGCTGCCGGCCTTGTCACGAGCTTTTCGCCGGTGCCGACGCCGTCTGGGCGCCGAGCACCTTTCCACGCCGCCATTCGTAGTACAGAACCGGCACGGCGATGGCGAGGCCGCCGAGGTTGATCGCCCAGCCAAGGTGGACGGCACTGCCCACATTCGGAGGCAAGACCAGTGCGACGCCGCACAGACCGATGACGATGCGCTTGAGCCAGTCCAGATCACGCGTGAAGAATCCGACCAGCGCCACGCCCATCAGCGACGCGCCCACGATCGCCGTGATGGCAGCGGGTATGATATCGGCCAGGCTGCCCCTAAGTAAGAGGGCAGGCGATGCGACGAACATGAAGGGCACTACATAGGCGATGCCCGCGAGCCGCATGGCCTCGAACCCCGTTTGCCACATGCTGGCCCTCGCTATGGCCGCCGCGGCGTAGGCCGCCAGACACACGGGAGGGGTGATCATCGAAAGCATGCCAAAGTAGAACACGAAGAGATGAGCCGGCAGGGGTGGGACGCCTAGCTGCACCAGCGCCGGCGCCACCAGGACGGCGAGCAGCACGTAGACCGCCGTCGTGGGCATCCCCATGCCCAGGATAAGGGCGACGACGGCGGTGAGCATCAAGAGTACGACGACGTTGCCACCGGCGAGGTTTATGAGCGCGTTAGAGAGGATGAAGGCCAGGCCGCTAATCTGCATAGCGCCGATGATGAATCCGGCCATGGCGACGATGACGCCGACCTCCAGAAGCACACGGCTGGTCTGCTCGAAACAGTTGAGGATCCACCCTAGCCCGTGCCGCAGCTTCGATTGGAAGAACCCGAGCAGGATGCCCAGGATAGCCGCGGCGACGCCGGCCTTGGCCTCGGGCAAACCCGCGAAAAAGAGGATGCCCAGAAGCGCTGCGAAGGGCAACGCGAACATCCAGCTCTGGCGCAGAACTCTGCGGAGCGAAGGCATATCGGCCTTTTCGGCGCCGTGCAGGCCGTGGCGAGCGGCCTCTAGGTCTACCTGGACGTACAAAGTGACATAGTACAGGATGGCAGGTAGCGCAGCGGCAATAGCCACCTCGCGATAAGGGATGGCGAGGAACTGGGCGATGAGGAAAGCGGCGGCGCCCATCACAGGGGGCATCAGTTGGCCGCCGGTCGAGGCGACGGCCTCCACCGCGCCGGCGACGGGGCTCTTGTACCCCGATTGCTTCATGAGCCTGATGGTGAAGACGCCGTCGACGACGACGTTGGACACCGCGCTCCCGGATATCGTGCCAAAGAGGCCCGACGCCACCACCGATATCTTGGCCGCGCCGCCGCGAAACCTTCCGAGTGTCGCCGCGGCAAACTCGGTGAAAAACTCTCCCGCGCCCGTGGAAACGAGAACCTGGCCGAAGAAGATGAAGCCGAGTACCACCGTGGCCGTGACAGCCACGGGAAGGCCCAGCAGGCCGTTCGTGTCGACGTAGATGTAGTTCAGCAACACGGGCCAGGGTATCGAAGAGCCGGCAAACCCACCGGGGGCCAGGCCGGCATAGGCGGCGTAGAGGATGAACGAAGAGCCGATGACCACCAGTATCCACCCGGCCACGCGACGGTTGGCCTCCAGCACAAGCAGGACGGCGATGGCCGCGAGCACGAGTCGCTCGGGCGTCGGCTGCCCGATGCGCACCAAAAGGTCATCGTAGCGGATGGCTATATAGAGGCCCACCGTCAGGCCAAGGCCGCACAGCACCAGGTCGTACCAGGGAAGGCGATCGCGAGCGGCCCTGGCCGTCGGCGGTATCGTCAGGAAGACCGCGCCTAGGACCAGGGCGACGAACACGGCGAGATACTGGCCTTGCGGAACGGAGATGCGCAGATAGCTCGGGACGTCGAGAACGTACAGAACACCTACGGGCGGAAGCACGCCAAGAAGCAACTTCTGCAAGGCGCCTGCGTAGCCGTGGAGATTTCTGAACCGTTCTACGTCGACAACCTGATCCAACACTGTATCCCTAGCACGAGAATGGGTGAGCCGCAAAGACCGCCAAGAGCGCAAAGGAAATCACGGAAAATCTTTGCCTCCTTTGCGCCCTTTGCGGTGAGCGTCCCTGGTTTTCATCTCTGGTGACGCTTTGCCAGGGACGAGAACAAGTCGCGCTACTTAAGAAATGGCAACTCACCCTTCAGAAGCTGTGCCTGGTTCTGGTCCATGTCGGCTCCCCACTTGCCCTTCTCCTTGTAGAAGGCGATGGCGCCCTCGTGATACGGCATCGTGGCCGTCTTGGAGACGAAGCGGTCTGGCGTCCATTCCTTGAGCTGAACGTGAAGCGGTTGAAGCTTCTGGTAGTTGTCCCACCACGTCTTGGCCAGGGCGTAGACGACGTGGTCCGGCAACTGCTTCGGCACGAGAACAGCCATGCCGTAACCCCAGATGCCGGTGTCCTTTTGGAGGCCAGCCGACGTTCCTCCTTTGATGGTGACAACGTTGCCGCCGGGCATAATGCCCTGGGCGACTTGCAGGTTAGCTGCGTCCTTAGGAGAGTCCAGATAGCGTACGCCGACCTGGGCGTCGGCCTCGGCCACGGCGCCCATGCCCACGGCCGCGCACGCAGCATCCAACCGACCCTCGGCGAGGCCGCGGACGGCCGCCGTTGTGTCGGGCACGTCGACGGCGGTGATGTCGTTTGTGGTCAGGCCGGCCAGAGCCAGGTTAGATAGAGTGGCCACGATGCACCCGGGGAAGGCCTTGAAGCCCCAGGAGACCCTGGCCCCCTTGAGATCGTTGTGGGTTTGGTACTTCGAGTCCTTGCGCACCAGGAGACCCACGGTCATGTCCGTGCCCATCATCAGGACGCGGAGGCTGTCCCAGGCCTTGTCGTAGGGGCGCGGGATAGTCATTCCGCCTGGCAGCGGCTTCGCCGTATCTTTGCCGGTGTAAGCCTGCCATCCTTCCACGGCGTTGATGATGCCGACTTCCGGCTTGGCCGCCGAGGTCATAAGAGGGATCCACGCCGGAGGCCCTGTGAATGGCTGGACGATAACCTGCATCGGCCCCACGTCGGTGGCCACCTTGGCCAGACCCGTACCCGTCGCATAGAAAGTCGTGCCGGGAGAGTGGGTGGCCAACGTGACGCTGCGCGGCAGCTCGCCGGCGGGCTTGGCGGGAGCAGTAGGTTTGGCCGCGGGAGTTGCGGCGGGGGCTGCGGCCGGGGTGGCTTTTGCCGGTTCCTTAGCCGGCTCTTTGGCCGGCTCTTTTGCCGGGGCAGGCGTTGCCGTTGGAGCAGGCGGTTTCGGCGCAGGAGTGGGTGTCGGCGTCGGGGTAGGCGCGCATGCCGCGAAAAGCAGCAACGCGACCATTGCCAGCGCCAAGGGACGAAAAGCCTTCGTCAGATCCATCGTAGCCTCCTCAATGTTATATACACGTGCGCACGCGCGCGATACGGCTATGTGGATGTCCTCGAAGAAGCCGCTTGAGCGGGGGCGGCTAAGCCTTGCACGGTTGGGATAGTCTTGTTCACCGGCGCTACCATAGCATGGGGTGATAGGTCTTGTCAAGACCGACCGTTGGGGAACGGGGAAGTCTATCAATTCGACCTTGACAGGTGAACAAGTAAGCCAAGGATTTCCCCCGAAGTGTGGGTGGCAACGATAAGAAACGGGTCGGGGGTTATCTCAAACCATACTTCTGGATGAGCTCGACCAAGCCGCTATGGCCTATGTTGGTTTGATCCCGACCCAGTA
Organism: Chloroflexota bacterium; assembly: GCA_016210495.1. The sequence continues at coordinate 11,129 of JACQUC010000093.1, forward strand.
TGTCGTGAATGGTGCCCTCTGGAAGAGGGACCTTCTTGTTGGGCACAACTGTAATGCGAGTGCGTCCATCGGAACAGAACTTGCGGAGGGCGATGCCATGTGTACGCTGCCCTCTTTCTTCCCAGCCATCACAGGTAAGCAAACGGATCAGTTGTTTGCCTGTGATGGCTGGAAGTTTGGCCATTATGCGGCTGCGGGCAACTCAACGCGATGTGATTGAAAGAAGCTTGACTCGTCTAGGGGCAGATCAGGCCTCACCTGGCTTGGTGGGCTTTCATCGGTGTAGAACTTTATGTTGTGTTCCGCGAAGAATCGCTCACGTTCCCCCGCTTCCTCAAGGGTGTTGAGGTGCAATTCCACAAGTTCCACAAGTTCCTCCCTAACCTGCGGCAACGTGCGAGCAAAAGTCGAAGTACTAAGTTCCAGGCACCTTCCTAGCCACCGACGACCGTCTCTTCGAAACTGCAGCGTCAAGATAACGAAGCCTTTGGCTGGCATAGGTCCCCCTTCCTAGCTGCAGGGCTCGCATTGGCTCCTAGCGCAGTGGCCGGGCCACGACGATATTGCCTCCATAACGCTCGCAATAATATTAGCACACGTGGAAATGTCAAGCAATACTTTTCTGAAATGGACCGCCCCCTTCAATCGTCGTATGCTATATAAGATCGGCTTGTCTCACGCTATTTCGGGTATTTCCCCAGTACCTGAAGAGCATAGTCCACATACTGGTGGTCGATCACCTGTTTGATGTCCAGCGGCGTCATTTGCCCTGTCCGCACAAAGTAGTCGATATCGCCCTGCAGCGCCTCCGGATAGGCGTAGCCGTCTGGGTTTATGGCCTGGGCGGCTAGCTTTCTCAATACGTTCGGGTCCTTCTGCGTCGAGTGCTTGGCCATTATGGCGATGACCTCTTCCGTCCCCTTCTTCTTAAAGAAAGCGTCGTTGTAGTCCCTGACACCCTTGATATAGGCAATCATAAACCGCTTCGCCGCCTCGGTCTGCTTCTGAAAGTTCGCCGAGTAGAGGATCGCGCTGCCCTCTCGGTACGGCAGAAGCTCGTGGTCGCCCTTCCACAGCACGGCTACGCCCATTTCCTTTGCGGTCGTCACCGTGGGCTCGAAGGCGTGGCCGATGTCGATGGATTTGTTCGCAAAAGCGGCGATCTGGTCCGGAACTTGCAGCATTTTCATGTCCATATCGTCCAGGGTTAGGCCGCCCTGGGCCAGGAGGATTTCCGCCATATGCTCCTGGGTGCTTCCTCTGGATGGCAGCGAGAGAACCCGGCCCTTCAGATCGGCAGGCGTCTTGACGGCGCCACTGTCCAGCAGATCCTTTCTCAGCAGAAACCCTATGCCCATGTTGCCCGGCTCGGCGTGCGACTTATCGGCCACGATTTTCAGAGGTATTCCCCTCAAAATCATGTTGAACAAGGCAACATTGACGCCGCCACCACCCGCGTCCAGTTGCCCGGTCCCCAGGGGAGGTACGACCAGGAGCCCGTTTGCGAAGTTGACTAGCTCCACATCCAGGCCCAACTCCTTATAGTAGCCCTTCTCGTAAGGAATGTAAAAACCGGCGTCCACGGCCGATCCAGCAACACCGACCTTCATCTTAAATGGCGGACTCAAAGGTTGAACCGCTACTTTAGCCGGAGCCGGCGCCACCGCCTGTGTCGCGACCGCCGGAGCCTTGGTGGCCACAGCCGGGGCCGCAGTTGCCGCCGCTGCCGCTGGCTTCGTGGCCACAGCCGGAGCCACGGTCGCCACGGGGGCCTGGGTCGGCGCCGGCGCCTTTGTCGGCGTTGGCGTCGGTGCCGCGGTGCACGCGCCTGCCAACGCCACGATGCTCGCCAGAAAGAAGATCGCTATTGCCAGAGTAGTTTTGCGCATTGGTCGTTCCTCCTTGTACTTAGTGAACCGCTCTCCTACACGCTTGTGGTGCACGGGCTTGTCCCGTGCTGGGGGAGGCGGGGCACTAGGCCCCGTGCTACCAGGTGTCATTAATAAATCGCGCTCCGGCAGTCCAGGGCGCCGAACCAGTCGACGCCGTCGCACAGGTCGGTGACCGCATCGATCTGGACCTCGCTCCACGGGGAGATCGGAATCGCCCCGGGATTCACGATAACAGTCTCGCCTCTGGCACATCCGATAACCTTCGTCGGCGCCGGCATCAGCGGTGCCGTATTCAAGTTACCTGTGCTAACCATAGCCGTCGCCTCGGGAACGTAAAAATGGAGCGCGGGCCCTCTGCCGTCGGCGGCGCCGGCTTCGGGGGTCAAGAACACGGTCTTAATGCCCTTCTTCTCACAGGCCTGGACCGTGAGCATAGCATCCATCAAATTGTTCCCCGAAGGCGTTGTCCTGGTGATTATCGCGTTATCTGCCCCCAGCAACCTCGCCATTTGAGAAGTTGTCGCGGCGGTAAGCTGCTTGCCAAATTCGCTTTCAAACCGCGTCCTTTGCAGAATCACGCCCAGGAAATTCAGCCGTTTCCCGTGTTCCCTCAGTAGCGCCAGCACCACCGGGTGATTCATCAGTCGTGCAGTGGTCATGTCTCGCGCTGTTCCCTTCCGCGTATCCGTCGTCAGAGCTCCGTCCAGAAACTCGGTTGGGTGCACAAGACTCGGCAAAGATTCTTTGATGGGAAAGCCATAGAACAGTATCCGGCCCACAGGTGTGTGCCACTCGGTTATGAAGCCCATGACGTAGACGACCCGAGGCAAGGAAGGGTCGACGCGAGACAACTCGAACGTCTCCACGCTCTCGGGACTCGCGTTCTTAGTAGTCTCAGCCAGGCGGCGCGCTACCTTGAATTCGGCCATCTGAATAGCGGTGTGGGCCTCCAGCTCGTTTATGCCCGTGGCCAGCTCGGTCAGCAATACTATGTTGATAGTCGAGCTCAACGGCGTGAAGCGCGCTCCGGGGCCCCACATATCCACAACCCCGGAGGCCTGGGCTCCTGTACCCGTTAGTACCGTTGGCTCATATCTCGCCGAGTGCATGACTGTGACGCCAGACAACGTGTTGGTCCTGCCCTCTCCGACGGTTTCCAGCGGCCCGAGAACGCCGGGGAACACGCATCCCGGGCCGGAAACCTTTATCCTGGGCTCGACGGCGTCGCGAACATAGACAATCCTCGTTTGCTCCCCCGGATGCGCCACGTCGATGTCGGCCGACACGATGCGTTCGTCTTGCAAGACGAGGCTTACCAGCTCCTCTTTGTTTATCTCCAGGACCCCGTCGTCGTAGCCTGTGCGTCCGTCGAGGCGAACGTTCGTCACCGGGAAGCTTGCCAGTTCTAGTTTCATCGTGATATCTCCTATCATCCAAACGCGAAAGTGATATCCGGCTTGAAAACCGTTGGGCCTTCCACATCTGACTGGAGGGCGCTCAGTGCGGTTTCCACAACTCTTCGGCGCAAGGCACGGTCGGCTTCCGGCGGTAACCCTGGGTCGCCGCACGGGTGTATCAGTTTGGTTCCGGCAATGACTCGGTTGGCGCGCATTTGCTTGGCCAGCATAGACATTGCGGTAACGAAGGCCACTGGTATCCCCGCCTTTTCGATTTCCCTGGCTATCACAGCACCGCTGCGAGTGCAGCTCCCTCAGGTCGACACCATGATCACGGCGTCCACGCTCTGCGCCTTCAGGTCCTGAACCATGCCGAGGCCATTAGCCTGCATGACCGAGAAGAAAGCCCCCGAGCCGGTGGTCGAGTAGAAGAACGGGTGCAGCTTGCCGAATGCGCCCTCTCTCAACAGTTGGCGACAGACGTCGAGGGGAATCCCGTAGTTCGGGTTTTCGGTCATAAACCGCGTGTTGTAGCCTCCGTGCATGACCTCCCAAGGGTGGTCCTGCATCGATTCCATATCATCGAGTGGGTACTTATGCCAGGTAGTGCAGCGATTGCCTTTGAAGCCATCCGGATTCCCGACCGGCACGATGCCTGACGTCGTCGCCAGGGCAATATGGGCATCCTTCAGACCGGCCACGCGCGGTGTAACGGGTATCGCATCTATACTCTCGATGGGAACCTCGCTCTCAAAAGGCTGCGACGCCGATTTGCTCAAGAGCATATCGATGGCTCTCTCCGCGCCGGTCCTGCCGACAAACTCGGGCAGCCGTATGCCACGCGCGATATACCCCTCTTCGGCCGCCGGCCCGATGGCCACGCCGGTAGACAGCTTGGCGACCAGCCTGGCGGTTCTCGAAAGCGCATCCTCCATGCCCGAGGCGTGTTCCGTAGCGGGGAGAGCGTACACCAACTTATCCTGGTATGTTGTGTAGCCTGCCACAGCCGAGTTTTCCGGGTGCATGGCCGTAACACACGGCAAAGCAAGAGAAGCGCTCACCGCGTGACAGACTTCGACGCAGGCGAAGCCATACCTGCCGGCCATAAAGCTGGGGCCGGCGACGACCATCCCCACGTCCCGGTCTCGCGCCGTCTTCACGACAGAGGCGAGCACATCTTGCATCTGTGAAGCAAAGTAGTTGTCGCCACAATAGGCCGTGACGACAATCTCGGCCGTGTCTCCGAGCAATGCCTGGAGACGCCTTCCGGGGCCGACCGGTCCTTCCTTGGAGGCCAGAGTCAGATCCGCGCTCTCCTCGCCGCCTTCGCCGGCAAAAAACTGATTCATAAAGTGCATCAAGCGAACTTTTGCCATCGTAACTCTCCCTTGATTACAGATCTTAGCGCACTAGTTCATTCGAACCCGCTTCGTTTTCGGACGCCTGCGCAGCTCTCTAACCTAACCGCGACTCGGTCCTACCCATCGCCCCCTTCCGACAAGACCAGGTCACATCTCACCACAGTCTGTCCTCTTCGGCCGCCCGCGCAATTGTTCCGTAGCCGACAGATCCACCTCGAGGGTCTCACCATCTACGACAACCCCGTAGTTGTCTCTGGCCGACGCCACGCTGACGTAGCCGTTCAGGACGTCTTTCCTCACCAGTTCTACGTCCCGTTCCAGCGGGTCCCCGTACCCACCCCCACCGGCCGCTTGAAAAGTGAACTCGTCGCCCGGCTCCATCTGCCCGTGGAATTTCGAGAATAGGACTCTCTCCTCTCGGCCAGTTCGCATACTTAATTTGGCCCGTCCACCTTCTCCGCCACCGAATAGGCCAAACGGGCCGGAAGTGGCTCGGTCCGAGATCACGGTCAGCAGCCCACTTCCCTCGGTCATTCGGTAGACCCGACGCGATGTGCAGCCGCCCCGCCATTTTCCCACGCCACCAGTATCGGTGACGATCTCCTCCTTCTCAAGTTTGATCGAGCTGCGCATCTCCATAACCTCTGCCGTGAGATTGCGGATATTCACGACCCCCGTCCGAACCCCGTTTATTCCATCCCCGCCGAGGCATGCGCCTCTGCCCCCTTGAACACCGCCTCCGATCATAAACTCCTTGCCGCCGCGCCCCCGGCGGTGATCTCGCCCCGCTACGTGAACGCCATGGACGCTCCCGGCGAGTCCTGCCACCACCCGGTCCGTGATGGCCGGTGCGAGCGCCTGCAACAGCACGTCGATGATCCGCGAGGACGTCTCGTGATTGCCCGCCACCACCGGGGCCGGCCAGTTGGGATTCACCAGGCTGCCAGGAGGCGCATACACCTTAATCGGCCGGTAGGCCCCGCTGTTGCTGGGAATCTCCGGATCAGTCAGCGCCTTCATCGTGTAGTACACCGCCGTGCAGGTCACGGCGTAAGGAGCGTTCACCCCTCCCGTGGCCGGTCCATCGGTGCCCGTGAAGTCCACCTCCAAACAATCGCCACGTATGGTCACCGTCGCCGCTATGCGCAGCGGGCGCTGGTCGATCTCGTCGCCATCAAGGTAATCGTGGGCGGTGTACTGGCCATCGGGCATCTTGGCTATCTCCGTGCGCATCAGCCGCTCGGCGTGGTTGAGGGTCTCCTCCAGGCAGGCGCGAATGGTTGCGGTGCCGTATCTGCGGCACAGGGCCAATACTCTCTGCTCTCCCATTGCGCAACCGGCCAACTGGGCGCGAAAGTCCCCGAAGCGCTCCTGGGGCATGCGCACGTTCGCCAGGATGACGTCCAGCAGTTCCTGATTGAGCACCCCGGCGCGGCAGATCTTGGTGGGAGGCACCCTGATGCCTTCGGCCTGGATGTCGCGGTTGGCGGTGGAGTAGCTCCAGGGGGTGGCGCCGCCGATGTCGATCCAGTGTCCGCGCACGGCGGCGATGGCGACGAGCTGTCCGTCGGCGAAGATGGGTTGCGCCAGCAGCACATCCGGCAGGTGGTTGCTGCCCGAATAGGGATCGTTGTTCCACAGCACGTCCCCCGGCTCCAATGTTTCGCGCCCCACCCTGTCCAACGCGTATTGCATTGACAGCGGCATAGTGCCCATATGGACGGGGATGCCGGCGGGGCCTTGCGCCACCATCTGCCCATCTGCCGTTAGGATGGCTGTCGAGTAATCTCCGGTCTCCACCCAGAACATGGAGCGGGAGGTTCTGCCCACGACGTATTCCATTTCCCTGGTGATCGTCAGCAGGGCATTCCTCACGACCTCCAGTGTGACCGGATCTACGGCTTTGTCGGGCATAATTCCTCCCTGGTGCCACGCAGTCTGGCCGTTTCCTCCCAGTTGATGGTTTTGCCGTTGTAATCGATGGCGACCTTGTAGTGCTCGATGGCGCTCGCGACGGAGACGCAGCCGTTGATGACATCGTCTAGGACCGACTGCGGATCTCGCTCGATTGGATTATAATACCCGCCTCCACCTCCACAGCGGTAGGCGAGCTCATCGCCGGCTTCAAGCGCATGCTTCGACTTGGCGATAACGCCGCGACCGTTGATGGCGATCTCGGCGCAATGGCCGTTCACGCCGCCGTGGTAGCCCAGAGGTGGGAACTTTGTCCCCTCGGAGAAACAATGCACGTAACCGTGGGCTCCCTCTCTGAACCTCAGGATGGTTATCTGATCGCAACCCCCGCGATACTTTCCAGGACCGCCCGAGTCCATGACGATCTCCTTCTTGCATACCAGGACGGGCGCCCTGCCCTCCAGTATCTCGGTAGGCACCATCTTGACGTAGCCGGGGTAGCACGTTGTAGCGTACCCGTCGAGCGTCGGCCTGGCGCCAACGCCGCCGACGGAGTGCACCCATTGGACGAAGGGCTTGCCACGCTCGTCAATGCCGGTTAGCGGAAGCATGGCGGGACGCCCGCTCTCCGCTAGCGCCCGCTCTGGAGCAACCTTGGCCAGCGCGCCGAACACGGCCGACGAGATGGGACCGACCATGACATACCGGCCCATCACGGGGGCAGGAAAGCTGGGATTTATCACCGTGCCCTCGGGTGCTACCATCCTGAAGGAACGAAACAGGCCGTCGTTGTTGGGCAAGAAAGGAACCAGCACGGATTTCACGGCGTGGGCGGTGAAGGCGAACGTGAAGTTCCAGACGCTGTTGATGCCTCCCTTCCGGGTCTGGGGCGAGGATCCTTCAAAGTCCACCGTTAAGTCTGTTCCTCGGATGGTCACGGTGGCGGCGACGCACAGCGGCTCGTCGATGCCGTCGGCCCAGCTTTCGTGGTGATAGATGCCGTCCGGTAGCTCGGTAACGGCCTTCTTTGCCGCGCGCTCCGTCGTCGCGAGAATCGCTCGAGACAAGGGCTCGAGCGTGGTCAAATCGTACTCTGCCATGAACTCGACGAGCTTGTGCCCGCACACCGCGTTGGCCGCCACCTGCGCCATCAGATCGCCCACAGCTTGCTCGGGAGTCCGCACGTTGGCCGTGATGATCTCAAAGAGGTCCTCGTTCCGCTCCCCATTCCTGAACAGCTTCAAGATGGGTATCTCCAGCCCCTCTTCGTACACGCTGTTTGAGTCGGCGGCCGTGGTGATCCCGCCGATATCGGACCCGTGCAGGACGGTGGCGACGACGGCCACGGGATGGTCGCCCCTAAATATCGGCGTCGCAACCGCGATATCAAACTTATGGCCGGTGATCATCCAGGGGTCGTTGCAACACAGCACGTCTCCCGGCGATAACGCGACGACGGGGAACTTGCGCAGCATGTGCTTCATCCCCACGGACATGCCCGTGAGAATGCCGGGGGTACCTGTCGGCGCTTGCACGATCAGATTGCCTGCGAGATCGTAGATGCCGCAAGCCAGATCCTCCATTTCGGCCACCACCGCGGTGAACGAGGCCCTGATAAGGGTCTTGGCCTGCTCCTGAGCGATGGAGATTAGCCTGCTCCATAGCACCTCCAGTCGCGCCCCGTCGAATTCCTGTTTCATATCGTTTCGAAAACTCATCTATAAGCCCAGGCTGGCGCCCCACTTCTGCTTGATGATCGCGGCAAGCTCGCGGCTCACCGCGATCTCTTTTGGAAACTCATCTTTCCATTCAAAGGGTTTACAGGCGTCGATGATAGCTCTGGAGTTATAGACCGCCTCTGCCGGTTTGCGGATTCTAGGGTCCAGCCAGGTGCTCCAGGTGCGACGAACTATGTCGATGTCCTCCACCGGTTCTGAGCGGGTGCACATTGCCCAGAGCACGTCCTGGATATTCGAGGGGTCGATGTCGTCGTCCACCACCACCACGTAGCGCGTCATGTTCGAGCCCGAATCCCCGTGCCTGGCGCCGGCGGCAAGCATAGCCACCTGCTTCGCGTGCCCATCGTAGCGCTGCTTGATGGATATCACGATGAACGTGCGCACGCCGAAATCGCTCAGCCAGACGCCCTTCACGTCGGGAATACCGCTTTCTTCCAGCCAGTTGTGCAGAATCGCGGCGCCCATCAAGGCGCGGCAGTGCGTGTTCTCGCTGCGAGGTCGTTCCGGCGGAGCGCCGAGCAAGATTGGGTTGTTGCGATGGTAAACTCGCTCGATCTTGACGATAGGGCGCGGAGCGACCTCGCCCGCGTAGTAGCCCAGCCACTCGCCAAATATTCCCTCCGGTCTCGTCTCCCCGGGAGGACACCAGCCGGCGATGACGATCTCGCTGTGCGCTGGGATGGGCAGCCCCGTCACTTCCTCCCGAATAACCTCGACAGGCCGTTCTCTCACGGCCCCAATGAAGCCGTACTCATCGGGCACCGAGGTTGCGGCTATTCTTTGAATGAGCGGATGGTGTCCGAGGGAAATCGCCACGGGACAGGGCTTGCCCCTGGAATGCCATTTCTCATAATGGATTCGTCCGTCTCCACCCATTCTGATGTTGAGACCCACCGTATTGCGATCGTGAAGCTGAATCCTGTAGGTGCCCAGGTTTATCTTCCCGCTGTCGGGATCCATCGTTATGACCGCGTCGCCGGTGCCGATAAACCTGCCCCCGTCTAACTCGTGCCACATAGGTGCTGGGAACTCAAAGAGGTCGACGTCGGCCCCGGAATGGACGTTCTCCATTATCGGCCCCGTTCGAACCTCCACCGGGGCAAACTTCGATATCTCGGCATTCCATTTTGGGAGTTTTCGGCGCAACAGGGCCACGACTTCTATGTCGCTCAAACCCCGAGGGAGGCCAAAAATGTGCGCTATGCGGTTGGTGGTGGCTGTCGAGCACGTCAAGACCCTGTAGCCAGCAGGATAGCCCTTGACGTTGTCGAAAAGCAGGGCAGGACCATCTGTCCGTCTCCCGTTCAGCGACGATATCGCACCTATCTCGAGGTTCCAATCGGCTCCGTCGATTCTGCTGAGGTCGCCGAAGCCATCGGTCTCCCCCAGCCAACCATGCATATCATCCGCCACATTTCATCTCCACGTCTGCATTCAGCGCCCAAATAGCCCGACACAATCGCTGCTGCACGGCACCCGGTAGGGACGTTGCGCGCAACGTCCCTACCTCACGGCACGACGAACACCCCCTCCTTAGGAACCTGTTCGATAATCTTCAGCTCAGCCGACCTCTTGATGATGAGCTCGGCGTTCTTGAAGGTATTGTCATCCCACTGAGCCGCATAGAAAGGAGGCATGCGTTTCATCGCCAATTCCACCTCCCGAGGCGTCTTGAGGTCCAGAAGGTCCTTTATCTCCTCGATAGCCTCGGGGTGCTCCTGAACGTACTTGGCCCCCTCGATCAGACAGTTGAGCAGCCTACGGGTGGTATCCTTGTTTTGCTCGTACCATTCCCGATGCGCCCCAACGCCGATGAAGAACATCGGCTGGCCGGTTATCCCCTTCCACAGGTCATTCGCACTCGCCAACTCCCTGAAGTTGCCGGTCTCGATGACCCGCAAAGCCCAGGGGTCCGAGAAGATAGCCGCGTCTACCTCCTTCCTTTCGAGAAGGCCGATCTGCACGGGGATCGCGGCGGTGACAAGCTGAAAGTCCTTCTCAAAGTCCAGGCCCATTTCCTTGAAGATGATCTGAGTACTCGTATACACCCCACTGACCTTCTGCAGCGTGGTGACCTTCTTGCCCTTCAAGTCAGCCACTTTGGTATACGGCGAATCCTTCGCGACGATGAAGTTGGTGTTGTTCCAGAGGGCGGGGGCGAAGAGCACGATAGGCTTCCCCTCGTTGATGGCGGTTGCCGCTGAGATAGGCGCGTAGCCCCCCACGTCGACGCGTCTGAGAGCCACCGCCATCATCGCCTCGGCTACCTCGAGGGTCTTGAACTCGATGTCCACACCGTGCTTGAGGTCGATCTTCTTGTTCTTGATGATCGCGTGGAGTCCGCCCACGGCTCCGGTATTTGAGGCGAACACCACCTTTTTTGGCACCATCACGGTCGGGGTGGCAGGAGCTTGCGGCGCCTGCGCGGGGGTTGGCGCGGCCACCGCCGCCGCAGGTGTCGGCTTGGGCACCGGCGTGGGTTGCGCAGGTGCGGCGCAGGCGAGCAAATAGGTGCTTCCCAGTCCAATTCCGGCCCCCAACGATGCCTTGAGAAAATCTCGGCGCGAAACACTTCTTGTTGCACCCGCAGGTTTGGTCATCTTGTCCGACATGGCAACTCTCCCTCCTCATTTATGAGTTGGTATGTCTTCAGTCCAGACCTTAGTCCTCCCGTTGTCTTCCAGCTTCACAATCACCCACTTCAACCAGTCGACATCGTCTCGCTCCGGGTAATCTTCCCGATAATTGAAGTATCTGCTCTCCGTCCGCATCAGGGATGTGCGTGCGATTAGCTCGGCTATTTCCAGGATGTTGCGCAGCTCGTTCGCCCGCATCAGCGTGTGCCCGTCTTTCGCCATTACCCGAGGCAAGTTCTCCCTCCTCGCCCTCTCAAGTCCTTCGACGGCCTGCTTCAGTCTTGCTTCGTGCTTCAACGGCCCGATGTTCTCGTTCACAAGCCGCAAGGTCTCCAAGAACAGCTCGCGAGGGCTGCTACCCTTTTCAAGTCGCAAAGGGGCGTAGGCTTCACCTCTCAGTCGGTCTATTTGCTCATCCATCGGGCTTGTTCGTGCTGAACTCATAGCGTACCTTGCCGCAACCTCCCCAGCTCTCCAGCCTAGAACCGAGGCTCCTGCCAGGCCTCCCAGGCCAGCGTACATACGGTCGGAGGCGCTACCGGCGCAGAAGAGACCCTCGACCGTCGTTTCGCCGTTCCTGTTGGTCCTGACGCCTCCGGTCGGCTCGTTCCCATTCAACGCCGGAACGTATTCCACGAGATCTCTCGACAGATCGATGCCTATCCTCTGCAAGGCACGGATCGTGTGAGGAATCACTAGTGCGAGCCTGGCAAGATCCTCGCTGTTCAAGTGGCGGCAATCCAGGTACACAGGACCACGGCCCAGTTGGATCTCCCGTGTCACACCCTGGGCAATCACCGGTCGCGGCGCCCTTTCCTTCAGTTCGGGATGGTATCTCTCCATAAACCGCTCGCCCAGTGTGTTTACAAACCGCCCACCGTGTCCGGTGATAGGGTGTAGGCCGGGCATCGATATGAAGGCTTTGGGTCCGACCGTGTAGCCCATCTGCTCCATATTGCGCATTTGAGCCCCCACCCGCCAAGCGGCCGCCTGGCCATCGCCTGTGACATCGCCCGTGAGGACCTGGCCCATTCCCCAGTCTCCGGCGGCCATTACGACCGCTTTCGCTCGAATGACATAGAACGCGGCGTCGCGAACGCCAAAGCCGACCGCACCTATGACCTTCCCCGGAGTCGGAGCGTTGCCGTCCGAGGTCAGAAGATCGGTGATCATTACCCGGTCCAGAACTTTCGCGCCACGCCGCACCGCTTCGCCGCGGATGACGGACATCAACTGGCCGGCGCCGTGAAAATAGACGTTGCGCAAAGACTTGTGTCCCAGGCCGGGCTTGCGCACGAACTTGCCGTTCTCCTTTTCCCACCCCACACCCCATTCCTCGAACTGGAGCCGACGATGGTAGCTCTCCGTGATGACGATCTCCACCACTGCCGGGTCGTCCAGTAAGTCCGCGGTTTCGCAGGCCTCCCTTACGCAGGCACTCAGGTCGTCGCCGGGCTCATACCCGAGGAAGGTGCCGGCGGCCACGACGCTGCATCCGCTACGCCCCGCCGGTCCCTTGCTCGCGACGACGACGTCTGCCGACGATTGGCGCGCCGTGATCGCGGCAAGAAGACCGGCGATGCCTCCGCCGACGATCAGCACGTCTGTGTCGACGAACCGCTGGGTGCCAACTACCATCCCAACCTCCTTTCTTACCTCAAGCGTCTAACTTCAAAAGCCTGGCGGCGTTTTCCCCGAGTATCTTGTTCCGATCTCCTTCCGAAACCCGCATCTTGCCGATCTCTTCGAGATTCCAGCGGATGCTGAAGCTGATGGGGCCGATGGGGAAATCGCTGCCCACGACGATGCAATCGGCGCCAAGGGTTTGCGCGGCGCACTCGAGCGCGATGTGTTCCACGGAGTGTGTATCGCCCATAATCCGCCCTCTGTAATCTCGCAAAAGCCTTGCGGGGAGAACCGCCTCGTCGGCGACAACTTCGGGTGGCCAGAGTCGATGGTAGTTGTGCACAAGGTCAAAACGCCCGAACATGAATGGAACGAAGCCTCCCAGTTGCCCGAAAACCACCTTGAGTGTGGGAAATCTGTCGTAGATTCCGAACAGCACAAAACGGCCCACGCAAATGGTGGAATCCAGAAGCATCGAAATCTCGGCGCGCAAGTAGCTCTTTTCTGATCTTTGCATCTCTTTCCAGCCGAGGGTGGTCCTGCCGGGGTGAGCGAAGATAGGCACGTCGAGTTCTTCCGCAAGCTTGAATATCGGCCAGAACTGTTCATCGTCGATATACAAGCCATTGTAGCTCGTCACCATAGAAATAGCCCGAAAGTTGAGTTTTGTTACGCACCTCTCGATTTCGGCCAGCGCAAATTGCACGTCGAACGGGTCGATGGCTACTCCCCCGACGAAACGTCCCGGATAGTCGCGGACAACCCTGGCGAATTCGTCGTTTGTTAGCCGAACTGCTTCTCGGCTCTCCATCCCCGCTGCGTCAATGGCACCCAGGAAAGCAGCGGAGGGCCCCAGCAGCTCGACGTCTACCCCAACCTCGTCCATCATTTTCACGTGCAATGCAGGATCACTAAAGGCAGGAGACTCCCACAACCACGCGGTTCCCCGGCCAAAAGGCACCTTTCGGTAGGCGTCGATGAGTTTCAGTGGTAAGTAATGAGCGTGGAAATCGATTACCTTGGGCCTGGCAAGCAACAGTCGTCTCCTCCTTCGTTCAACTGGGTACTCTCACACACCATCTCAAGCCTTATTGTAGGGGCAACCCTGCGTGGTTGCCCAAGGACATTGAGCTGAGACAACACCAGATAGGTAGCGAGGTCACGTGAACCGTCCCCTTCCTTCCACGGCTTCCAGAGAGAGGGTTAATCCAGCTTCAGCAGCCTGGCCGCGTTCCCGCAAAGTATCTTGCGCCTGTTGACCTCCGAAATGCGCATCTTATCGATTTGGCCGAGCGTCCAGCGAATACCGAAGCTATCCGGGGCAATCGGGTAGTCGCTGCCGAGCAACACGCAATCGGCGCCAAGTGTTTCGACGGCGCATTCGATCGCCTGGTAGTCTGTCGAGTGCGTCTCACCCATGATCCTCCCCTTGTAGTCGCGCGCCAGCCGGGGAGGGAAAACCGCTTCGTCCCTCACAACCCCAGGCGGCCACTGCGTGTGGTAGTTGTAGACCAGATCGAAGCGCCCGAACATCAACGGGATGAAGCCCCCAAGCTGCCCGAACACGATGTTAAGTTTTGGAAACCTGTCGTAGATGCCAAAGATCACGAAGCGGCCGATGCAAATGGTCGAAGACAGCAACATCGCGATCTCGGACCGTAGGTAGTCTTTGTCGGCCCGCTGTACTTCTCTCCAATACGGGGTGGTGCTGGCCGGGTGGGCAAAAATGGGGATCTCCAGTTCTTCGGCCATCCTAAATATGGGCCAGAACTGCTCGTCGTCGACGTACAGGCTATCGTAACACACGAGCATCGAGATGGCTCTGAAGTCCAGTTGGGTCACGCACCTTTCGATCTCCGCGAGCGAGAACTTCATGTTGAACGGATCGATTGCCACCGAGCCGATGAATCGCCCCGGGTACTCCCGGGCAACTTTGGCAAATTCGTTGTTGGTAAATCTAATCCCTTCCTCGAGATCGATGCCTGCTGTCTTGATTCCGTCGATGACGGCCGTCGAAGCGCCGAGCAACTCCATGTCGACTCCCGCATCGTCCATCATCTTGATGTGCAGCTCGGGGTCGCTGAACGAGGGCGACTCCCAAAGCCAGCTAGTGCTTCTAGCTCGCGGCGTGGTGCGGTAGGCCTCGATGAACTTATGGGGTAAGAAATGGGTGTGCCAGTCGATCACCCTCGGCCTGCGAATCATCAGCCCTGTCCTCCCTAAACCTTTCTGGTCGGATGCCCACTGCGTGCATCCTCTGTCGCAGCCACATTTACCTCGCCGCTCGGCGCGTCTATCACAACCCCGTAGCCTCTTCTAGCGACGTCAATGCTGACGTAACCGTTAAGAACGTCTTTTCGCACCATCTCCACGTCCCTTTCAAACGGATCTCCATACCCGCCCCCACCGGCTGCCTGAAAGAAGAACTCATCGCCGGGCTCCATCTGTCCGTGGTATTTCGAAAAGAGAACCCTCTCCTCCGTACCCGACTTCATTGTCAACCGGGCTTTCCCTCCTTCTCCTCCGCCAAACAAGCCAAAGGGGGCCGACGCCGTTCGGTCGGAGATCACGGTAAGCAGGCCTCTTCCTTCCGTCATGCGGTAAAGCCGGCGCAAGGCGCAGCCACCTCGCCACTTGCCCACGCCCCCGGAATCCGTGACGATCTCCTCCTTTAGCAGCTTGACTGAGGTCCGCATCTCCATAACCTCCACCGGCACGTTCCGGATGTTGACTACACCAGTCCGAATCCCGTTGATCCCATCGGAGCCCAGGCAGGCACCCCTGCCCCCCTGCGTGCTGGCGCCCAGCATAAACTCCTTCCCCGCGCGTCCGCGTCGCTCGTCCACGCCGGCAACGTGCATTCCGTGCACGCTGCCGGCCAGCCCGGCCACCACCCGATCCGGGATGGCGGGTGCAAGCGCCTGCAACAGCACGTCGATGATCCGCGAGGACGTCTCGTGATTGCCCGCCACCACCGGCGCCGGCCAGTTGGGATTCACCAGGCTGCCAGGAGGCGCATACACCTTGATCGGCCTGTAGGCCCCGCTGTTGCTGGGAATCTCGGGATCCGTCAGGGCCTTCATCGTGTAGTACACGGCCGTGCAGGTCACGGCGTAAGGCGCGTTCACTCCTCCCGTGGCGGGTCCATCAGTACCCGTGAAGTCGACCTCTAGGGCATCCCCACGAACGGACACCTTTGCCTCTATGCGCAGCGGTCGCTGGTCGATCTCGTCCCCATCAAGGTAATCATAGGCGGTGTACTCGCCATCGGGCATCCTGGCTATCTCCGCGCGCATGAGCCGTTCGGCGTGATTGAGGATCTCGTCCAGGCAGGCTCGTATCGTTTCGGTGCCGTATCTGTGACACAGGGCCAAAACTCTTTGCTCTCCCATCGCGCAACCAGCCAACTGCGCCCGAAAGTCCCCGTAACGCTCCTGAGGCATCCGCACGTTGGCCAGGATGACGTCCAGCAGTTCCTGATTGAGCACCCCGGCGCGGCAGATCTTGGTGGGAGGGACCCGGATGCCTTCGGCCTGAATGTCGCGGTTGGCGGTGGAGTAGCTCCAGGGGGTGGCGCCGCCGATGTCGATCCAGTGTCCGCGCACGGCGGCGATGGCGACGAGCTCTCCTTCGGCGAAGATCGGTTGCGCCAGCAGCACGTCCGGCAGGTGGTTGCTGCCCGAGTACGGATCGTTGTTCCAGAGGACGTCCCCTGGCTCCAGGGTGCGCGGCCCGATCTTGGCCAGCGAGTGCTGGATTGACAGCGGCATGGTGCCCATATGGACGGGTATGCCGGCGGGACCTTGCGCTACCATCTGACCGTCTGCGGTGAGGATGGCTGTCGAGTAGTCGCCGGTCTCCACCCAGAACATGGAGCGCGAGGTTCTGCCGACCACGTATTCCATTTCTTTGGCGATTGTGAGGAGTGCGTTCCTCACTACCTCGAGGGTGACCGGATCTACTGCCTGTCTCGCCATACGTCCTCCCCGATGACGAGGTTGCCGTGCCTGTCGACGGTCGACACGAATCCCGGCGGTATTACTACCGTCGCGTGGGCTTCCTCGACAATCGCCGGGCCCTCAACGATGGTGCCCGGAGTGAGCGTTGCGCGGCTGTAGACGGGGGTCTGTGTCGCTTCCAGGTCGCGTCCAAAAAGCACCACCCGTTGCCCGTGCGGCGTGGGCTTTCCAGGCCGCGCCTCTTTCGCGTCGGTCTCCGCGGCCAGCGGTCCCAAATTGCCCACCGCCGTCAAACGTAGGTTCACGACCTCCGCAGACTCCCTCTCCGCCTTGAATCCGTAAACCGCCTCGTGTAGATGGTGAAATCTTTCTACGGTCTGCTCGACTGTGGCCTCCGTCACCTGCCCATCGTCCAGCGGCACGTTGAGCACCGACTCCTGGCCCACGTAGCGCACGTCGGCTGCCGGGGCCAGCAACTGGCGCTCGTAGGGCACGCCTTCGACTCGGAAGTCCTGCCTGGCTTTCTCTTTGAGCGACTCGATTATTGCCGCCATACGTGCCAGGTCGGCCTGGCGAAGCTCTACGACATAGCTCTGGACATAGTCGTGCACGATGTCCGAGATGCTCAGCCCGAACGCCGAGGCCGTGCCAGGCTCCCTGGGCACTATCGTGTATGGTATGCCGATCTCCTTGGCCAGGTCCACCGCGTGCACCGGCCCTGCCCCGCCGGAAGCAACCAGCACAAAGTCTCGCGGGTCGAAGCCCCTCTTGACCGAAACCGCTCTGATAGCCTGGGCCATGTTGGCATTGACGATATCGTAGACACCCCGCGCCGCTTCCTGGAACGTCATTCCGAGCGGTCGCGCTACCTTCTGCGTCAAAGCTTCCTTTGCAGCCTCCGCCACCAGCTTCACCCTGCCACCAAGGAAGTTGTCAGGGTTGAGCAGGCCCAGCACCAGGTCCGCGTCCGTCGTCGTCGGCTCTGCTCCTCCCAATCCATAGCAGGCGGGACCAGGTTTGGCACCGGCGCTCCGGGGGCCAACCCTCAACGCACCGCCAGCGTCTACCCATGCCACGCTTCCGCCGCCAGCGCCGATGCTCAGCACGTCGACGATCGGAATCTTCAACGGGTGAAGGGCGATTTCTTTCTCGGTCGTGGTGAGCGGCCTGCCGTCCTTCACCAGCGCCACGTCGAAGCTCGTGCCACCCATGTCCATCGAGACGATATCCTGAAATCCGGCTAGCTTTGCCACGTAAGTAGCCGCGATGACGCCCGCTACCGAGCCGGAGTACAGGGTGGCCACCGGACGATTCCTGGCTACCTTTGACGTGGTCAACCCCCCGTTCGACTGCATCACATAGAGGTCCGATTTCAGGCCTAGCGACTGCATTTCTCCTTCGAGTCGAGACAGGTACCTCCCCAGGATGGGCGCCACGAACGCGTTCAACACCGTAACAGAGGTTCGCTCAAACTCACGAAACTCCGGATGAATCGCAGACGAAAGAGTCACCTCCGTCGCCGGCAAGATCTCCTTGATAATTCTCCCTACGCGCTCCTCATGCTCAGGGTATAGGAAAGAGAACAGAAGGCAGACGGCCACCGATTCAATCTTTTTATCTTTGAGCTGTCGTGCCAGGCTGAGCACTTCCCCGTCATCCAGTTCTGTCTCCACCTCGCCAGCCCAGTTCACCCTCTCCGTCACTTCCAGACGAAGATGCCGGGGCACCAGCGGCTCGGGCTTAGGCTTGCGTATGTCGTACACGTATTCTGGGGGACGAGCTCCCCTGCCGATCTCGAGCGTGTCGCGAAAACCCCTGGTGCTAATCAGTGCCATACGCGGACCACTGTGCTCGAGCAACGCATTCACGGCCACCGTCGTGCCGTGGCACACGTACCCGACATCTTGGGGGCGGGAGGAGGAGCGCGAGAAGATCTGCTTCATACCCAGCAAGGCACCCTCTGCCAGGTCGTGGGGGGTTGTGGGCACCTTGAACGCGTCTACGCGCCCTGTTTCTTCGTCTACAAGCACAATATCGGTAAAGGTACCACCGATATCAACTGCCAAGCGTTTCATGGCAACGAGCTCCTCGATATTTGATGAAGCTTTGCATCTGGCTCCAGAAGCTACCTAGTTGCGCGTAGCCTGGCGGTTTCCTCCCAGTTGATGCTCCTGGTGTCGAGATCAATCGCGACTTTGTAGTGCTGGAGAGCGCTCTCCCGCGAGACGTACTTGTTGATCACGTCGTCCAGCACTGTGCGCGGGTCTCTCTGCGCGGGATCGTAGTACCCACCTCCACCGCCGCAGCAAAAGGTAAACTCGTCACCTGGGCCCAGCGGGTGCTTGGATTTGGGGGCGACGAGGACACCGTTGAGTCTGGCCTCGCCACATCGCCCAGGCACACCCCCGTGGTATCCCCGGGGCGCGAACTTCGTGCCCTCGAAGAAACAATGCACGAAACCCTGCGCGCCGTCGCGCAGCCTCAGCGTTGTGAACTGGTCGCAGCCGCCGCGGTATTTTCCGGGCCCGCCCGAGTCCGTGATGATCTCCTTCTTAACCACCATAATGGCGGACCCGTTCTCTAGCAGCTCGGTGGGCACGGTCTTGACGTTGCCGGGGTAGCAGGTGACGGCATACCCGTCGCTGATGGGTCTGGCGCCCACTCCCCCGGCCGGAGCCATCCATCGCACAAAGTGCTCGCCTTTCTCGTCGACGCCGGTAATGGGCAGCATCGTTGTGCGGCCGCTCTCCGCCAGCGCTCGGGTCGGATCGACCTGGGCCAGCGCGCCGAAGACAGCCGAGGAGATGGGCCCCGACATCACGTATCTCGCCATGACCGGCGCCGGGAACTTGGCGTTGATCACCGAGCCTTCAGGGGCAAGCATCTTGAAGGAGCGAAACAGGCCGTCGTTGTTAGGCAGATAGGGGACGAGAAAGGACTTGATCGTGTGGGCGGTGAAGGCGAAGGTGAAGTTCCAGACACTGTTGATGCCGCCGCGGGTGGTCTGGGGCGAGGAGCCGGCGAAGTCCACCGTCATGTCCTCACCCTGGATGGTCACCTTGGCCGCCACCCTCAAAGGCTCGTCGATCCCGTCGGCCCAGTGCTCGTGGTAATACGTGCCGTCCGGGAGCTCGCCGACGGCCTTTCTTGCGGCCTGCTCGGTCGTATCGATGATGGCGTGTGTCAGTGGCTGCAACGATGTAAGCCCGTACTCGTCCATAAACTCTATGATCTTCTGCCCACTCACGGCGTTCGCCGCAACCTCTGCCATAAGGTCGCCCGCCACCTCTTCGGGAATCCGTACGTTGGCGGCGATGACCTCGAAAAGGTCGTCGTTGCGCTCGCCCTTCTTGAACAGCTTCAGGATCGGTATCTCCAGGCCCTCCTCGTAGACGCTGCGCGAGTCGGCGGCCGTGCTGATCCCGCCGATATCGGAACCGTGCAAGACCGTGGCGACAATCGTCACCGGTCGGCCCCCTGAGAATATCGGTGTGGCCACGGCGACGTCGTACTTGTGCCCCGTGATCATCCAGGGATCGTTGCACAGGAGCACGTCGCCAGGAGCCAGCGTCTCCAGGGGGTACTTGCGCAACATATGCTTCATCCCCACGGACATGCCTGTCAAAATGCCTTGCGTACCTGTGGGGGCCTGAGCAATCAGATTGCCGTCTAGGTCGTAAATGCCGCAGGCCAGGTCCTCCATCTCGCCCACGACCGTCGTGAACGACGCTCGGATCAGCGTCTTCGCTTGCTCCTGGGCGATGGAGATCAACCGCCCCCACATTATCTCCAATCGGATAGGATCAAACTCCGAGTCCATCCCCTCACCTCCACTCCACAATCAGGTTCAGGTACCGATCGGTGGTCACACGGCTTCCGGGCCCCACTACCGTCGTGGATTCGCGTTCCTCGACTATGGCGGGTCCTTCAAGCGTTGCTCCGTCGAACAGCGAGTAGTGATCGTACACCGGGCAGGAGCGATACGCCCCGAAGTCTGGGAAATACACCTGCCGCGACCCCTTCAACGCCTGATCGACGCTCTTACCGTGGCTTGGGAAGACTTTGAGATTCAACACAGGTTTCGGCCCTCGCGCGACGACTCGCCAATTGAGACATTCGACCTTGTACCCGACGTTGATGCGGTGGTACAGCCTCTCGTATTCTCTGTCGTAGTTCGCCTGAATGGTAGCGCAGTCGCTCGGTCCCAGCCTGCCCGGCGGGACAGGTACCTCGATCTCGTGCCCCTGCCCCGTGTAGCGCATCTCGCACGTCCGCTTAAGCTCTATGTCGTTCTCCTTGATGCCTGCCCCCTTCAACAGGTCTACTCCCTCGGCCTCCATCTCGCCCAGAACTTGGCTTAGCTTCTCCCAGTCCAAGCCATCCAGGGGGGCCATATAGGTCCGCACCAGATCAAACGAGAAAGGAGACGCCAGAAAGCCCATGGCCGACATCACCCCTGCTCGGAATGGTACTACCAGCCGTTCGATTCCCAGTCTCTTGGCTACACTGTGGGCGTGCACCGGCCCGGCTCCGCCAAAAGCCACCAACGTATATTTCTTGGTGTCTTTCCCCTGCTCGGCGGCGTACACGCGGGCAGCGTTCACCATGTTCTCGTTGACCACTTCGACGATCCCCAAGGCGGCTCGCGCCAGATCTGTCGACAGCGGCGTGGCCACCTTTTGCCCAATGGCCTCGCGCGCCCCTTCTACGTCCAGCGCCATCGTTCCCCCCAGAAAGTACCCGGCGTCCAGATAGCCCAGCATCAGATCCGCATCGGTAACCGTGGGCTCGCTCCCGCCTCTGCCATAGCACACCGGACCTGGATCGGCTCCGGCGCTCTGCGGCCCCACCTTCAATAGCCCCAGCCTGTCGGTCCACGCAATACTGCCGCCCCCGGCGCCGATCTCAATCATATCTATCACCGGCAGCTTTATGGGCAGGCCGCTGCCTTTGTGGAAGCGGTGCACCCTAGCCACCTCGTAGTCCGTCGCCGTAGTGGGCTGCGCGTCGTCGATGAAGCAGATCTTCGCGGTGGTGCCGCCCATATCAAACGAGATTACGCGGTTCGCCCCGAGCAGCTCACCGTAAAAAGACGCGGCGATGGCGCCAGCAGCGGGTCCCGATTCCAGCACCCGCACGGGAAACTTCTTTGCGGCCTCGCTGGTGGTGATTCCACCGCTCGACAGCATAACGTGCAATGGTCCGCCGAAATCCTTCGCCCTCAGACCATCTTCCATCCGCCCCATGTACTTCTCCATCAGCGGCTGAGAATAGGCGTTGGCCACGGTCGTAGACGACCGTGGGTACTCCCGGATCTCGGGGTTGACTTCCACGGACAGGGACACGAACATCCTCGGTTCCACCCGTTGCACGATTGCTCCCATCGTTCGCTCGTGCGCTGGGTTGCGGAAGGAATGCAGGAAACAGACGCCAATGGCCTCGACACCTTCTCTCACGAGATCGCGGACAACCTCTTCGGCCTCGTGCTCGTCGAGAGAAACCATCACTGAGCCGTCGTGCGCCAGCCGCTCGGTGACCTCACGGCGCAGATAGCGCGGGACCAGCGGCTTGGGCAGCTCGAAGAACACGTCGTAGAGCTCGTATCGACCCTCGTTGCGGGCTTCGAGGACGTCGCGGAAACCCCTGGTGGTGATGAGGGCGGTCTTGGCGCCCTTCCTCTCGATAATGGCGTTAGTAACCAGCGTGGTGCCGTGGATGATGTTGCGGACATGGTCGCCCCGCGCTCCGAGGCGCCCGAGTAGCTCGGATACCCCTCTGACCGCGCCTACTGAGGGGTCCTCCGGGGTGGTGAGCACCTTGCCCGCCACCAGATCGCCGGTCTCGTCGTCGAGGAAGATGGTGTCGGTGAAAGTGCCACCGATGTCACTGCCGACTTTGTACATTTGCTAGTCTCCTCAAAGCGATGTTGTATTGCAGGCATTACTTGAGGTAGTCCTCGAGTGTCATTGACTCCCACAGGTCCTGGGGAGGGACGATGCGGGTCTCGAACGGCAGGTCGACGGGCATGGTGGTATCTATGATCGTTATCGAGGCCATATGGCCGCGCCCGTGCCGCGTCTCGTCGTAGGAGGTTGGATGGAGATGGGGGCCTGCCACCGCAGGGATGATGATGATGCCTTCGTCCGCCACCATTCTTGTCGAAACAGCCCACATCACTTCTTCTTCACTATAGACGTCGATGTCTTCGTCGACCACCACAACCAGCGTAGGGGCGCTGGAAATGCCGATGGCGGCTAAGCCAGCACGCTTGCCTTCTCCCTGCACCCGCTTGGCAATAGATATGTAGTAAGTGAAGGCGTTTGCTCCGGAGGGAGGAGCATAGACCCCCTTGACCGTCGGTACAGCGGCTTTGACCGCATCGTAGATCTGGGATTCATAGCACATGACACCGCACAGATTGTGTTCACGATGTGAGGGGTCGAGATCGTGATAGACGGCATCGTTGCGCATCGTGATGGCAGTCACGTCGATGAGGTAGCACGGCTTCTGCGCGATGCCGTAGTAGCCGGCGTACTCCGAGAAGGGACCGTCCGTGGTCATCGTGCGAGGATCGATTGTCCCCTCGATGACGATCTCCGCCAGCGCCGGAACCTGAAGGTCGACCGTTTCTGCCTGCGTCACCTGGATCGACTCCTGCAGAAAGCCGCCCATTATCTCGAACTCATCCACATCCTGGGGACCCATGTAGTTGGCGCCGAGAACGGCGGCGGGGTGGTGCCCGATGAAGATCGCCACTTCCATTGGCTTGCCGAGGGCGGCGCACCGCCTCGCGATGTACGCCGCGTGATGCACCGGATTGATCATACAGCCCAGCTTGTTCTTGCCCTTCACCTCGTGGCGATAGATCCCGACGTTGGGAATCCCCGTGTCCGGGTCTTTGCAGACCATACAACCGATGGGAATGTACTTACCCGAGTTGAGCACGGCGTGGCGCACGATGGGCAAGCGCGCCAAATCGACGTCGTCACCCTTGAGGATAACCTGCTTGATAGCTGACTCGGAAGCCGGGACTACCTGTACCGGCCTGGTGGCGCCCATTCTTCTTCTAAACTCCTGGAAGATGTCGGCCTTCGTCACCTTCTTGGGGTCGAGCCCGAAGGACAGGCCGATCATTTCCCGGCTGCCGTACAGGTCCGTGACGAGCGGAAGCTCGCTACCCACCATTTCCGGGCAGTAGATGACTGGAAAGCGACCCTCGCGAGCCAGCTTCTGTTGAATCACGCACGGCTCGAGTTCTGTCCTAAGGGGCTTCTTAACCTCAACATAGAACTCGGGTCCAGCTTCCCTCGCCGCGTTCAAGAACTGCCTGAGATCTTTACCCACCGAAACCTCCCAATAACAACTATGCTTTCAGGTCTGGTGCCTTCGTAGTTCGGCAACTTTTTTGATGCACGTCCGCTTGGTAGAGACGACCCGGCGGGTCGTCTCTACAGAATCCGCCAACCACAGCCACGCACGACAATTTCGACGTCGATCTACTCAGTACAGGCTCTTGATGAACCCGCTGTCCTCCAGTTCCTTGATGAAGCGGCTTTCGATAAGCTGCTCTGGCTTAAGGGATTTGGCGTTCGCATCCTCCTGGGACACAGTGTCAATCGCCTGCTGTACCGCCGCCGGAAGCGGATAAGGAGCACGCTCGATGATCTTCGTGATCCAGACATCATAGCTGACCTCGAGAACCTCTTCGTCGTCCAGCTTGGCGTAATCCCGGAGGATTTTCTTGGTTAGCGCCTTGTCGCGCTTGGCGACGGCTATCCCCTCGACGTAGCCTTTCACGAACCTCCGAACCACGTCCTCGTTCTTGGCCACATAGTCCTTCAAGACTCCCAGGCCGCTTTGCGGGAACGGTATTTGCAGCGCGGTGAAGTCGACTAGCTCCTTGAACCCGGCCTTGGCGGCCGAGAGCACAAAGGGATAGCCGTAGGTACCAGCATCCAGGCCACCAGCTTTCATCGCCGCCAACTGCTCCGCCATGCCCCCACTTTGAAGTATCGTGTAGTCCCTGTCTGGTTCCAGCCCGAGCTTGCGCAAGCCAGAGCGCGTGGCCGCATCGGTCCCAGACCCGAATGCCGTGACGCCGACCTTCTTACCCCTGAGATCCTCCGGCTTCGTCAAACTCGGTTGGCTGAACAAAGAAAAGACGAAGTAATTCCCCATTACCGCCAGAAGAGCGGTCGGTGTCCCGCCCGCGGTCAGCCTCACGGGTATCTCGCCACCCATAGTGGCGAATTGGAACTCGCCGCCCGCCAGTGCCTTCGCGGCATTGGAGGTACTGACCACAAACTGAAGCTCGACGTCTAGCCCGTTCTTCTTGAACAGGCCCTGCTCGTAGGCGAGCCAAAGTGGTGCGCTGTTGGCCGCGATGATGCTATAAACCACCCTGATCTTGTCGAGCTTGGCCGGTGTCTTCGCCTCCGCTTCCTTAGCCTTGGGAGTGGCCGGCTTGGCCTCGGCCTCCTTTGGCTTGGGAGCCGCCGGCTTAGCCTCGTCCTCCTTGGCAGCCGGCGCGGCTGGCTTGGCCTCCGCCTCTTTCGCCTTGGGGGCCGTTTCCACCGCTGGCTTGGCCTTTTCCGCAGGAGTTGGTGGAACGGGGCTCGGTGCGCCCGCGGCGCACCCTACTAGAGCTGCCAGTAGAGTCGCGATAAGCAGAAGCTTCTTCACGCAGTGTTCCCCCCCTTCTAACTTACTGGTATTTGCCCAGTCGCTGCAGTGCATACTCCAAATACTGCTGGTCGATCAGGGCTTTCTCATCCAGTTTGTCTTTCGTGTAGCCCTTTGCTTCGAACCAGTCGCGGTCCTCCAATATGCCTTTTACGTTCAGGGAGCCGTTGGGGTCTATGCCGTGGGGAGCCATCTTCTCGAACATCGCCGGGTCTTTCGTGTTGGAGTATTTGGTGAGAATGCCAATGACCTCGGTCTTGTTCTGGTTCTTAAAGAAAGCGTTGTAGTAATCCCTGATCCCTTTCACATAGGCAACCATAAAACGCTTCGCCGCTTCGGGCTTCTCCTTGATGAAGCCGGGCGAGTACATCAGAATGGCCATCTGGCGGTCGGGGGCAAAGTCGATCGCCGGTTTCCACAAGTCGGCGACGCCTCTGTCCCGCCCGATGGTCACAAACGGCTCGAAAATCAAGGAGACGTCGATGGCCTTGTTGCCAAACGCTGCGATCATGTCGGCAAAAGCCATCTCTACCGCATTGACGTCGGCCCACGAGAGGTTGCCCTTCTTCAACGCCTTCTCGACGTCCAATTCGTTGCCCGTCCCCTTGAAGTTGAAGGCAACGTTCTTTCCCCTCATATCGGAGTAGTCTTTGAGGGCGCCGCTGGCGATCAGGTCTTTCCGGGCGGCGAGCCCGAAGGCCTGGCGGTTTGGATCCGGGCTCAGTCTCGACCGGTCTGCCACGATCTTGATGGGAACGTCGCGGACGATGGCATTCAGCAGTCCGGCCGAGAGGCTTCCCCCGCCGACGTCGAGTTGGTTAGCAGCCATCGGGGCGATCATCTTGGCGGCCGTATCGAGGGCTGTTAGCTCGACGTTGAGCCCCTCGTCCCGAAAGTAGCCTTTTTCTAGTGCGATGTACGTGTAGGCGTCGCTGGCCACGCCCAGATGGGAGCTCCTGACCAGGGTTACCTCGGCCGGCTTGGCGGCGGACGGAGTGGACGGGGCAGGCCTCGTCGGCTGCGGCGCCGCTGTGGCTGCCGGTTTCGGGGCCGGCGTTGGTGGCGCGGCGGCCGGAGCTTTGGCGGCCGGCGTCGGCGTGGGTGGTGCCGGCTGCGCGCAAGCAAGCGTCGCCAGGGACGCAGCTAGTAGAAGGCCGGCAAGCATGCACTTCGGGTTCGAGCGTACACACCTCATAACTTTCCTCCCTCTTGAGTTTGCACCAAATCGACCGTCACAACTACTGCGCTATGTCGACCTTGTAGAGACGACCCGGTGGGTCGTCTCATAAGCATCAACTTACGGCATCACCAGATGACGAACCAGGTAACGGGCACTATCCCCTCTCCCTGAAAGGGAAAGGGTTAGGGTGAGGGTCGGACCCTCGTATGCATCAATACTCTACTTGTACTCCCCCAGCTTCTCCACCGCGTACTTCACAAACTGGGTATCTATCAGTCGGCTTGCCGGGATCGTCTCTTTGATGACACCGCTCTGAAGGAACCACGTCTGCTGGAAGTCGATGTCCTCCGGACGTATCTCGCCGTTAGGGGCCAGCGTGACCGGCACGATCTTATCGTAGAGCGCACGCTCCTTCACCGTAGTGTAGCGCATCAGCGCCTGGATGATGGCCTCTTTATCCTTGCCTTTGGAAAAGGCGTCGAGGTAGTCGCGCACGCCCTTCAAGTAACCCACGGTGAACCTCTTGGCAAGGTCGGTTTGATTATTGGCGAAGTTGGCCGAGAAGACGATGCCGGTTATCTGGTGGGTGGGATACAATTCAAAGGGCTCCTTGTATCTGGCGAGCGCGCCCTGGTCGATTCCTCTGGCAACAAAGGGCTCCGAGAGGCTGGAGAGGTCGATGGCACCGTTGGCGTATGCTGCGATCATATCAGGCATAGGTATAGTCGTGACGTTCACGTCGTCGGGGTACTTGAGCCCGCCCTGCTGCAGCAGACGCACGAACCAGATCTCCGGGCCGATGCCTCTTGACTCGAGGGCGATGGTCCTGCCTTTGAAATCGGCGGGGCTTTTGATCTGGCCGCTGTCCAGGAGCGCCTTACGAATGACGACGCTCGTCGCCGTCGGCTTGCCAGCAAACACCGTGTGCCCACCGATGGCGATCTTCAGAGGGATGCCCCGCGCCACGGCGTTGACCAGACCTGCGCCGATGGCGATGGAAGCCACGGCGATCTCGCCGGTGGCAAGGGGAGCGTACTGATCCGTGGTGGTCGCCATGTCTTGGAACTCCATCTGGATGCCCTGCTCGGCGAAGTAGCCTTTCTCTTGTCCGATAAACACGCCTGCCACGGCGTGCAGCGGCAGGGCGCCCACCTTCACTACTGCCAGTGCGGGCTTGGTCGCCGGTTTCTCGGCCGGCTTGGCTGCCTCCGATTTCTCAGGCTTGGACTCTGCTGGCTTCGCCGCCGGTGGCTTCGACTCAGCCGGCTTGGCGACCTCCTGTTTCGTTTCGGCCGGTTTGGCGGCGGCCGGCTTCTCAGGGGCCGGAGATGCCGGCGCACACGCGACGACGAGAGGCACGATCAAAGATGCGACTCGGACCCAAATCAGACACCTTCTCATTTCTCACCTCCGCGTTTTCCTACTCATCTTCTGTCCACCAGTCTCTTGGCTTTGTGTTCGAATGTCGGCAGCTCACCTGGCGTGGCCATCTCGACGTTGAAGCGTAGACCCTCGTGTGCCTCGGCCAGCTCTTTTGTCAATTCCTGCATCAAGCGCGGCCATTCGGCGCCAGAAACATCCGGCTTTGGATCAAGGCGCACGGTGATCTCGTCAATGTAGGTCACTTTGTGCAGCACGATCTGGAACTCGTGGATTTCGTCGTGCTTTCTAACGACGCCCTCGATGGCGGAGGGGAAGACATTCGTGCCCCGGATCAGCTTCATATCGTCCACGCGGCCGATAATACCGCCATTGTAGATATCCCAGGTTCGCCCGCAGGCACAGCGACTGCCGGGTGTCTTCTCGACGAGATCGCCGGTCCGGTAGCGCAGGAGGGGGATCACGCCTTTGCCGAAGGAAGTGGAGATGCGCTCTCCACGCTGGCCGTACTCCAGCCATTTGTTGGCAATCGGATCGACGACCTCCTCGATGAAATTGGCGTCGTTGATGTGCATGCCGCCTGGCTTCTCGCTACACTCGAACGTCGTCAAGCCCGAGCTCTCCGTCATGCCGGCGAAATCGCCACCGTGTGCTCCCCAGGCTCTTTCGATCATAGCTTTGGTGGCGGGAACGTTGGCGCCGGGCTCGCCGGCCAGCAGCAGCATCTCCACTTTTGAATCAGTGGCCAGGTTGATGCCCATCCCCTCGGCGATCTGCGCCAGTCGGATGGCATAGCTGGGCGTGGCTGCCACGACCGTCGCCCCCAGCTCGATGATCTGCCGAATGCGGTTCTCGCTCGTCTGCGCGCCGCCGGGAATGGTCGTGGCCCCGATCTTTTGAAACGCGTAGTGAGCGCCCCAGAACCCCTGGAACGGCCCGTACCCAAAGGCGAAGTAGACCACATCCTGACGACGGACGCCGAAGGCGTATAGGCCGGTGGCCCAGGTGTCGGCGCCCCAGTTCCAGCCGCGCGCCGTCTCGAAAACGCGCAACGGAGCCCGCCCGGAGGTGCCGCTGGTCTGGTGGTAAGCTACGCCCAGATCGGCACATTCTCCCGTGAAGATGTCGCCAAAAGGGGGATGTTCCTGCTGCGAATCCAGGATCTCGCTCTTTGTCAAGAAAGGGATCGCCTGAATATCCTCCAGCGTGCGAATGTCGTCGGGCTTGACCCCCGCCGCATTGAGCTTTCTTTGCCAGAGCGGGCTTCGCTCCTGCGCCCAGGCCACCATCACGCGGAGCCTACGGACCTGAAGATCCTCGAGCTTCTCCCGAGGCATCAGCTCCGTGCGAGGGTTCCAGTAACCGATGGGTTTCTTCTGCAACACAGCGCTAACCTCCTGTAGGGCTACGCATCCCAGGAGACCGTTTGGAGCCAGATTCTCCAGGTCCGCCCGCATTGCTGTCGCATCAGATGAGCGAAGTACAGCCGCGTCGCCATAGACGGCTTTTCCATCGCCAAGTCGAAAGCCTGAGTAGAGAAACTGACCAAGAATGCCGCCGGGATGCTCACCGTAACTCAACAGCAAGGGTACGACAATCGTGAAGCGAGACCTGGACACGAGTCACCCACCGGTGACTGACAAGAACTCTACAACGAGGGCGCAAGAGGCGTCAGTGCCTTACGCATTATCGTCTCTGAGGCAAAGTTGATAGTAACATGGATTATCAGGCCTGTCAAGAGCATCAAAGCTCGTTCGCCTGAATGTTATTTCGCCGTCTTGACACCTGGTAGGACTAGTGCTAAGATGAGCTTAGACCCTGCGGTGTGCGTGATGCGGGTGGCGACGTTTTAGACATCCTAAAGACGTCGGGAGCCGGGGTCCGGAGGCGGTGACTTGGCTGGCGAAAGCACTAGCCGAGGCGCTTAGCCAACGGCAGGTTCCCACCTGATCGGGCAGGTTCAAAGCTGAGCAGCACACGGCATTGCGGGGTCTTATTGTGTAAGAATATTGTGGCAAAGGCGACGACGGAAAGAGTAGGCGGGGAGTTGGCCGCAGAGAGTCTGGGCACGGTGCGACCAGACGCGACGAGCCGACCGAAAATCGCTCCTGAGCTGCCAACCGAAATGGTGTGGAGCCTTGATTTATCAAGGCACACACCGGAGTAGACTTGGACGGTTTCGTCGGCCGTTATCGGCGACGAGGGTATGAACTGTACCTTTAGTGAGTGAGCCAGACCGTTAGCGCCAGGCTAACCAGGGTGGTACCGCGGGAGAAGGATCTCGTCCTTGGGCAAGGACGAGATTTTGTTTGTCAGGAGGTGGCTATGTTCCGGGCAGTGAGCAGCAGGGTCAGCTTCCCCAAGATGGAAGAGGGGGTGCTCCGCTTCTGGAAGGAGCGCGATATCTTCAAGAAGAGCGTCGAGGAGCGAGCGGCAGGCCCGGTCTTCGTGTTCTACGAGGGGCCGCCCACGGCCAACGGCAGTCCGGGCATCCATCACGTGCTCGCTCGCGTGTTCAAGGACCTCGTCCCGCGCTATCGCACGATGAAGGGCTGCTACGTGCCGCGCAAGGGTGGCTGGGACACGCACGGTCTGCCCGTGGAGCTGGAAATCGAAAGGGCGCTGAGCATTCGCAGCAAGCCCGAGATCGAGGCCTACGGCATCGCCCAGTTCAACGAGAAGTGCCGCGAGAGCGTCTTTCGCTATGTCAAGGACTGGGAAGCGATGACCGACCGCATCGGCTTCTGGATCGATATGGAAAACCCCTACGTCACCTACCACAACAGCTACGTCGAGTCCTGCTGGTGGATCCTGAAGCAGGTGTGGGACAAGGGCCTGATGTATCAGGACTATCGTGTCACGCCGCACTGTCCGCGCTGCGGCACCTCCCTCAGCTCGCACGAGGTGGCCCTCGGGTACGACGAGGCGAAAGACCCATCAATCTACGTGAAGTTCGAGGCGGCCGAGCCCGGAAAAGTTCCCGGCCAGACGCAGCCAGTTGCCCTCACCTACTTCCTGGCCTGGACCACGACGCCCTGGACGCTGCCGGGCAACACGGCGCTGGCCGTGAACCCCGATGCCGAGTACGTACTGGTGGAGACGCTGACGAAAGATGGCGGCGGTATCGAGCGCCTGATCATCGCCCGGGCGCTTTTGGATGCGGCGATGGTCACCGATTACAAGGTGCTAGCGGCGATGAGGGGTGGGGACCTGGTAGGCCTGCGCTACAAGCCGCTGTACACGCTGGTGCCCTTGCCGGCGCCCGCGCACTGGATCGTCGCCGGAGACTTCGTGTCGATGGAGGATGGCACCGGCATCGTGCACATTGCGCCGGCCTTTGGCGAGGTGGACCTGGAGGTGGGGCGAAAGGAGGGTCTGCCGGTCGTGCAGACGGTGGACCTGCAAGGGCGGGTCGTCGACGCGCCCGTGCCCTTCGCGAGCTTGTTCGTCAAGGATGCCGACCCGCTGATCGTTCGCGATCTCAAGGCACGGGGGTTGATGTACCGCGCCGAAACGATCCAGCACACGTATCCTTTCTGCTGGCGCTGCGACACCCCGCTGCTGTATTATGCCAAATCCTCCTGGTACATCAAGACGACGGCACTACGCGACCGGCTGCTGGCCGGCAACGACGAGATCAACTGGTATCCGGGCCACATCAAGTATGGGCGCTTCGGCGATTGGCTCCGCACCAACGTCGACTGGGCGATCTCGCGCGAGCGCTACTGGGGGACGCCGCTGAACGTGTGGCGCTGCGACGCCTGCGGCGCACAGGAATGCCTGGGGAGCGTGACGGAGCTAGAGCGGAGGACCGGCGACGAGCGGTTGCACGAGACGCTGGACCTGCACCGCCCCTACGTGGACGCCGTCACTTTCCCGTGCTCGCAGTGCGCGGGCACGATGCGGCGGGTGCCCGAGGTTATCGACGCCTGGTTCGATTCGGGCTCAATGCCCGTGGCGCAGTGGCACTTCCCGTTCGAGAACGAGGCTCTGTTCGTCGAAAGGTTCCCGGCGGACTTCATCTGCGAGGCCGTGGACCAGACGCGCGGTTGGTTCTACAGCCTGCACGCTGTGGCGACGCTCCTCTTCGCCCAGCCCAGCTACAAGAACGTGATCTGCCTGGGGCACATCCTGGACGCCAAGGGCGAAAAGATGAGCAAGTCCAGAGGCAACGTGGTGGACCCGTGGAGCGTGCTCAACACGCAGGGGGCCGACGCGCTGCGCTGGTACCTGTACACGGCCACGCCCCCCGGCAACGCCCGGCGCTTCTCGTCCGATCTCGTGGCCGAGAGCCTGCGCAAGTTCCTGCTCACGCTATGGAACACCTACTCTTTCTTCATCACCTACGCCAACATCGACAGGTTTGCGCCCCGGCCCGGCGACGGCGAGGGCTGGTCACGCCGGGTCGATCCGGACCATCTCGACGCGCTGGACCACTGGATCCTCTCCGAACTGCACACCCTGGTGGCCACGGTAGACGAAGGACTGGACAAGTACGACGTCACGGGGCCGGCGAGGGCCATCGAGCAGTTCGTGGACGAACTCTCCAACTGGTACGTGCGCCGCAGCCGCCGGCGGTTCTGGAAGAGCAGCCACGACGTCGACAAGCTATCGGCTTACCAGACCCTCTACGAATGCCTGGTCACGGTGGCCAAGCTCCTGGCTCCTTTCACCCCCTTCGTGAGCGAGGAGATGTATCAAAACCTGGTGCGCTCGGTCGATGACAGCGCACCGGAAAGCGTGCACTTGGCCCTCTTCCCGGTCGCCAACAGGCAGATCGTCGACAAGAAGCTGATAGAGGACACCGCGCTGGTGATGAAGATCGTCAGCCTGGGTCGCGCCGCCCGCAGCAAGGCGGCCATCAAGGTTCGCCAGCCGCTGGCGAAAGTGCTCGTCCGGGCCCGGAACGACGCCGTGCGCGAGGCCCTGGTCCGCCTGGAGCCACAGATCCTGGACGAGCTGAACGTCAAACAGATGTCCTTCGTCGATGACGACGGCCAGGTGATGAGCTACACCATCAAGGGCAAGCTGAGCCTGCTGGGCCCCAAGTACGGGCGGGACGTGCCGGAGGTGGTGCGGGAGCTACAAGGCATGCCTGCCGCCGCCGTCGCCCGGCAGGCGCTGGCGGGCCAGCCGGTTCAGGTCGGTGACCGTAGCCTGCTTCCGGAGGAGATCGACGTGACGGCCGTCGAGCGCGAGGGGTTCGCGGTGGCGCGCGAGGGCGACTACCTGGTGGCTGTGGTCACAGAGATCACGCCGGAGCTGATCGAGGAGGGCCTGGCCAGGGAGTTGGTACACCGCATCCAGACCATGCGCAAGAACGCGGACTTCCGCATTGAGGAGTACATCACCACATATTACCAGGGCACCCCCTCGATCGAGAACGTGATCGAGAAGTTCGCCGGCTACATCCAGCAGGAGACGCTATCCAGAACCCTGACAGAAGGCGCTCCCCCCGACGGCGCCTACAAGGAGACCGTCGAGGTGGACGGCGAGAAAGTGGAACTGGGGGTGAGCCGGTAGGAGGTGAGATGTCGTGGCACTTACGAAACGGGTACAGTTGCTGCTCGATCCTGAGCAGTACACGCGACTCAAGGAGCTTGCCAGGACACGTAAGCAATCGGTAAGCGCCCTAATACGTCGGGCCATCTCCCGCGAGTATGTCGAGCCGATGAGCGAGCAAAAGCGCGCCGCCCTCGACAGGCTCCTCCGGCAGGAGACGGACTTCGGAGACTGGGAACAGGCCAAGCGGGAAATCGTCAGGGAGGTGGTCAGAGATTTTGATGCACCTTCTGACCCGTGAGATGGTCGTTGGCCCGAGAAGCTGGTGACGGGGTGGTGCACACGAAGAGAGCACAGGACGAACCCAACAGGCTGATTCGGGAGTTTCTCAATCCGAAGCGAGTACCGACCGAGCAAGAGATCAGGAGAATACTGGACCACGTGGCGCAGGCGCCGTTCTCGTCAAGGCTCGTAGCGGTAGATCACGCTGTCCGTGGCAGGCTTTTCCAGGGCAGGACATTGGGTGATAGAGAGCCCTCGATCATAGCGCACCTGGCGAAGCGAGCGCTTGTGGAACACGACTGGGCCGAGGATGTGACTCCGAAAGAGTATGTCGATCATCTGCGCGCCGTGACAAATGATCCCGCCCTGCGCAAGGCTGTCTACGTTCGGCGAGACAAGAGGCTGTTTATGGGCCTGCTCGCACCCAACAAAATCCCTGTGGCACTGCTTGGAAGGAACCAAAGTGCCTTTTTATGGATTGTGTATTCCGCAGACTATGGTACAATAGTTACGGGCTATCAAGTGCGGGGAATTGAGGAAATCACCCTCCCGAAGGACGTGCGTTGGCTTTGAAAAGGACTCGTTACAAAAGCGCGGAGTTCGATCACTTTGTGAAGGCGCTCATAGATCGCTGGGAATTCGCGCTTGAGCTCGAGCCGCAGTGGGACTCTTTGGACGACGAGGAACGCATCGCGCACACAGAGGACTGGCCTGTCAACAATGCCATCATGATGCGGCTCGGCGAATACTTCGCCAGCCACGAGCTGACGGAAGCCCAGAAAGCTCAATGGGCCAGACTGAACGACATCATCGCCAGGCACACCAAGACCCTCGAAGCAATGGGGTATCGTGTTCTCCCGCCCAAAGAGCACGGAGAACGCGCTGTCGCCTGAGAGGAAAGGATGATGGAAGCCATTCGCTATGGAGGAGCAAGCAAAAGGAAGAACCACTACCACCGGTAAGTGCAATCTCTGCGGGCGCACGCTGGCCAAGGCAGGGATGACACGCCACCTGCAGTCCTGCTGGCAAAGGCAGGCCGCTTCAGGGGTGGTGCCCACGGGGCCGAGGGCGCGAGAGAGAAGGGTTTTTCTTATCGTGGCCGGAGATCGCCATTCTTCGATCTACTGGATGCACCTCGCCGTGCCCGCCGCCGCCAAGCTTGTCGTGTTGGACAGCTTCCTCCGGGATACCTGGTTGGAGTGCTGCGGGCACATGAGCGCTTTCGAGATCGACGGACAAACGTACTTCTCCAGCGCCGCGAGAGAGATGGAGGGTCGGAGCATGAACTTCGAGATCGGGAGGGTGCTCCGCCCCGGCAGCAAGGCGTTCTATGAGTACGACTTCGGCACGACCACCGAGCTTGCTTTGAGTGTTGCCGCGGAGCGAGTGGGCCTTAGCGATCGTAAGTCCATTCAAGTGCTCGCCAGAAACGACCCTCCCGAGATCATATGCCAATCCTGCGGGAAACCGGCAACACAGGTGTGTGCCCAGTGCATCTACGAAGGTGAAGGATGGCTGTGCGATGAGTGCGCCGGGCAACACGCCTGTGGCGAGGAAATGCTCCTTCCGGTCGTCAACTCCCCGCGCGTCGGGATGTGCGCCTACGAAGGATGAGGGCGCCAGCCCTATCGCCGCCCGCTCGAGGTACATCCCCCCACGATTCCAGGGTGTTTTGCCCCTAGCGCAATGAAGCTATGCTCGTTCCCATTCATCGGGCCACCTGCGCCAATTCCTTGAGCGTGCGTTCCCGCAGGCCGATCACCGTCAGTCCCACGATCTCCTTGGCGGATTCATCGTATCGCACCACGAGGCCCTCGCCGATATCTATGCCAACCGCTTCCCTGGGCGGACCAACGGACAAGTAGAGAACATCCGCCTCTTCGTCATACTCCCAGTTCAGCCCTTCGATCTTCTCAAGGATACTTATCGCTGCCATATTATCCCTCTCCTGTCAGATACCCTAGTCGCCAGATACGCTGTGAGGACAAACCCGTCGATTCCGCTGATCTCCCGATGTGCAACCACAACGTGCTTGCGCGTCAACGGTGTAGTTGGGTATAGGCGCACAGCTATTAACACTCCGAAGTCTCCCTCCTGGATCTGATCTGGCTCCTCAACGGTCTGAAGGACCTGTTGCTGCATCAAACTCATCTCCGGGTGTCGTCGGGTTATGTGTCCCCAGCGCTCTTTGGTGAGGCGAACCGGCACACCGTTTCGGGACTGAACTATGAGCACTTGCCTGACCTCGCCAGACTACGATTCAGCCTCTATGCTCTCCGATAAACAGAGTATAGCACGCAGGCGCGAGAAATCAAATCCGCCCATACCGCTCCCAATACACCATCGTCTCCAACGCGGGGCGCTTGCGCTCGGGGACGGGGGCCGCCGGAAGGCCCAGGCCCAGGACGATCGGCACGCGGAGCGTCGTCGGAATGCCCAGCACCTCACGCACCACTGCCTCGCGTCGCGCGGTCTCCTCGGCGTCGTCGGACTGGTACATCGCACCCCAGGCCAATCCTATCCCAAGAGCTGTGGCCGCTATCCACACGTTCTGCGCGGCGACGCAGCAGTCCTCCAGCCAGTAGCGGCTCCGATCGGCCTCGCCCAGGATGGCGATGGCTGCCTGCGCCGACTTGAGCCAGCCGCAGTGGGGGTGAGTCCCCGCCAGGCGATCTAACGCCTCCCGTCCTGTGACGACGATGAACTGCCGGGGATGCTTGTTGGCTCCGGAAGGAGCGTCGTAGGCTGCCTGGAGCAGCTTCTCCAGGCTCTCGCGCGGCACGGGTTGTTCGGCAAAGCGTTTGATACTGCGACGACTCGCAAGCGCCGCCAATGTATCCATCGGTCATACCTCCTCTTTTTTCGATGCTGAGAGTCTATCCGCCCCGGATCGGCACGGGCAATGACTTTTGTCACATCGATTGTTGACACCAAGCGTGCCCGGTACTATATTGGACCTTGCCACGCTGTTCACGACCGGTTGCCACGATTACCTCCTTGGTGATTGTGCCCGAGGGGTTGGCGCGTCCAAGCTGTGAGTGGCTGGAAACCGTTAAATGAGGAGGATGGACTGACGTGTTACTGAAAGGCAAAGTAGCGATCATCACGGGCTCATCGCGGGGCATTGGCGCCGCCTCGGCGAAGGCGCTCGGCAAGGAGGGCGCCGCCGTCGTCGTCAACTACGTGCGGAACCGGTCCGCGGCCGAGCGGGTCGTCGACGAAATCCGCGCGATGAATGGCCGAGCCATCGCGGTGCAGGCGGACGTTACCCAAAGGGAAGAGGTAGACAGGATGGTTGCCGCGTGTTTGGAGTCCTTCGGGCAAATCGACATCCTCGTCAACAGCGTCGCCTACAACAACATCCGCAAGAAGTTTGGCACCATGACCTGGGAGGACTACCAGTGGCAGATCGATGGGTCGCTCAAAGCGGCCTTCCATTGCTGCCAGGCCGTGCTGCCGTCGATGCTGCAAAGAGGAGCGGGCAAGATCATCAACATCAGTTCCACGACCTTTGTGTCCCCGACCCTCGGATCACACGCCTACATCACGGCCAAGGCAGCGATCGTCGGCTTCTCGAGGAGCCTGGCGCTCGAGCTGGCCCCTTCTGGCATTGCGGTCAACATCGTGCAGCCCTCGTTCGTGTTGACGGATAGGACGGCCAACTCCCCCGAGGAGGCGCGGTTGGGGTTCCTCCGCAGCACACCGTTGGGCCGCCTGTGCGAGCCCGAGGACGTGGCGGGCGCCGTGCTGTTTCTGGCCTCGGACCTTTCGAGCTTTGTGGCCGGTGCGACCGTGTCCGTTACAGGCGGTCGCTCCATGGCCTGAGCGGACTCAGCGTGCCCGGTATAGACCGTGCCGGTAGATATAGTCCTCCACCGCTTCGGGCAACTGATATTTGATGGGCCTGCCCGCGGCCACGCGTTCACGAAGGCCAGAGGCGGAGATGTCCAAAAGGGGGATCGGAATAATTCGGATGCGCTCTGACGCCTCTCTCAGGCGCGGGTCGACTTTCGAGAGGTCCAGGTCGGTCCAGCCGGGCCGCGTTACCGCCAC
Source organism: Chloroflexota bacterium (assembly GCA_016210495.1). Next base: position 48,732 of record JACQUC010000093.1, read on the forward strand.
TAAGTGGCACATTTGCAGCAGTCGTTCTGGTTCCCGCCACGAGGCCATCTCCAGGAGAGAGTCCAGGCCCACGATAAAGTCTATTTCCACCTTGGACCCGAGCTCGCGCTGGAGCAGGGCGATCGTGTCCACGGTGTAGTGGGGACCGGCGCGATCGATGTCCACTCGAGACGCCCTGAAAAACTGATTGGAGGCGATGGCGAGGCTCAGCATCTCCCAGCGGTGCTCCGCTGGCGTGATGATCCTGCGCAGCTTGTGGGGAGGCCTTCCCGCGGGGACGAAAATCACCTCCGCCAGCTCCAGGGCAAACCTCGCCTCCTCGCCGGCCACCAGATGGCCGTAATGTACGGGATCGAAGCTCCCGCCAAGCACGCCCACCCTATCGGGCACTACACCCACTCCATCACGATCTTGCCGATACGTACTTCGTCCCCCGCCTTGACGCCGGCCTCTTCCAGCGCCGCTGTCACGCCCATTCTTTCCAGCGCACGGTGCAGCCTGACCAATCCTTCGCGACTCTCCAGATCGGCCATCGACAGCATCCTCTCCACACGACCTCCTTTGACGATGAAGACGTCACCCTCACGCTCCACCGTGAAAGTTTCTAAAGGGCGCTTGGGCCGTAGCACCAGCGCAGGGGCTGCCTCAACCACACGCGCCGCTTCCTCCTTGAATACGCGCTGCAACGTCTCGGCCACCGCATTCATCAAGCTCTCCAGACCCTCCCCCGTCAAACCCGAGACGGGGAAGATCGGACTTTCGAGCGGCTTCAACGCGGCAAGAGTGGCAGCCCAGCGCTCGCGTGCCGCGGGAAGATCAATCTTGTTGACGGCTATCAACTGTGGCCTCACGGCGAGCTCTGCATTGAATAGCCTGAGCTCCTCGTTGACTCGCTGGTAGTCGTCGCCAGGATCGGGATGCGTTCCATCGAGCACGTGTACGATAACCTTCGTCCGTTCGATATGTCTGAGGAACTCACGACCAAGCCCTAGGCCGCGGTGTGCTCCCTCTATCAAGCCGGGTATGTCCGCCAGGGCAAAGACCAGGTCGCCAACCGCCGCGACTCCCAGGTTGGGGCTCAGCGTAGTGAAAGGATAGTCCGCAATCTTTGGGCTGGCCCGCGTCACGGCCGCCAGAATGGTCGACTTCCCGACGTTCGGATACCCGATAAGGCCCACGTCGGCGATGAGCTTCAATTCTAAGGTTAGCCATCGCTCCTGGCCAGGCTCACCCTTCTCGGCGAATCTTGGCGCCTGCTGGGTCGCTGTCGCAAACCGTGCGTTACCACGACCACCCCGGCCACCGGCGGCCACGACTATACGCTGGCCCGGTACAGTCAGGTCCGCCAGCACCTCCTCGTCGGCCTTCACAAGTGTCCCAACAGGCACCTTCAGTATTACGTCCTCCCCATTGGCACCATGCCTATTGCCTCCTGAGCCGTGCTTACCGCGCTCCGCCTTGACGTGCCGCCTGTATTTGAACTCCACCAGTGTGTTGGCGCTGGGGTCCGCCTCCAGCCAAACGTCACCACCCCGCCCGCCATCACCACCATCGGGGCCACCAAATGGAACGTACTTCTCGCGCCGGAAGCTGACCACGCCGTTTCCCCCATCGCCGGCCTTGACAAACATTTTCGCTGTGTCGACAAACATCTCTTAGCACCTGGGCTCATTTTCTGAAACTCTGGCCAGCCTGTGCAGCAGGCCAACCGATTGCCGTCGTCGTTATTGTACCATGCATATGTATTGAAATAGTAGGCGTAGTCAGTAGGGGAGTGTACGGTGTGGATAAGCGATAATTAGACTGAAATATCGGTCTATTTTTGATTGGTCACTGGGGATGGAACAGTCTCGTGAGCCCGCTGGCCTGATGGCAGGCACCACTCCTACCGCGTACCTTTTCGGGTATCGCTTCCGAGATGACGGCTTGCATCCACAAAGTTATCCACAGTTTCACCAAGTTATCCACATTATTCCGGCTGGTTATCCACAACATTATGTCGATCCAATTCACATGGCCGATATATGCCGCTATTTTCCGTCATGGTAGGCCCCTGTGATATCGGCATGGCCTGCCATGAAACGCCATGTACCAGCATCGAGATGTGCCATGGCGACGGAAGCTATCACCAAGATGGATGCATGCCGCTAAGACGTCCTCTGTGGTTGATAGCGGTGCATGGCGGGGCAAATTGGGGGCTAGTGGGGCTGCGAATGGGGCCTGCCGGGGGTGTGGCACGAGGCACGAAACGTGCAACCACCACGAAGTGGAGGTTGGATCAGGGAGGGCGAATTTTGCGATGCGCAAGATAGGTGTCTTGACCAGCGGTGGCGATGCGCCGGGCATGAACGCGGCGATACGCGCAGTGGTGCGGGTGTCCAGGTCGAAGGGTATGGAAGTGGTAGGCGTTGCGATGGGCTTCGCCGGCCTGGTCGGCGGTGAGATGCGGGCGTTGGATGAGCGCGTTGTGGGGGGCATCATTCAGCACGGTGGTACGGTGCTCGGAACCGCCCGGTCGGAGGACTTCGAAAGGGAAGCCGGACGCCGCCAGGCGCTCGCGAACCTCAGTGCGTGGGGCGTGGAGGGCCTGGTGGTGATCGGCGGAGACGGGTCGTTGCGCGGTGCCCACGCGCTGTACGAGATTGGCTTCCCAGTGGTAGGGGTTCCCGCCACCATCGATAACGATATCCCCGGCACGCAGATCGCCATTGGGGTCGACACGGCGCTAAACACAGTCATTCAGGCCGTCGACAGAATCAAAGATACGGCTACGTCACATCATCGCGCTTTCATCATCGAGGTGATGGGCCGGAACTGCGGCTATCTGGCGTTGATGGCTGGTATGGCCTCAGGCGCCGAGATGGTCTTGATTCCCGAAGTGGAGACGCCGGTGGAGACGGTGGTCGACGAGCTGACGCGGGCTTATGCCCGGGGCAAGCTTCATTTCATCGTCATCGCCGCGGAGGGCGCTGCTCTGAAGGCGCATCATCTGCGCGACTACCTCGGCGAGCTCGAGGGCGGAACGTTCGAGGCTCGGCTGACGATTCTGGGTCACATCCAGCGGGGCGGGTCGCCGTCGGCATTCGATCGGATTCTGGCAACCAGACTGGGCGCCGCAGCCGTCGAGGAGCTTCGCAAGGGGGCATCTGGTACAATGGTGGCCTATGCGGGCGGCAAGATCGCCAGCGTAGATATCATGAAAGCGATTGGTCGCCGCTGTGGTGTCGACACCGGCCTTTACCAACTGGCCAAGCTGCTTGCCAAGTAATATTGCTACAGCCTTAAGAACAGCCCCTCCACTATGCCAATCTCCCATAGCACCACGAGACCCAGCCCCATGCTCAGCATGCCGGCGGCAAGTCTGAGGCCCTGGTTCAACTGGTTGGCGTAGCGCGCCGTGAAGACGAAGGGCAGTCCGATGACACCGCTGAAGACCAGCATCCCCAGAATGGAGCCGGTGCCGAAGACCAGGATGAAAAACAAGCCTTCCCAGATCGAGCCGATGGTGGTGAGGACCAGGAGCATCAGCGCCGCGCTGCCGGCCAGCCCGTGAATCATTCCAATGAGCAAGGACTTATAAACGTGGCTGTGCTCGTGTTTGTGTCCCTCGCCCACCGTATGGCGATGGGCGTGCAGGTGAGATTGATCTTCGTGCTTGTGAAAGTGCAAGTGAATTCTCCGGGCGACGAACTCGCGCACGAGCGATGCTCCCAACACCACCAGGACGACGCCCACGGCGAACTCCATTGTCAGGGCCAGTGTCTCGGGTATCGTCAGCCTCAGCGCCAGCACGATCCCGCCGACGACGAAGAGCGTGCTCGTGTGTCCCACTCCCCACACAGCCCCCACAGTCGCGGATTTTAGCCAGTTGCCGCTCTTGCTCACGATAGTCGAAACGGCCACGATGTGATCGGCATCGAGAGCGTGTTGCATCCCCAGCGTGAAGCCCAGCACCAACGCGGTAAACAGTCCGGCCTCTGTCATTGTTCACCCCTCCGTGAAGATCGGGCGCCTTAGCCCTGGCAGGCGTGGCACCGGCCAGAAATCGCAAAGTGCGAGAAGTTCGCGCGGAACCCGTAGCGCTGCCTTAGCGTGTCGGCCAGCGGCTCGAGCGCCGACATCTCCACATCCGACGTGGCCCCGCATTTCTCGCAGACCAGATGGAGGTGCCGGCGCCCTTTTTCGGCCCAGTGGTACAGTGCCCGGCCCTCTCCGAGATCGGTTTCGGTGACCAATCCCAACTCTTTCAGAAGCTCCAACGTGCGGTATACAGTGGATGGGTTGAGGTTGGGATACTGCTTTCGCACCTGCGCACCGATGTCCTCCGCGCTGACGTGACCCTCAATAGTCTGGATAGCCGCAATTATCATTAGCCGCTGCGGAGTCAACCGGTAGCCGAGCTCGCGAAGTACCTTCTCGACGCGCTGTGACATCTGGTGTGCTCTCGCCATCCCTCCTGCTCACTTTAGCTTAGCGCAAATAGCTATCAATTGCAAGGAAGTTGCAGTTGCGGCCAGGGCCTCTTAGTACCGTTGTCCAGGCCCAAAGACGCTACGCAAGGTAGCGATCGTGTCATTCTGAACGAAGCGGAGCGCAGTGAAGAATCTCGGCGCACGTGCGCCGAGACCCTTGGCTATCGCTCAGGCTGATAATCGAGGCGCGCCAGTTGCGGCGAATCGCAAGTGCTTGACATGATGATATCCGCGAGCGAGCTACGCGCGCTTGACGTTGTTGTAGAGGGCCTCCTTGATGGCCAGCACCTGGCCACGCAGCTCGCCGTTGACGTCGATTTCGCTCTGGATCTTCTCGTGTCCGTGGATGATCGTCGTGTGGTCGCGCCCTCCCAGCTCTCGTCCGATCTCCAGCAGCGAGCTGTCCGTCTCCTCGCGCATAAGGTACATCGCCACCTGCCGAGGGATGACGATCTGCCGGGCCCGGTGCTTTCCCCGCATGGCGCGAGGGTCCACCTGGTAATATCTGGCCACGGCCTCCACCACCTTGGCCGGGGTGATATAGCGTCGAGCCTGGTTCTCGAGTATGTCGCTGAGCGCCTCCGTCGCAACGGCGAGGCAAAGCTGCCTGTTGCGAAGGCCGGCATAGGCGACGATGCGGTTGAGGCAGCCCTCGAGCTCCCGAATGTTGCTCTGAACCTTGCGGGCAACATACTCCAACACGTCGGGCGGCGTGCCGATGCCCATGCTGTCCGCCTTGGCGCGCAGGATAGCCATCCTCGTCTCGAAATCCGGAGGCTGAATGTCGGCGATGAGTCCCCACAGGAACCGAGAACGCAGCCGCTCTTCCAGCGTGACGATCGACTTGGGATGCCGATCGCTGGAGACGACGATCTGTTTGTTCGCGCCGTGCAGGGTGTTGAACGTGTGGAAGAACTCTTCCTGGGTGCTTTCCTTGCCGGCGATAAACTGTATATCGTCGATCAGCAGCACGTCGATGCTGCGATAGCGATTGCGAAACTCCTCTGTGCGCCGCTCTCTTATTGCGTTGACGAGATCGTTGGTAAACGTTTCCGACGGGACGTAGAGGGCCCTGTACTTGCGCTTGATAGCATCGTGGGCGATGGCGTGCAACAGGTGGGTCTTGCCGAGTCCAACGCCGCCGTAAATGAAAAGCGGATTGTAGGCCGCCGCCGGTTTCTCCGCTACGGCGCAGGCGGCAGCATGGACCAGACGGTTGCTGCTCCCGACGATGAAGGCGGCAAATGTATACTTGGGGTTTGGCTTCCAGCCGTTGTTCGGATATGTCTCCGCGACCTCCAGCAGCTCGAGATTTAATGCAGGCGCTGGCTCGCCGGCTCCATTGCCCTGCTGCTCTTCGATGCCGAGGGCAGACGCGGCAACCTCGAGGCCTTTGCGCCTTTGGGTTACCTCAGAAACCACCACGTCTACCTCCGCCTCTTGCCCCACGATGCTGCTCAACGTGCGCTTGATCTGCCGCAGCAGCCGTTCCTCGACCCACTCCTTGACGAATGTGCTGGGAACGGCGATGACGTAGGTATTGTCGTGGGTGGAAACCAGCCGGGCGTGTTTCATGCAGGCGTCATAGCTGGGCTTGGGAATCTCCAGTTGCAGCTCTCCCAGTGCAGCCTGCCACACTTGCTTGGCGTTCATCTTAGCGCCTCCCAGCTCGATCGTGGAGCGAGGTGCACCAGTGGGGGCACTCTCGGTCGCCGAATCCGCACCCTCGTAGCCGCACCCTTCAGGGTGCGCGGGCCCGTTCGCGTGCCGAGAAATGGAAGCAATCGTGGACACATGATAGTAGCAAGGCCGTCTTCCCGTCTGCCACGTACAGCAAGGGCGCGAGCACCCTGAAGGGTGCGGCTACGTACCTGTTCAGACTTTGCCAATTTAGGCCGCGGCCAGGCCAGGGGCAGGCCGTGCGATGTGCAATAACAATGAGCAACGTGCCCTCTGGCGTCATTCTGGTCGAAAGTCTGAACAGATACGCGGCTCCCAAATCCGTGGATTCCCTCGTGAGGGTTCACCCGTTGGGTGAAGGTTTGAGCACGAATCCACGGATTCAGGTGGCTACAAAAGCATTGACATTGCGGATTAGTTATGATATTATAGAATTTAGACAAAGAAATACCCCCAGGCTGGCAGTTGCGACAGATGCCAGCGCTTCGCGCGAGAGCGAGAAAAGAAGGAAACGACCAGTGCCAGTGGTCGTTTTTCTTTTTCGTCATTGCCTGAGACGGCAACTTGTTTCGCTATCCGAGGGGCAGGCTGTGGGCCAACCCTCAGTCCACTATAGCAAAAATGCGGCCAATAATCAAGCCTGCAAAATTGCTTTTCACCCCGCTTTTTGCTATACTCGCGCCAAGCTTCCGCAAGGCGGTAAATGATGGGTGACACCTTTGAAGGCGTCAAAGCTTCTCGTGGGATCGCACCTAAAAACGTATACTGCCCTACTGCTACCGCTGCTGCTCATTCTGGTGGTGGCCATCTCTCCCAACTCGGTTTTCCCGCAAGCATCAGCCCCTGTTAGCCCTGCCCTCTTGCGTACGATGGCCAACACCGACGTCAACCCGTATGGCGCGAACTTCTTCCTGCAGTGGGAGCCAGAACAGTGGAAGGTTGACAAGACCCTCGCTATGGCGCGAGAGGCCGGGCTGGGCTGGGCTAAGCAGCACTTCCCCTGGGAGGATCTCGAGCTCAAGAAGGGCAGCTTCTGGGACGAGAAGTCAAACAGGAGCACCTGGGAGAAGTATGACCGCATCCTGGCACTGGCTCAAAAGTACAACCTCAAGGTTATTGCCCGCCTGGACCGCCCCCCCGACTGGACTCGCAAAGACAACAGCCGCAAGGAGGCGCCACCCGACGAACTCAAAGATTATGCCGACTTTGTCGAGGCGGTCGTCAGGCGATACAAGGGCAAGATAGGCTACTTTCAGCTTTGGAACGAGCCGAACATATGGCCGGAATGGGGAAGTCGCCCCATAGACCCAGAGGGCTATGTGCGATTGCTCAGGGCTGGCTATGAGGCGGCCAAGCGTGTCGACCCGAACGTCTTCGTGCTCAGCGCACCGCTGGCCCAGACCTTCGAAACCTCGCCCCGCGCCATGGCCGATCTGGATTACCTGGATCGCATGTACCGGGCGGGCGCAAAGGACTACTTCGACATCCTCTTCGCAAACGCCTACGGCTTCAGCCTGCCCTATGACGATCCCCCCAGTCCGAATACCTTGAACTTCCAACGTGTGCTGCTTCTTAGGGACATCATGGCCCGCTATGGAGACAACGGTAAGCCCGTGTGGTTCAACGAGTTTGGCTGGAACGCCGCCCCAATCGGCTTGCCGCCCAACGCCTTGATCTGGGGGCGCGTTACCGAGCAGCAGCAAGCCGAGTACACGGTGGCCGCAATTGAAAAGGCGCGAGCTGAATGGCCGTGGGCCGGCGTCTTCAACATTTGGTACTTCAGGCAGGATGGCCATATTCCCCCAGAGCGCGCCGACTACTATTTCCGGATGGTCGACGTGGGCTTCACCCCGCGACCCCTTTATAGCGCCGTGAAGGCCAGAGCCGGGCGCGCGCTGTCTGTCGCCGAGCCGGGCGACTACCAGGAATCCAATCCGGCGCTGGTGGCGGAGGGTGCCTGGGAAACGACCACCGACGCGCGCGCCAGCGCCCAGGTGTTCCTCGGCGGCCGTGCCCCCGGTAGCAACATGACCATCTCTTTTCGAGGCACGGACATATCTCTGCTGGCTCGCAAAGGGCCCGGTGGCGGCACCATTTACGTGACTGTGGATGGTCGGGAAGCCAATCGATTGCCCGTGGACAGCAACGGGCGCTCCCACGCCGACCTGTACAGCTCGACGGAAGAATGGCAATCGCGTGTTCCGGTGGCCGGTGGCCTGCCGTTCGGCGAGCACAAATTGCGCCTCGCCATCAGCCCCGCTGGAAATCCCGAGGCCAGAGACAGCTTCGTGGCTATCGACGGCTTCAGCGTGCAGTACATCGGCTCTGTCACCTGGCTCAACTGGGCCGCTGCGGGCGCGATTGCGCTGGTTGTTCTGCTATCCACCGCGTTTCTGTGGCGCACGGCGGCGAAACGCTAGATGAAGCTGATGGGTGGTGTGGGCAGGGGGCGTCTCAATCGTGTTGCGCTGGCGCTCGACCTACGCGGTATGCGCAAGTTTATGGCATCGCGCGAGCTGGCAATGGCGCTTATGGCAGGCGGCATCATGCTGTTTTATGCAGCGCCATCTCCGGTCTGGCCACTGGCAGGTCTTTTGCTCTACGCCGTGCCTGCCTACAGTCGTATGGAGCTCGGGCTGCCGTTCGTAATGCTCTCGGCCCCTTTCTATCTCGTGCCCAAGCAGTTCGGCACGCTTCAGTTCTCCCTTACCGAGGCTCTGCTCGTCACTTGCGCCGGCTTGTGGGGGCTCAGGCTGCTCCTGGATCGAAGCAAGCGTCAGTTACTGCCACTCGGATATGCGCCGGCTCGCCTGGACTTGGCCATACTTGTCTTCGTTGTCGCCGGCGCTCTTTCCATTATGGTGGCCGAAAGGCCGCGAGAGGCTCTGCGCGAGCTGCGCACTGTGGTCCTCGAGCCGGTCGCGCTGTACTATCTGATCCTCGTGGCCGCCAAGAGTAAGCGAGACGTGTTCCGGCTGGCGGACGCATTGATAGTAGCGGGGGTGCTGGTTTCCCTGATTGGGCTCTACCAGTACGCGTTCACCGATCAGGTCATCACAGCCGAGGGTGTGAGGCGTATGCGAGCCCTTTACGGCTCGCCTAACCATCTGGGTCTGTTCCTTGGTAGGGTCTTGCCGCTGGCGGTTTGCCTTACCGGGGGGGCATTTGTCAAAGGGTCGCGAGTAGTGTATTATGGGGCCGGTTCTGCTCTGATGGTCATCTCGCTGGCGCTGACGTTCTCGTTAGGTGCATGGCTGGCCGTGCTGCTGGCCATGCTATTTGTTGCCGTCGTGGTGGGTCGCCGTCGTTTGCTTTGGACCCTGACTGGACTGGCTGGCCTCGCGGCAGGCGGGATGGCGCTCGTGCCGTGGCTCCAGATCGAGAGGATCAGCTCACACTTTGGCTCGGAAGGCACTACCGCTTTGCGGTTGTATATCTGGCAGGCATCCCTGAATATGCTCCGGGACCACCCGCTGTTGGGGGTTGGCCTGGACAACTTTCTGAACCAGTATCCTCGCTATATGCTTCCTGCCGCCTGGCGCGAGCCGTATCTTTCGCATCCCCATAACCTTGTTTTGGATTTCTGGCTGCGAACGGGTACTCTCGGCCTGCTGGCTGCGCTGTGGCTGCTGGGGTGGCTGTTCGTCGCTGGAACGAGACTGTATCGTCGCCTGCCTGACCCCCTGGAGAGGGCACTGATCCTGGGATTGCTGGCAGGAATGGTGGATTTCGTCGTGCACGGCTCGATAGACAACTCGTATTTTCTAGTCGATTTGGCTATAATCTTTTGGGCCAGTCTGGCTGCGATTAGAATCCTCGAAACCGAAAGGGAATTGGCATGAGAGTTGTGGTAACGGGTGGGGCTGGGTTCATCGGCTCGCATCTTTGCGAGATGCTGTTGGCGAGGGGTCACAGCGTGCTCAGCGTTGATAACCTCATTACGGGAAACGAGGATAACTTGGCCCCGATGAAGAACCACGCCAACTTTGCGTTTGTGCGCCACGACGTTACCCGGCCTTTGGAGGCGGAGGCCGACATGATTTTTCATCTCGCCAGCCCGGCTAGCCCTCCAGGCTACCTCTCTTACCCGGTTCAGACCTCGCTGGCAAACAGCGTGGGCACCTACAACCTGCTTGAGCTGGCCAGATGTCAAGGGGCCAAGTTCCTGCTAGCTTCCACCTCGGAGGCGTACGGTGACCCGGAGGAGCATCCACAGCGCGAGGAATACTGGGGGCACGTCAATCCAGTTGGCATTCGTAGCTGCTACGACGAAAGCAAGCGCTTTGCCGAATCCTTGACGATGACTTACGTGCGCCAGTTCGACCTGGATGGTCGTATCGTGCGCATTTTCAATACCTACGGCCCTCGTTCCGACCCGCAGGATGGCCGAGTCGTGCCGAACTTCGTCGTTCAGGCGCTCACAGATGAGCCGATCACCGTCTATGGCACGGGCAGCCAAACCAGGAGCTTCTGCTACGTGTCTGACTTGGTGGAGGGAATCCTGCGCGCGATGGAGTGCGAGGGAACCAAGGGTGAGGTCATCAATCTGGGAATGCCCGACGAGCGGACCATCCTCGATCTCGCCAACTTGGTCAAGCGGATCGCGGGTGCCAAGTCGCCCATCGTCTTTCGGGCGCCCATAAGCGACGACGATCCCCGGCGCCGGTGCCCAGACATAACCCGGGCTAGACGGATGCTGGGCTGGCAGCCCCAAGTGGAGCTGGAAGAGGGTCTGCGTCACACCATCGCCTGGTTCAGCACACACATCGCCTCTCGCGCTGGGCGAAGGCAAGAATAGCATTAATAATATGAGCGTTGCCGGTTGGGCTGAGAGACCTCGGACAAACATATGGTCGGCGCCTGTCCTCGCCACCGTCTTCTCGATGGTGGTGCTGGCCCTCGCCATCGCCTTTCTACCGCCGTTTTGGGCGCTGGTGACCTTGGTTGGCATTGCCTTGCTTGTCGTGGTGCTCGTGCGCCCGGAACTGGGTCTGTGGCTGCTCGTCTTCTCGGTGCCATACGGCTCGTGGCGGGAGCTGGCGATCGGCACGCTGGAGCTCACGGCGACCGAGGTCCTGGTCGCCGCAACGCTTGTTGGCTGGCTAGCTGCCAAAGTCCGGAGTGGGTCGTTCAAGCACACAACACCACCTCTCTTCGTGCCGCTGTTGGCCTTCATTGGCCTCATCGTCTTCTCGGTGACCTACGCGGCTTCTTTGCCACCGGCCCTCAAGGAGCTATTCAAATGGTTGGAAGTGCTTATCGTCTATGTGATTATCGCCGATGTCGTTCAGACGCGTCGCCAGGTGCTGATCTTCGTCGCCCTGCTGTTCGCCGCCGCTTCCTCCGAGGCTTTACTCGGCTTCTTCCAGTTCTTCACGAAGTACGGGCCTGACAGCTTTGCCGTCGACAGATTTCTACGGGCCTACGGCACCTTTGGACAACCCAATCCCTACGCGGGGTATCTAGCCACGATCGCCGCGTTGGCCTACAGCAGCGTGCTGGCATCGTCTCAGGATGTCAAGCGGTGGCCCGGTGGAGGAGCGCGAGTTGGGACGCAAGGGGGCAGCTTAGGTGCCTCGCCCTGGTTCGTCTGGTTTGCCTGGGCCTGCCTGGCCGTTTCTTTATTGGCTATCCTGATGAGCCTCTCGCGCGGGGCCTGGCTTGGGCTGGGCGCGATGCTCGCCGTCGTGGGCGCTTTTGGCAGCCGGCGGGCGCTGTTTGTGCTCGTCGTCATTGCTGTGGTTCTCGCGCTGGTGTTCCTGGTCGGCTTGCTCAACCTGCTGCCCGCGCAGATGGTGGATCGCGTCTCGGACACGATGGCGTATTTCGGGGTCTTTGATGTGACCGAGGTGCAGGCCACGCCTCAGAACTGGCCCATCGTCGAGAGGATGGCTAGCTGGCAAACGGCTTGGCGGATGTACGAGGACAGTCCCCTCCTCGGCGTGGGAATCGGCAACTACGTCGAGTCCTACCGCGACTTCTCCCTGCCCGGCTGGAACCAGCCAAAGGGCCACGCTCACAACTTCTATCTGAACGTCCTGGCGGAGATGGGCATCGTCGGCTTGCTGGCATATCTTCTCTTGCTGGTCTGTTTTCTGGGACACGCCTATCGTGTCGTCACTCGACTGGCCGCGCCGGGCGGACGCGAAGACCTTAAGCTCGAGCGTGCTTTGGCCATCGGTTTGCTGGGCGCACTGGCAGTTCTGCTGGTGCACAATATCTTCGACAATCTCTTCGTGCACAGCATTGGTGTCCAGATGGGCCTGTTCTTGGGTCTCTTATTCGTGTTAGATCGACTCGGACGTCGCCGAGTCTCGATGGGGGTGGAAGGGATTTGATAGAGCGCGTGGATGCAGCGCTGGAAGAGCAGCCGAAGCCGGAAAACGGTGAAGAAGGGGCTATAGGAGACATCTCCCTCGAAAGGCGCTTCTTCAAACCGCAGACCTTGATCTCGTTTCTTGTTGCCTTTGCCATTATTTACTTCCTGCTGACTAAGATCAACATCGATTTTGGTCAGACATTCCAGAGGGTTAAGGGCGCCAACCCTCTCTTCTATCTCTTGGCGCTTCTCGTCTTCTACGTCTCGTTTCTTGTGCGTGGCTGGCGATGGCAGGTGCTCCTAAGAAACGTCGGCTTTCGCCAGAGGCACGGCGTGCGACTTCCCGCGCTAGGGGGGCTGGTCGAGATCGTTCTCCTGTCCTGGTTCGCCAACTGCATCATGCCGGCAAAGCTTGGCGATGCCTACCGCGGCTATCTGCTCAAGAAGAGCGCGGGCGTCTCCTTTTCGAAGACTATGGGTACGGTAGTGGCAGAGCGAATGGTGGACACGGTGATGCTCTTCGTGCTGATGGCGCTGGCCGGACTGCGCGTATTCCACGGCACGGTGCCCGACGCCTTCGCGTCGATGCTCATCGCGGGGGCTGTCCTGGTCTTTGTCATCCTTTTCGCCTTCGTCGTGATGATACGCTTTAGCGCCGCGGTCAAGTTCCTGGTGCCTCAGCGTTTCAAGCCAATGTACCATCGCTTTCACGAGGGAACCTTCCTGAGCTTCCAGAACATGCCTCTGATCGTCGTCCTCTCGGGGGCTGTGTGGCTTAGTGAAGCAGGGCGCTTGTGGTTCGTTTTGGCGGCTATGGGCGTGCCCAACGTTGGTTTGAGCGTGGTGCTTTTTGTTGCCCTCGCAGGGTCGCTTTTGACGACGTTGCCTTTTACGCCGGCAGGTCTTGGCGTCGTCGAATCCGCCCTGATCGGTCTTTTCATTCTCCTTGGCAGTTTGGGCATCGTGCAGGGAGTTGACGAGGTCATGGCCGCCTCCATCGCCGTACTCGATCGCCTCATTTCGTACTGGAGCCTCGTCTTCATCGGCTTCCTGGTGTATGTCATCAGCAGGAAGCGGTGAGGCTGGTAACAGGAGGCAGAAGTGCGGATTGCCATAGACTACACGGCCGCCGTGAATCAGCACGCCGGCATCGGCCGATATGTCCGGGGCCTTGTCGATGCGCTGGCGGCCTTTGACACCTCCAACGAGTACGTCCTTTTCTACGCATACCAGCGCCAGACTAAGCCACGCATCGCCGCTTTGAGCAAGCCTAATTTTCGCCAGCGCGCGATTCCCGTATCCGACCGTATCCTCACGATACTGTCACAGCGGTTGGCCGTTCCACTACCGATGGACCTGCTCACCGGGCCGGTGGACGTCTTCCACTCGCCTGACTTCGTTCTCCCTCACGTGCGGCGAGCTGTCACGGTCTTGACCGTCCACGATCTATCGTTTCTGCTTTTTCCCGAGTGCGCGGACAGCGGGCTGAGATCCTACCTGGAGAAAGCCGTGCCCCGTTCCGTGGCGAGAGCGGACCTGATCACCGCCGATTCGCTTAACACCAAGAACGACCTTGTATGTTTGCTGGATGCGGAGCCCGAGAGGGTGGAAGTGGTTTTTGGCGGGGTGGATGAGAAGTTCAGGCCCTTGCGCGATGATTGGAGATTGCTGGCGGCTGTCCGACGGAAGTACCGGATCGACTTCCCTTTCATCCTGAGCATAGGAGTCATCGAGCCTCGCAAGAACCTGGGTCGCCTGATAAGGGCCTACGCGTTGCTGAAAGCACGCGGGGGCTTTGCCCACAAACTACTGATCGTAGGTCGGAAGGGGTGGCTGTACGAAGGCGTGTTTCACACGGTGGCAGAGCTCGGGCTTGACAAAGACGTTATCTTCCTCGGCTACGTGTCCGATTCGGACCTGCCGGTTCTCTACAACCTTGCCGACGTTTTCGCCTTCCCGTCCCTGTACGAGGGCTTCGGCTTTCCTGTGCTGGAGGCGATGGCCTGCGGGACGCCGGTCGTTTCCTCTAACCGTTCCTCGCTTCCCGAAGTCGTTGGCGAGGCCGGGCTATTGGCATCACCCGACGACGTAGGGGCGATCGCGGCGGCCCTGGACCAGATGCTGAACGACTCACACCTGAGGGATGACCTCGTGCAGCGGGGCTTGCAGCGAGCCAGGCAGTTCACCTGGCAGAGGGCTGCCGAACGTATCGTCGAGGTTTACAGCCGGGCGGCACGGGAGAGATGAAGAATGCGCATCGGCTTCAATACGCTCTTCCTGGATCACCCGACGACCGGCACCGGCCAATACACGATGAATCTGCTGGCCGCCCTTGCGGAAATCGACCCCACGAACGACTATGTTCTGGCCGGGCCATCCTCACCGGCATCCCTCTGTGGGGGCGGACGAAGGTGGTCTTGGCAGCCTGTCGATGGCCCTTTTCGGCGGCTTAGCCGCCAACTGGACAAGGTATGGTTCGAGCAGGTGTCACTGCCACGTGTGTTTGGGGTGCACTCCGTCGATCTGATTCACTACCCGTACTTCGCCTCGCCGCTCCTTCCGACGAGGAAGGTCGTGCTCACGCTTCACGACCTGATACCGATGCTGCTCGAGCCGTACAGGGGTTCGGCGGCCGTTCGACTTTATACATCCCTCGTGGCGGCGGCGTCCAGGCGAGCCGACGCCGTGATCGCGGACTCAGATTGCACTAAGGCCGACGTCGTCAGGTTGCTCGGTATTGCCCCGGAGAAAGTGTTTGTGATACACCTCGCCGCCGACGAACGCTTCAGGCCCATCGACGATCAGGCGGCCATGACTCGTCTCCGTCAGAGGTACGGACTCGGCAATGACTTCGTCTTGTACCTTGGCGGACTCGACTATCGGAAGAACGTCGACACCTTGATCAGGGCCTTCTCGCGGGTGGCCAATGATTCACCTGGCCTGCAACTGGCCATAGCCGGCCAGCCGGCCAGTGCTAGCAGGCTGTTTCCTGACCTTAGGCCCGTCGTCAAGCAATCGGGCGTCGAAGATGCCGTGGTCTTCCTGGGCTCGGTTAGCGAGGATGACAGGCTCTATCTATACAATGCTGCAAGAGTATTCGTGTTCCCCTCACTGTATGAGGGCTTCGGCCTGCCGCCACTGGAGGCTATGGCGTGCGGCACTGTGGTAGCTTGCTCCAACGCATCCTCGCTCCCTGAAGTGGTGGGCGATGCCGCCCTTACCTTTGATCCCCGCGACGTAAGGGCTCTAGTCGAGGTGCTGCGAGCGGCCCTGCGAGACGATGCCCTGCGTTCGGAGCTGCGGGCCAGGGGACTGGAGAGGGCTCGTAAATTCAGTTGGCGCAAGACTGCTATTGAGACACTTAAGGTCTACGAGACGGTGGTGTCCTAAAAGCGTGGTGTGTTGCGTCTTCTTGATGCGTTCTGCGCTTTCCGTGTATTCCGTGCTTTCCGTGGTGCCGTAGGGGGGTGGCAGCGTTGTGCACTCTGATGCGTTCTGTGCTTCCGTGGTGTCGTAGAAGGGTGGCGGTGTTTTGCGGGTCGTGATGCTTTCCAAGGCGCTCGTCGTAGGCGCCTACCAGAAGAAGGCCGAGGAGCTGGCGCGATTTGCCGACGTCGAGCTGACGGTGATCGTGCCTCCTGCCTGGCGTGAAGCAGGACGCAGCATCGAGCTGGAGAAGAGCTATGACCGTGGCTACGACCTCGTCGTCGAAGGCATGGCCCTTAATGGCAGCTTTCATCTCCATTTCTATCCCCACCTCGGCCGGCGCCTCCAGCAGATTCGGCCGCACGTGTTCCACATCGACGAGGAACCGTACAATTTCGCCACTTTGCACGCCATCTGGCTGGCGGGCCGGCTGGGAGCCAGGACCCTCTTCTTCACGTGGCAGAATATCTATCGCCAACTGCCACCCCCGTTCAGCCTCTTCGAGCGCTACGTTCTGGCGAGAGCCGATATCGGCATTGCCGGCAGCGAGGGGGCGAAGGAGGTTCTCCTGCGCAAAGGCTTCCGCAAACCTATTGCCGTGATACCGCAGTTCGGCGTTGATCCGGACATCTACTCGCCGGCCGCTGAGGCCGGTATTGCTGTCGGCTCGCCCTCGCGGCCCTTTGTCATCGGCTACGTGGGGCGAATGATCGAGGCCAAAGGGCTGAAGGTTCTTATCGAGGCAGTGGCGGGAGTGCAGGGCCGCTGGGAGCTGCACCTCATCGGGAGTGGAAACCTGGCGCCTTTGTTACAACGCTATGTCCAGGACCTGGGCATTGCCGACCGTGTCCGATTCACGCCGCCTGTTCCGTCCACGCAGATGCCGGAGGAGCTGCGGCGTTTCGATGTGCTCGTATTGCCATCCATTACCACGCCGAGCTGGAAAGAGCAGTTCGGGCGGGTGCTGATCGAGGCGATGGCCTGTGGAGTGCCCGTAATAGGCTCCGATTCTGGCGAGATACCCCTCGTCGTCGGCGATGCAGGCCTCATCTTTCGCGAGGGGGACGCCGGCGACCTGCGATCCAGGCTGCTGGCGTTACGGGAGGACCTGGCGCAGCGTAAGAGACTGGCCGTGGCCGGCCGCCAGAGGGTGCTGGCTTACTACACCCAGGCGAAAGTGGCCGAGGAGACGCATAGGCTCTACCAGCTATTGCTTACCTAGTTGCCGGCGGTGTGGTGGGGTAGGCATCGCGGCCCTTGAAGGGACCGCTTCAGGCCGCAAACTGGTGACATTGCCTGCCCAGCGGCCTGAAGCGGTTGCTTTAGCGCCGCGACGCCAGTATTGCCGAGGAGCTTCCTAACCAGTGTGATTCAGGGCGTATCCATACACAACTGGTAATAGAGGAGTTAGTCTTGCACATCGGCATCAACGCGCATCTGCTGTCTTTTGGCACGAGCTATCGTGGCGCGGGCATAAGCCGCTACATCCGCAGCACCGTGTCCCATCTGCGGCACCTGGCGGGCGACGACGAGTACAGCGTGTTCCTGGGCGACCCAAATCTGCCGCCCGAATTCAGCCCGGGTGCTCGCTTCCGGCCGGTGATCTCACGTCTGCCCACAGCTCGTCCTGTCGTCAGGATCCTTTGGGAGCAGCTGATCTTGCCGCTGGAGCTTATTTCGCGAGATATCGACGTCCTGCACTCGACTGGGTACGTCCAGCCATTTGCCTGTTCGCGCCGGTCGGTGGTCACCGTTCACGACCTGAGCTTCGAGCTGTTTCCGGAAGCTTTCAACCGCGCAAACCGCCTGTATCTTGGCGCGTTCACGCGGTTTTCCGTGCGAAGGGCCGACCGCATCATCGCCGTGTCTGAGAACACGAAGAGAGACCTGGTGCGGCTGCTGGGGGCCGAGCCGGAGAAGATCGACGTGATCTACCATGGCGTCGAGACATTCTTCCGGCCCATCGACGACGCCGTGCTCCTGGATGCTTTTCGGCGTGAGCATCAGGTTCCCGAACATTACATACTTTTCGTCGGCACGCTGGAGCCGAGAAAAAACCTCAAGACGCTCGTGGCAGCTTTCGCCAGGCTCAAGCGAGCCGGCTTCCCGCACAAACTGGTCATAGGCGGTGCCAAAGGCTGGCGGTGGGGCGATGTCTTCGCCACGGTGGAGGAGCTAGGACTGGCGCAAGAGGTAGTATTCATTGGCTATGTTGACTTGGCGAGGCAACCCTTGTGGTATAATTGTGCCGACCTTTTTGCCTACCCATCGGTCTACGAGGGCTTTGGCTTCCCCGTGTTGGAGGCCATGGCCTGTGGCACGCCGGTGGTGACGTCAAGAGCAGCCTCGCTGCCGGAGGTGGTGGGCGAGGCAGGTCAATTGGTGGACCCTACGGACGCCAGCGCGATGGCCGAAGCGATGGTCAGGGTGCTGGTCTCGCCGGATTTGCGCCAGGAAATGCGGGAAAAAGGCCTCGAAAGGGCCAGCTCGTTTTCCTGGCACGAGGCGGCCAGACAGACACGAGACACGTACACGAGGTGTCTAAAGTAAGTCCAAGGTGAAAACAGTATCACTCACCACGGTGTGGGCAGATGATACAGTGCCTTTGGCTTAGCATTAGGATCACACTTAGGAGCATAAGTTGTCCAGGGTTCGGGGAACATCCTTGCCAACCGCCGTGGTGGTGGTTGTGGACACTATCCTGATAAATGTGGGCTTTGCGCTCGCCTGGTGGGCCAGATACGAGTTGCAGGTCGGGCCGGACGTGGCCGCGGAGAACTACGTCACGCTGGACGCCTATCAGTACATCCAGGTGGCGCTCACCTTCGTGCTGCTTGTCGTCTTCAAGCTACAGGGTCTCTACAATGATCGGCCAGGCGTCAACTGGATCGATCAGGTTGGCATACTGATGTCGGGCGCCGCGGTGGGCATCGCCATCATGATCATTGCCGTTTTCTACTATCGTCCCTACGCCTTTTCGCGGCTGATATTTCTTTATGTCTGGCTGGGTATCGTGGTCTTGCTTGCCCTGGCGCGACTCCTGGATCGAAACTTCAGGGCCTACTTGCGCAAGCGGGGCATCGGACTGGTGCGGCTGCTGGTGGTTGGAGCCGGGCCGCTGGGCCTCGTGATCATGCGTAACATCGTCGCTCAGCCCGACTTGGGCTACGACGTGATTGGCTTTGTCGACGGTGAGCGTGACGAAGATATCGGGCGCTTTAAGGCGCTGGGTGGCCTGGGCGGCCTCTCGCGTGTTCTGCGCGACCAGAAGGTCGAGGAGGTCATCATCGCGTTGCCCTCCGCCTCTCATCAGAAGATCGTCGAGATCATGATGCAGTGTGAGCGGCACCGCGTCTTTTTCCGACTGGTTCCTGATTTCTACGAGCTGAGCCTGAGCCAGGTGGACATCAGCGAGATCAACGGCATTCCCTTAATCGGAGTGAGAGAGGCCTCGCTCCAGGGGTGGAACCTTTTGCTCAAGCGGGTCATGGATGTGATCGTGTCGGCTGGGGTGCTGGTCTTTCTTTCCCCACTCATCGCGCTGATAGGTTTGTCCATCAAACTGGACTCGCCTGGACCGACGCTCTTTGCCCAGACGCGGGTGGGGCGAGGGGGCCGTACCTTCACCTGCTACAAGTTTCGCTCGATGAAGGTTGGCGCCGAAGATCAGATCACCCGTCTCAGCACGCTCAACGAGGCCGATGGCCCCATTTTCAAGATGCGCAACGACCCGCGACTCACCCGTGTCGGCAAGCTGTTGCGACGTCTCAGTCTGGACGAGCTGCCGCAATTCTATAACATTTTGCTGGGCGATATGAGCCTGGTGGGGCCCAGGCCACCCATTCCCTACGAGGTCGACCGGTACGAGGACTGGCATCGGAAGCGTCTCGACGTGTCCCCTGGGCTGACGGGGATGTGGCAGGTTAGCGGACGAAGCGAGCTAACCTTTGACGAGATGGTCTTGCTAGATATCTGGTATATCGAGAACTGGTCCCTGGGCCTCGATCTGAAGATTATGTTCCGCACAATTCCTGCCGTGCTGCTGGCAAAGGGGGCGTATTAGTTTGAAGGTTGCCATCGTCTGCTCCTGGCTAAACCAGTACGGCGGCGCGGAACGCGTGCTGGAATCGCTCCACGACCTGTACCCGGGAGCTCCCATCTACACCTCGATGTTCCTGCCCGAGGCTATGCCCAGGGCCTATCGAGAATGGGACATACGAACGAGCTTCCTGGACAGACTGCCTTTCGTCAAGAGACACCATCAGGCCTTTCTGCCCCTCTACCCGCTGGCCTTCGAGCAGTTCGATCTCGGCGAGTATGACGTCGTCATCAGCAACAGCAGCGCCTTTTGCCTTGGCGTTATTACACCCCCGGGTACGACACACGTCTGCTATTGCCTCACGCCGGCGCGCTTCTTGTGGGACTACAAGCAGTACATTCAGGGCGAAAAAGTGGGCAAGGTAGCACGCGCGCTACTGCCGGTTTTTCTGAACTACCTGCGCACGTGGGACACTTGTGCCTCCAGCCGTGTCGACCACTTCGTCGCCATTTCGCGCGCTGTCGCCGCCCGTGTTGCCAAGTGTTATCGCCGGGACTCCGTCGTGATCCACCCGCCTATCGAAGCCGACTCGTTCAGCCCGAGCGATGACGTGGACGACTATTACCTGATTATCTCGCGCCTTGTTCCCTACAAGCGCATCGACTTGGCCATTCAGGCGTTCAATCACCTTGCCCTACCGCTCAGGATCGTCGGCGACGGCCGCCACCGCGAGCGCCTGGAGAAGCTGGCCCGGCCCAACGTGCAGTTCCTGGGACGAGTGAGCGATGGCGCGATCAAAGAGCTGTATGCCCGTTGTCGGGCCCTTATCTTCCCCGGCGAAGAGGACTTCGGGCTCTCTCCCCTGGAGGCGATGGCCTCTGGCCGGCCGGTCATTGCCTATGCGGCTGGAGGCGCTATGGAAACCATCGTCGAAGGCGTGACGGGGGCCTTCTTCCGGCAGCCGACTGTCGACGCCCTGGTCAGGGCCGTCGAGGCGTTTGACCATCGGGCGTTCGATCCCATGCGCACCCGCCGCCACGCCGAAGGATTCGACGTGCGCGTTTTCAAGAGGCAGCTAGGGGCATACGTGGCGGAGAAATGGCGGGAGCACGAGGCCGCCTCAGGCGGCCTGGGTAAGGTGCCAATCAGTGAGCTGTGCAGCGGCTAGCGATTTCGCCCTCTTCTGTTGCCCGAAGTGCCACGAGGCGCTACGGGCGTCGGCGAGCGTTCTCGAGTGCTCCGGGTGCGGGCGCAGCTACCCTGTGCCTGAGGGCATACCGAGCTTCGTCGGCGAAGACGCCTTCTACGAAGGTAGATGGTCCGAAACCGATTGGTCGGCAGGGTCCCTGCGGAACTACATGGTCAAGAAAGAGCGCTTCTTCGTCCGCGAGCTAAATGGTCGCCGGGGGTCGGTGCTGGACCTGGGCTGTGGCGGCGGCTGGAAGCTCTACGCGCGGGTTGGGCCGGCGGTTGGAGTGGACCTGTCCCTCGGCTCCTTGCAGCAGGCGAGCAGAGTATATGCCAGGGTGTGTCGCTCGCAACTGGTCGAGCTTCCTTTTCGTGACCAGAGCTTCGACTACGTGGTCAGTTGCGATGTCCTCGGGCACGTGCCCCGCGGTGAAAAAGACGCGGTCTGGCGCGAGATCTATCGGGTGCTGAAGCGCGGGGGCAGAACTTTACACTACGTAGAGGTTGACGGCGACGATCCGCTGATGCGATTTGCGAAACGGTATCCCGACCTGTACAATAGGTACCTGTTGGAGCCCGAAGGACACATTGGCCTGGAGTCGGCGCAAGACATAATGTCTCGATTCCGGCGCCTGGGTTTTCGCCCTGTTCGGGAGGTTGCCTCCTATCGCGGGGCCACCTACGTGGGGCGGATTGTTCAATACTTCGACAACGAATACCGGGATAAGTCGGCGGTGATCTTTGGCCTGGTCGCCATCTGCAAGGCGTTCACGGTCGCCAAGCCTGTTGAGGCCCTGGCTAACCTGGGGATGAGCCTGTTCATCGAAATCGGGGACAGAGTTCTGCCTTCATCGTGGTCCGGTGGGACGATGGTCTGCTACGAGAAGACATAGGAGGAGACATTGGAGCTAAAAGAGTATTGGCAGATACTGGTCGATCGAAGGTGGATCGTCGTCGGCCTGACGCTGCTGGCTTTGCTGGCGAGCGTGGCGGTGTCTTTTGGCCTCGCCACCTCGTACAAGGCAACTGTACGCCTGGCCATCAAGCCGCAAAGCGACCAGCAGAGGAGCGACAAATTCTATTCGTACGACGAGTACTACGCGTACGTTGCCTCGGAGTACTTGATCGACGACATCATCGAGCTGGTGGAGAGCGAGGCCTTTCGCAAGGACCTGAAAAAACTGCTCGAGGGCCAGGTGTCCGACATTCCGGAGAGGGCGATTCAGGCGAAAAAGACGCACCGCGTGTTAATCGTGAACGCCACGCTGGGATCGGAAAACGAGGCGCTGCTGCTGGTGAAGACCATTGGCGAGCTTCTGACGGGCGAAAACAAGTACTTCAGCCTGCTCAGTTGGCAGAATCCCACGGTGACCATTGTGGATCAGCCCCAGGTGACAGTGCCCAGCGAAAGCAGGCGGGCCCTGGAGTTGGGCCTACGCGCCGCTCTTGGCCTGTTCGCCGGCATTGGCCTGGCCTTCCTGCTCGAGTATGTCGCGGGCAGCGTCAGGAGTGCCGGCCAGGTCGAGCGCAGCCTCGCGCTACCCGTCCTGGGCGAGATTCCTCGAGAAGCCGCTAGGTTGCCAAGAAAATAGCTAAGCTCACGAAGGTTATCTAGTGGGCGACCAAGCAATAGATGCGACGACGTCTCGTTGCGGTCCGCCTGGCTAAGGCGGATGTCGTTGCCCTGTCGTCCGGTCTCGTAGGGGGCAACCCTGCGTGGTTGCCCTGTCGTCCGATCTCGTAGGGGCAACCCTGCGTGGTTGCCCTGTCGCTGCCAGGCCAAGAGAATCATGTCTGACGATGCTCTCTGCTAGCGCACTAGGAGCTCCGCCCAGTGCGATGGTGCCTGGCCGCTTGCTGGACGACGTCGGCGAACTCCTCGAGCAGATCGCGCTCGACGGCGATTGTGACTCCGTTCACGTTGAAGCTGAGAATGTAGACGCCGTCGTCAAGGTCCTCCCAAACCTCGTAGTTCTCGCTTGCGGCGATAGTGGGATACTCATCCAGCGTCGGCTCGGGATCTCCCTGCGGTCCTCTTTCCTTCAGCACGTGCTTTCCCTCCTTGTGGCATCCGAATTCGGCCAAGCTGTTAATTGTACCGCAATTTGGATGCCAGGCTGATGCGTATTACCAGTCGGTTACAAGATATGTCTTCGGATGCACCTGCTTGAGCATATCTGCTGCCGCCGTACTGGGCTTTGCTGAGGTCAGTGCAAGCGTGTGCAACTTGAACATACTAAACGAGCCAGAACGCTTGATAACACAACAAGAGTCTGGTTTAATTACTCGAAGGCGGTAACGCAACATGAGGGATATTATGACCCCAGAGCAGGTGGCTGCCCATTTGCAGCTCAACAAAGACACCGTTTATCGACTGATCCGACAGAGAAAACTGGCGGCCACGCGCATTGGGCGCACCTATCGTATCCCCAAGGAAGATCTCGAGGCATTCATACTGGCCAACAGCACGCGGACCTCTGTACGCGACGCTCTGTTCCACCGCGTCTACGCGATTGCCCAGCGCAATCCCCAGCTTGACGGGGATGAGTTGCTGGAAGACCTGGAGCAGCGCGATGAGCAGCGTCGATCGCGGCGGAAAGCAATGTGAGAGCTGTTCTGGATGTCAATGTAATCGTCTCTGCCTCTGCTAGGTCAGCCCCAGCCCATCTTTCATTGCCGGCAGGATCACGGGGTAGGCAAACCGGCCGAACCCCAGCGCGCCGAGCACAATCATCACGCTGCTGCCAAGCACAACCCAGCCGTAGTGCATCCCTTTCGACCCTGCTCTGGCGATGTCCAAGTCGACTCCCCCCGTCAACACTTGTTTTGTTTTCGAGTTGGTGTGGCCATATTAACACACCCGTGTACGACTGGACAACCGTCCCGCCTTGTAGTAAACTACGCTGCGTATTCGGCGCACCTTCGCCCTGTTGGTTTGCCAAATAACGGTGTAGGGAGGGCTGTCATTGGGAGTGATTTCATCCATGATCTTGCGTACTGAATGGATTCTGTCACGCTTGGGCAGGTTGAAGATAAGTCTCGAGCCGATGTCACTGGCTGTGGCGGTAAGCATTTCGGTGCTGGCGTCGGCCCTGGCCGCTCTCCCCGCTTTTGCCGATCCGATAACCTACACCGTGGCCGCAGGCGACACTCTCAGCGAAATAGCGGATCGGTTCGGCGTGGACGAGAAGGCCCTGGCCAGGGCGAATCAGATCAGCGACCCGGATCTCATTCGTGAGGGGCAGAAGCTGATCATCGACAGGCCGAGCTCTGCCGCGCCTACGACTTCGCCAGCGGTCATCGCATCCGTCGCGTCCACATCTGCCGCGCCCACCTCGAGCCCATCGACCTCCGGCTCCTCCCCGCCGAGCACGGGGCTGCGGCACGTCGTCAGGCCGGGAGATAACGTGTCGACTATTGCGGAGACGTATGGCGTCAGCGTCAGGGCCCTCGTGCAGGAAAACGGCCTTTCGAATCCGGATCAGATTCAGCAAGGCCGCGTTCTTGTCATTCCAGTGGGGAGACAGACGGCCAGCACGAGGGGTGCCAGAGGCATAGATTTGATCTGGCCAATGCGAGGCAATATCACCACCTATTTTGGGGAGAGGGATAGCGTCTACGTGGGAGGTGCCCATTCGGGGCTCGACATCGCCGCCAGAACGGGCGACCCTGTGCGGGCGGCCGCCCGAGGAAGGGTCGTCACGGCCTGGAAACGACCCGATAACGTTGGCTGGCATCTTATCGTCGACCACGGCGGCGGTTATGCCACAATGTACTCACACCTGTCGAAGTTTCTGGTCGATGTGGGCGACTTCGTGGAGCAGGGGCAGATCATCGCCCTGGCAGGCGATACCGGTTTCAGCACCGGCCCGCATCTCCATTTCGAGTTGCGCTTCGGCGGGCAGTACCAGGACCCCTTGGACTACCTACCGTAAGATGGTCTGAACCGCAGAATAAGCTGATTATGAGATTACGCAGATTGCCGAGACTCCGTATCTGCGTAATCCCTTAATCTGCTTAATCTGCGGTTCAGATGTTTCTTCAGGCTACCGTCCGCGCACTTTGTCGAAGCACGGGCTGCAGTACACGGGCTTGTCGTTCCTGGGAACGAACGGGACCTGCGTCTCTACGCCGCACTCGGCGCACACCGCGGGATGCATTTCGCGGTACGACCGGCTGCTGTAGCTGCGGTCGCTGCTGTACGACCCGCTGGGTCGGCTCGAACGGCGCGAAGCACGGCACGCCGGGCATCGGCTGGGCTCGTTCTCGAACCCGCGCGCGGCGAAGAATTCCTGTTCGCCGGCTGTGAAGACGAATTCGACTCCACAATCGCGGCAGCTCAGGCTTTTGTCCGTAAAGCTCACCTAGACCTCCTTACTGAAAGTTTATTCGCATACCGGTCACGGGAGCTGTCCGGAGCATCGGTTTTACTCTTTGCCGCCTCTGGAATCCGTGGACTCAGTCTGCACCCATTGCGAAAGTATACATTATCCTCTGTGGGAATACAACATCTTCTTTAGGGGCAGGTTGGGACTCAACCACGGAATACACTGAAGGCACGGAAAGATAATAGGAATCCGCAGCCCAGTTCCTTCCACACTTCAAAGGCAGCCCCACGAATAGCAAACGTCTCCTCTTGATAGAACAATGTATCCATCTCCGTACCCACGCTACCTTCCGTGCCTTCCGTGATTTCCGTGGTTCTCGTGCCCTCCGTCTAACGGGACGCAGCCTCCTGCATCTGACGCCACAGGGCTGATCCCGCCGGTATTCTCGTGGGCTTCCCCTCACGATCCGTGAAAACGTGCGTGGTATGGCCGGTGGCCAGCAGTCGGCCATCTTCGAGTATCTCGTAGCGGAAGGTCAGCTTGACCCGCGTCAGCTCGGTGACCACAGTGCGTACCGTCAGCGCGGCATCGTAGTGGGCGGGATGGACGAAGCGGCAGGCGCACTCGAGCACCGGCAGGTATATCCCCTGGCGCTCGAGATCGCTGTATGGGATGCCCGCGGCGCGCATGTACTCGGCGCGTCCCACCTCGAACCACACCAGGTAGTTCGTGTGATACACAAAGCCCATGGCGTCGGTTTCCGCGTAGCGCACCCGAACGAACGTGTCGTGGCTCTGCACCCTAGCGCCGCGCCCCTCTCAATGTATCGGCAAAACGGTAGGCGAGCATCTTGTAGATGAGCTTCGCGGCCAAGAAGTCGGGGGCGATATTCCCCGCTAACGGGCAAAGCTCTACCACGTCGAACCCGACGACGTTGGCATTGCTCGCCACCTGCCTCAATATGCACAGAACCTCAAACCAGCTCAGCCCTCCCGGCTCGGGGGTTCCCACCGCCGGCATCTCCGAAGGATCGAACACGTCCAGATCGATGGTGACGTAGACGTTGTGTGAGAGCCTAGACAGAGGAAGCGCCAAAGGTGCGGCGTCGGCAATAATATCTTTGGAGAAGTGTTTCCGTGCGTTCCGTGTCTTCCGTGGTAGAGTTCCTGCGCCCCCCGCAACGATCTCTTTGGCGAAGACGACGTTATCCCGCCGTGTACCAGCCCGAACCGAGGACTCGCCCTTCCAGGGATCCCCCCCGGCCAGGAAATCCGCCTCCTCGCGACTCATGCTCCGAATGCCCACCTGCACGAGCGGGCAGATTTCTACGATCCGCCTGGCGATGCACGCGTGGCTGTATCGGGTATCTTCGTAGGTGTCGCGCAGGTCCGCGTGTGCGTCGAGCTGCACGACGCTAAGATCGGGATAGGCTGCCTTACAGGCGCGCACGGCACCGAGGGAAAGGGAATGCTCGCCCCCCAGGAGCACCGGGAACTTGCCGGCCGCAAGCAGCTCGCGCACGAGCTCCTCCACCTGCCGGTGGGCTGTCTCGAAGCTGAGGCGAGACAGCTCCACCTCCTCCATCGTGTGCAGCCCCAACAGGTAAGGCTCGACGTCAAGCTCCTCGTCGTACAGTTCCATAGCTCGAGAGGCGCGCAGGATGGCCCCCGGCCCTTCACGCGTGCCGGCCCTGTACGTCGTTGTCGCCTCGAAGGGAATGGGCAGAAAGACCACGTGCGAGCTTTCGTAGGTGGAATTCGCGGGGTCCAGGCCGCCGAAGTTCACAGGCAAGCGGGTTACGTCAGTCACACCAGGTCCCTGGTACGCATCATTCTACGACGACGCCGTCGTCCAGCCACTTGAACACCGGACGCGCCCTCTCCGGCAGAATCGACGCCGCGCGCTCGACCACCGCGCTGACCAGAATGGGGAAGGCGATCGTTGCATCACAGTGAACGCTAACCTTTTCCGCCGAGGGCAAGATCTTGCCCCAGGATTGGGCCTCCTCGAAGGTGCAGCCGCTCAACCCGCCCCAGTGGGGGGAATCGGTGGTGATCTGGATGGCGTAGCGGTGCCCAGCTTGCTGTCCGGGCATGAAAATCGTCGCCTGCTGGATGAAGTTCTTCGGCGTGCCGCCACCAAGGTAGATCACGCCCGTCTGGGGCGAGGCGTCCACGACCTGGGCGAGCTCTAGCGCGTCCTTGATGACGTCGAACATCACCACCTTGCCCGATTCCAGTCGCGCCTGCCCGAGCGCAATGCCGATGCTGCTGTCGCCAATGGCCGGACAGTAGATCGGCACGCCGTCGCGCGCGGCGGACGTTACCAGGCCGTCGTGCCCTCCTGCCCTGGCCACCGCCAGGCCAAGCTCGCCCATAAACTCTCGGGTTGTCAGCGGCGCGCCCGATGGCAGCCCAAGCGCAAACTCCGCGATAAAGGAATCCGTGTTGCGAAACTCCTGCTCGCTGGCGAAGATGTCATAGATCCTGTCTACGCCGGCGGCCTGGAGCTGGACATCGTCAATTTGGTGAGAACCCTGATAATGGCAGCGGCCCAGCGACTCGTGGCAATCGTGGAAAAGATTGGCGCCCGTCGACACGATGCAGTCGACCATCTTGTTCTCGATCAAGTACGCGAATATCTCGCGCATCCCGGCGGGAATCAGCGCCCCCGCCAGGCCAAGTATGACGGTAGTCTTCGATTCGAGCATCGCGGTCCAGATATCCGCCGCAATACCAAGGTTCTTGCCCTGGTAGCCGGTGCCCGACATCGCGCGGAGCAAGCTCGATGCCGAGTTGTCTTGTGGCTGGATCCTGGGATGCTCTACTGGCTTGCGCAAAAACCTGTACATCCAGTACCTTTCTATCGCTCAGTCATCCGGCGCCGGAATCACGGCGATTTCGCTGTAGACTTTGCGGGATCATCAGCGCCGCCGCCACCACGCTGGCTATGGCGTTTTCAACCGTACACTCCGCGATGGCCTTCACGACCTTGAATCTCTCCATCCGGCGAAGCTCGCAGGCTTCCTCGGCCATGCCGTCGAGAATTCGGCCCGCCTCCTGGGCGCTGCCGATCAGGCTTACTTCGAAGATGACTCCGTTTCGGATTTGATCTTCGGGGATGGCGACCACCAGGCCACAGGCAATCTGCTGTCCTGGAACTTCGCTCGAAATGGACGTGTAAACCGCGGGTACGAGGCAACCGAAGGGGATGTCGACCTGCCGGCCCTCCAGCTTGAGGTCTACCACTTTGGCTCCCGCTGGCAAGATGCTGGTAACCTTGACCAGGTTGAGGTTAGCAACACCGGCGCTGTACAAGGCCTTATCGAAGGCGTTCAGCCTTGTGCTTCCCTCACCAATCCCGCTGGTGAGCCATACTTCCTGGGGAACTTCCCACATCCTACCCACCTCTAATGAATATTGTGGGAGCATTAAGGCGATGGCCGCGTGCTGCGAGTGCGCTCTTGTCGAGCACCCGGCACGCAATGAAGGCACACCACTAGGCCTTGCCGCTCAGGGAAGCAAAGTGTCTTTGCATTCCGGTTCAACCGCTTGCGACGCTAGGTCATAAAGTATCTGCTCCACCCTTCGCAGTTCATCCGCCGTTGCTGATCATTTGGATGGCTTGGATGGCTTGTGGGGCCTTGATTAATCAAGGCCCTACAGGATGCCTTGCCATCGAATCATCTTATCTTCTTGCTTGGATGATGCGCTGCACCAGGAGAACGCTGCGCCCTGTCGTCTGCTTGGAAGAAACAAGTCACTTGGCAGGTATTTTATCATAAATGGTGACAACCTTCAACCCTTTCGCTGCTGACCAGGCGACCAGGATGCTGGATCGAGGTGCAAATTGCCGCCTGGTACGACTCTTGCAAGAAAGATCAAGTGGGGCCGGTGTAGATTCGTAGCCAAGGAGGGACGGGGGTGGAAAACAGAGTGATATTGCTGGTCGAAGATAACAAGAACGACGAGGTATTGACGCTACGCGCGATCCGCAAGAGCTATATAGCTAACGACGTTGTAGTCGCGCGTGACGGAGTCGAGGCCCTCGACTACCTGTTTGGCACCGGATCCTACGCCGGCCGTGACACCCGTCTACTGCCGGCGGTTGTGCTGCTTGATCTCAGGCTTCCCAAAATCGACGGTCTGGAAGTTCTGCAACGAATGCGAGCCGATGTGCGCACGGCGCTTATCCCCGTGGTGATTCTCTCAACATCCGACGAGCAGCAAGACATCCTTCGTAGTTACATCCTGGGCGCCAACGGCTACGTCCGCAAACCAATCGACTTTCAGCAATTCGCCGAGGCGGTGAAGTACATGGGCCTGTACTGGCTGCTCGTAAACCAGTCGCCCCCTGTCTCTGTCGGACGGTGAGGGGCCACAGAACCCAGGCGGGCTCAGTCCCCTCTCCCTCGCGGTCTCACCCTGGCCCTGTCCATTCGGGAAGGGAGAGGGGATTGCCCGACCGCCCCATTTACACCGAGCACCAGCCGCCTGCGCCAGCCTACTTGGCAGTTTCCCAGATTATCTTGGAAACATCCAGTTTTTGTTTCAGCAGTCAATGCTGGACCATGGTGTCGGCGGTGTTCTGCACCGTGCGGGGGTCGACTTTGGTTCGTAGAGCGGCGTAAGCGATCTTGTCCGCTACGGCCGGATCCGCCTTGGTGAACTCGACGCCCCATTTCTTCCTCTGAGATATATCTTTGATATAAACTTCGATGATGGTTCCGAGGGCCTTGGCGAAACCTGCCGCGGCAACCAATGCCAAGTCCGCCTGCGCGGGCTCCTCGCCTCCCAGCAGCTATCGTAACGCCAGGTTTTGGTGGGTGTTGGCAGTGAGTTTAGTCCTGTGCGGAAGGTCAATGTCAGGTGGCGGCCGTTGGACCGGCCCGGCACGCTTCGGGTTTCGTGGACGGGGGTGGCTTCGCACCCGAGGCGCACGGCCTCGCGTGGGATGGCGCGGCCGCCGTAGGCGTTCTTGATCTGCTCGCGGAAGAAGTCCAGAGACGGGCCGTTTTCCCGGCCCCAGTGGGGTATGCCGCCCTCGGTCTCCTTGATGACGGGAACCTTGCGGCAGCCGACGTCTTGTAATATAAGTGTTTCGGGTCTACGGTACCGCCCAGTGGGTCGAGCAGGCGCTTGCGCTACCTGTCGGTTCGCGGATCGGGGAGTAGCGTCGCGATGAAGGCGGCGCGTGAAGCGGCCAGGGGACGCCGCGCCGGCGAGACGTGGAGAGCCGGTGGGTGGCCGTGGCGCACTTTCTTCTCGGGCAAGGAGTCCAGAGCCGCCTGCTTCGGTGGAAAGGCAATTTCGATAAGGCGGGGGCGGTGGCTATCAACAAACTCTGTCTCCGGTCAGTATCCGGGTTTTGCTATGAATTCACCGGCGGTCTTCTCAATCTCCGGTATATTTGGCTGAGCCCAATTGAACTGGCGAAAGATGTCAGCGCACAGCCTTGCCGCGAGCTTGGCATCCGACGCGCGCCATTCCCCCAACGGCATAGCCAACGTAGCGGAAGCATAAGGCAAATTGCCCTGAAGGCTGTTGTGATACCCCTACAATCAGATAGCCGGGAACATCGCCGTTTGCCATGCCAGTGATGTCTCGCACGAGCTCGACCTTGTCTCGGTTCGTCCAGGCAGTCCAACTAGCTGGCCCTTTGTAGTCCAATGTAGGGGACTCGTACCCCACGCTTACCAAGGGTGCCAGTTCCTTTTCGTTTATGTGAGAAGCGTCCATCTTCAACTCCACGTCGCGCACCGCCCGGCGTCCCCCAGCCCGATGCACTGCCGCTGGCCATCAGGCCGGTGGGAGAGCGGGTCAATGACCTGCGACGCTGGCATGCAGCGAGACCCCAGTTTCCAGATGTGGCGCAACGGACGGTCGGCGACCCACTTCATCTCTCACAGTGCCACGCCCAAGGACGGGACTACAGGAAGGAATCAACGGCGAATTCTCGTGTGCGGCACAACCATGGGCGCGCTACGAGGGAGGGCTCTTCTCCTCGGAAGGCATAGCCAGCTGCACGGCCATACGCCGAGCGACCTTTGGCCTGGGCTGGGAGGGC
>JACQUC010000094.1 GCA_016210495.1 Chloroflexota bacterium
CGCCTATCCCCCGCACGTAGCGGTAGCCGAGCCGCACCCTGTCGCCCTCCACCGTGCAGTCGACCCGGCTCTTGTTCACGTCTACCGGCAGGGTCTCTATGCCGTGCCGTCGGGCATCGCCGACGATCACGGAGGGCTGGTAGAAGCCCATGGGCTGGTTGTTGAGCAGGGCACAGTAGAACTCGGCTGGGTAGTAGCGCTTGAGGTAGGCCGAGGCGTAGACGATGTGGGCGAACGAGGCGGCGTGGCTCTCGGGAAAGCCGTAGTCGGCGAAGGCGGCAAGCTGCTTGAAGATGCGCATGGCTGCCTCCTGAGGGATGCCGTTTTCGGCCATGCCGCGGATCAGATCGTCGCACAGCGCGTCCATCTGCTGGCGCGAGCGCTTGTGTCCCATTGCCTTGCGCAGTAGATCGGCTTTGCCCGGCGAAAACCCCGCCGCCGCGATGGCCAGCTTCATCCCCTGCTCCTGAAACAGCGGGACGCCCAGCGTCTTGCGCAGCACGGGCTCCAGCTTGGGATGGGGATAGGTAACCGGCTCCAACCCCTGGCGACGGCGTAAATAGGGATGGACCATTTCGCCCTGGATGGGGCCGGGCCGTATGAGGGCTATCTCGACCACGATGTCGTAGAAGCAGCGCGGCTTTAGCCGGGGCAGTGTGGCCATCTGCGCCCGGCTCTCCACCTGAAATACGCCCACGGTGTCGGCCCGACAGAGCATATCGTACACCTCCGGGTCATCGTAGGGCAGCTTGGCCAGGTCGATCTCGACGCCACGGTGCTGCTTCACCAGCTTCAGGCAGTCTTGAATCAGCGACAGCATCCCCAGCCCCAGCACGTCGATCTTGATCAGCCCCGCCTCCTCGACGCTGTCTTTGTCCCATTGGACCACCGTGCGTCCCGGCATCGTCGCCCGCTCCACGGGAACGATCTCCACCAGCGGCCTGGCCGTGATGATCATGCCCCCGACGTGGATGCCCAGATGGCGCGGAAAGTCCTGAATTTCGTCGCAGAGAGAGTCGAGAGTCGAGGGTCGAGAGCCGAGAGCCTGGAATAGAGAACTACTCTGAACACTCCACCCTCTACCCTCTACGCTCGACCCTCGACTCTCGTTTCTCGACCCTCGACCCTCCGCCCTCTTCGCCATCTCGTCGACCTGGTCGAGGGAGAGCCCCAGCGCCTTGCCGACATCTCGAATGGCCGACCTCCCCCGGTAAGTGATCACTTCGCAGACCATTCCCGCGTGCCGGCGATCGTATTTCTGGTACAGGTACTGAATCACCTCCTCGCGGTCCTTGTTGGCCACGTCCAGATCGATGTCGGGTGTGCCCGCCCGCTCTTCGGAGAGAAACCTCTCGAAGAGCAGGTCCAGTTTGATCGGATCGACGTTGGTGATGTCCAGGCAGAAGCACACCACCGAATTGGCCGCCGAGCCGCGCCCCTGGGCGAGGATGTCGCGCTCTTTGCAGAAGCGCACGATGTCCCAGACGATCAGAAAGTACCCCGCGAGGCCAAGCTTCTGGATCACGTCCAGCTCGTGGGCAAGCTGCTTGCACACCGCCGGCGTGATGGGATGATAGCGCTCGCGGGCTCCCTGGTAGACGAGATGGCAAAGATAGCTGAAGGGCGTCTCCCCCTCCGGCACCGCAAATTGCGGCAGCCCCCCTCGCGTCCCCGCTCCCTCCGCCCCCCACATCGACGGTGCGAACAAATCCACATCGCACCGTTCGGCTATCCTGGCGGTATTCCTTACGGCATCCGGGTACTGTGCGAACAGCGCGCTCATCTCCGCCGCCGACTTGAGATAGAACTCGGCATTGGGACGGCGCAGGGGATGGCCCTGTTCGAGGGTAGTATGGGTCTTGATACAGACGAGAATATCCTGCAGGCGGCGACCTTTGGGCGTGGCGTAGTGCACGTCGTTGGTGGCCATACATCTCACGCCGATTTGCTTGGCCAGGCCGATCAGCTCGGCGCAGAGCTTCTTGTCGCGCGGGAGACGGTGGTTCTGTAGCTCGATCCAGAAGTTCTCTCGGCCGAAGACGGAGAGGTACTTTCGAGCCGCCTTCATCGCTTCGTCTTTTCTGTTGGCCAGGAGATGGCTCGCTATCTCGCCGTTCTGGCAACCGGACAGGCAGATGAGACCGGCGCGGTTTCTGGCAAGGACGGCGAAGTCCAGGCGGGCGTCCCCTTTGGTGCCGGTTAACTGAGCGTGGCTGATGAGCCGCGAGAGGTTAGCGTATCCCGCCGCGTTCCTGGCCAGAAGCACCACGTGGAATCCTTTGTGCAGCGTCATCTCAGCGCCGATGATGGGCTTGATCCCCGCCTCTTTGCAGGCTTTGGCGAACCTCACGACGCCGTAGAGGCCCGCGTGGTCGGTGATGGCCAGGGCAGACATCCCCAGCTCTTTGGCACGGGCGACGACGTCCTCGGGGTGTGAGGCCCCATCCAGCATCGAGAAATTGGTGTGGCAGTGCAATTCCACGTAATCGGTAGCTGATCTTGGTGAATTCGTAGGGGCGTCCGCCTCAGGCGGACGCCCGGGGTGGGGCGGGGCGTCGCCTAATCTACTATCTTTTCCAGATACCATCCCTGATCATCCCTTTCGAAATATACCACCATAATCGTCCCCGAGGCCGTTATCAGCCGGTAGTACTCGCGCGAGACGTTCTCCTTCCACCAGCCATCCTCCACCCTCCAGTTGTTGCAGACCCTGGCGCGCTCCTTACGCCCGCGCCGTATGACAAAGGCCGGTTTGCCATCCTTGCCCGTGATGACGGTGAGTTTTGTAGAGAGTGGCACCCAATCGGGAGTATCGGCACGGCAGGTGTAGGGGCTACGCGCAGGCTGAAGCCTGCGGCTACGTTCTAATCTCGTACCTCTCCGTGTCTCCGTGCCTCCGTGGTGTTCGTATCCCGCGCCTCTCCGCCTCTCCGTGTCTCCGTGGTGCATGTCACTCCCGAAGCGCTCCTGGATCTCGTCGATGGCTCGCTCGAGATGGGCGCGCCGGCGCCGTTGCCCGTCGAAGAGCCCCATTTGTTTGGAGGCCTCCGCCCCCAGAGCGCTCAGGCTCACTTTTACGAGCGCGATGCCGTTTTCGCACCGCAGCCTCGCTGCCATCTGTTGGAGGGCGCAGAGCAGGTCCCCGGCCGAGCTGGTCGGCTCTCGCAGCCACATCGAAGCCTCTTTGCCCGTGCCGTCGTCGAGCTCCACGTACAGGGTCACGAGCTCGCAGGCGAGATAGTCGCCGCGAAGCTGATCGACGAGGTAGGCGAGGAGCTTCTGGGCGATCGAGGAGAACTCGCCCAGCGTCTCTATCGAGCGTTCCAGGGCCAGGGAGCGCTCCAACGTCGCCGTCTTCTTGCGGCAAAGCACTTTTTGTTCGTCTTTGCCGCTGGCCATCTTGTGCGCCGTACAGGCATCGGCGCCGAACTGCTCCATTAGCTCCAGGCTGGGGAGCTTCGCAAACTGGCCGATGGTTCGGATGCCCAGCGTTTGCAGGCGCTGCCGCGAGAAATCGCTCAGCGGCAGCAGGTCGACGGACAGATTCTGGAGGAATCTGCTACCGCCATAAGGCGGTATGATCGTCGGATTGCTCTCGCGGGGGAGTCTGGCGGCAGTTTTGACGACGAACCTTGTGGGGCCGATCGCCACGCGGACCGCCAGCCCCAGGTTTTCCTTGACGGCGTCGACGATCTTTTGGCCCAGTTGCTCGTCTTTGCCAAAAAGGAGATCGAGGCCTTCGCAATCCAGGTAGGCGGCCCCGAGACCATCTCTCTCCACAGCCGGGCTGAAGGAATCCAGCACGGCCAGGAGCTCCTCGAAAACGCTCTCGTATCTTTCCTGGTCGGTTGGCAGGAAGACAGCCTCGGGGCACAGGTAATGGGCTTGGCGCAAGGACATACCAGTCTTCACCCCCATCTTGAGACATGCTGGCGAGGCGGCGAAGACGGGCTTGCGCTCGTAATGGCGCCCCCCGACCACGACGGGTTTTTGCGCCAGGTCAGGATTGCGTTGGCGCTCGACGGCCACCACGAAAAATGGCGCTAGGACGTAGGCGATTCTCATTTACCCAATTGCCACCTTGGCCTGGCTGTACAGCCCGCTGGCCGCGAGCCCGGCCACGATGCCGGTCAGCGCCGATACCATCGGGTCCACGCCCAACTGCCATCCTACCAGGACGTTCAGACCTATGCCGAACACCAGCGCCCACACCGGGTACGTACGCTCCGGCACCTCCGGGCCCACCCGCTTCACCACCTCCACCAGCGCCACGATCACCGGCACCCCGGCCATTCCAATAAGCTCGCGCAGTTCCATCACATTACCTCCTTCATTCACGACGGGGTGAACCGTTCCCCGTTCCCTAATAAACTCCCAACACCATCCCATCCTCCGGATGGCTCACGTCGAAAAACAACACGCAGCACGTCCGGCCCGCCGTAATCGCGGCGGCCGCGAGCCCCCTGCTTACCGGCACCCCCGCCAGAAAGCTCGGACTATCCTCCAGTTGCACCGTCGCCTTGTATGTTCCCGCGTCAAACGCCCGCACCACCCCACGCCTTATCTCCATGCCTACCTCCTATCAGCCGTCATCTACCGACCCCCGGC
>JACQUC010000098.1 GCA_016210495.1 Chloroflexota bacterium
AAGGTCATGCTGCCACGGGTCGCCGCTGATGAGCGTGCCAAGGAGATGTTCTTGCGCGAGACCAAGAACACCAAGGCGTTGCAGCATCGGAACGTCGTCCAGTTTTGGGACGCGGGCTGCTCCCAGGGAACATTCTTCTTCACCCTGGAATTCTGTGACGGCGGCAGTGTGGAAAGTCTGATGAAGCAGCACGGCGGGCCTCTTCCGATCGGCGAAGCAGGAAAGATCGTGTTACAGGCCCTCGCCGGTCTGGAATACGGTCCATTGCCTAAAAGCGGTCAAGCAGCTGTAGCGTAAGGTGCTGATGTTGCTAATACTTGTGGTTTGGGTGGCTCGATGGTAATATTCGCCTTCAGCTGGGCGAGCATGTCGGGGGAGCTGAAGGTCCAGTCCAGGCGGCGGTCGCTGGCCAGGCTGGCGCTGATCTGCACGAAGGTGTCGTCCCAGCGGTTGCTCAGCACCAGACAGCGCAACAGCAGCATCCCTTCGGCATTCTCTTGGTACCAACTGATGCTGTTGCCCTTGAGCCGCAAGTTGATGACCCGGCGAATGGCGCTTTCGATGGCGCCACTGCCCAAGGGCACCCCACGGCGGCGAAAGCGGGCGTAGTCCAAGTGCCCCTCCTCGCCGTGTCGCTCCAGGTAGCTCAGCTCCGTCCACAGCGCATGGCCGCTCGGTAAATCTTTGGCCAGCTGCGACAACTCCAGTATCACTTCCCACCAATCGCCTTGCTTGAGCCACTTCCGCAGTTTCTTGAACAAGCGGCGACGCTCAGCTTTATCCTCGACCACGTGCTCCAAGGCCAGACTGATGTGATGCACCGCATGACACCAGTCCAAGGTCTTCGTCACCCGCTTCGCCTTCAAGCCCACACGTTGGATGACCCAATCCCAACGTTCCCATATCCACGGTGCTCCGTCCGCTCCCAAAGACACCAACTTCGCTGACGCCGCCCCAAAAAGATGCAGATACATCGCCAACAGTTCCATCAGTTCATCGGGCCCCTCGAACGTGCCGTCCAGCACCGCCTTGCTTCCAGGCACCATGCGGCCACGTTCATCCAGTTCGACGATGATCAACAGTTTCGGCTCCTTCCAGTCCGTCCGATAACGTCGCCTCTGGGTCTTGTGCTTGCCCTGGCCCTTTTGCCGTCGGGTCGTCGTGCGGAGTTTCGTGCGTCCGCCATCGACGAACACCCCCAGACGCTTGCCCGCCCATTCCTTGCCCACGGGCAACAGGCCCGCACGATATTGTTCCAGCAAGCGACGCCGGTACGTCAACGCTGCCGCCCCGGCATACTTGCCGATGCCGTAAAGCTCCTTGATGTCCAGGTCGATCCCACGCCTGGCCAACTCCTCCCGAGCAATCGCATACGATGGCAGCAACGCCACCTGTCGGCCCACTTCCCGCACCAGGGCCGGGCTGCTGCCTTCCTGAATGCCCAGCACGCCAAATTCCGGGTACACACCGCTCCCCTCTCGGCCACGGCCCTTGGCGTTCTTGTTCCGGGCCGCTGGCGCACAGTACAGCGTCGTCACCCACAACAACAAACCTCCCAACAGGCGCACCGTCAGCGGTCGTTCCTCGGGGGAACGTAATTTCCGTGGTGCCTGCTCGATTACTTTTTTTTTGCGTCCTGGGCGAAATCAGTCGCCGCCGTGACTTGGGCCAACACCCCGGCAACGACTTGATCCGCCAGGCCTTGAAAAGTCTGATGAATACAAGCTTCCAGATCCGCAAACTTCGCAGGCTGGTCCCGCAACTGGGCTACCCACTGCTCCTGTTGATCCTGCAACTGTTGCTGCATTTGCCGCAGCACTTGGTCAACGTTCTTCACCACCGGCCCAGTCCTTCCTTGCACACGCACTTCCATGCGCCACCCGCCTTCCTTGGAGTCTCTTGCCTGCCGACTACACAAGGATTACTCTATCTCGACCCGCTCCCCATGGCACCCCTTTTTAGGAATAGGCCCGGAATACGGAATACGCCCACAACGCCGAGATTCCGTACGTGAAATTGGCGAGCGGCAAGATCGGCACGGGGCGAGGCCTGGTGCACCGCGACCTGAAGCCGCAAAACATCTTCCTGTCCGGCACAGGTAGCGCCCTCGTTGCCAAGGTTGGCGACTACGGCTTGGCCAAGGCATTCGACACGGCCGGCCTGAGCGGCCACACCTGCGCCGGCGACGTCATGGGCACCCCACAATTCATGCCCCGGCAACAGGTCCTCGATTTCAAATTCGCCAGGCCGGAGGTGGACGTCTGGGCGATGGCCGCCTCACTCTACTTCATGCTCACGTGCAAATATCCCCGCGAATTCAGCCGCGGCAAGGATCCTTGGGCCGTGGTCCTGGGCACTCCCCCGGTCCCCATCCGTCAGCGAGTGGCGTCGATCCCCGCGAAGCTGGCCGAGGTGATCGACCAGGCCCTTGTCGATAAGCCCGACATCGGCTTCAAGAGCGCGGCTGAATTCAAGCGTGCCTTGGAGCGGGTCTTGTGATACTGTAAGTGTTTCGCCAGGAATGTGCCTGCGAGTACGCTCTCGATGCTGACCGAACTGGAGTCGCGCCGTGCCAGTCAAAATCCACTGCCCCAATCCGGTCTGCGGCAAGACGGCCAACGTCTCCGAGGAGTTCGTCGGCAAGTTCGTTCGCTGCAAGCATTGCCGGCACAAGTTCAAGGTTCCGCATCTCAGCGACGGCACTCAGCAACCCGCTTCGCCACGCTCCACCGCGGAACGGGCGAAAGAGACC
>JACQUC010000097.1 GCA_016210495.1 Chloroflexota bacterium
ATGTTCCTGCGCTACCTCGCCGCCGAGGGCCGGTGCCGGCCTGGGTTGGAGCAGGCGCTGATTTCGCCGGCGTGCTGGGCGAAACAGGCTCTGCCTCGCGGCTTGAGCAGCCAAGAGGTTCAGAAGATCCTCGACCGTCTCCCAGCGACACCGGCGGGCATTCGAGATCGGGCGATGCTCCTGCTGATGATCCGCCTCGGCCTGCGCGCCAGCGATGTGGCCGCCATGCGCCTGGGGGATCTCTGCTTCCGGACGGCAACGCTCCGGGTTTCTGGGAAGGGACGCCGTGAAGTCCGCCTTCCTCTGCCCCAAGACGTCGGCGACTCCATCCTGGATTACTTGCGATCCGGGCGTCCGGAGTCCCGTTGTGAGCAGCTTTTCCTCCGTTTGCCGGCCTCTTTTCCGGCAGCCGAAAGGCGGGGAGTTGGACGGCGTGGGGCACAGTGGGCGGCACGCTCCGCCTTGAACCGCGGCGGCATCGAACGGCCTACCCGCGGCTCCCACGTGTTGCGGCATACAGCCGCCTGCCAGATGCTACGGGCAGGCGTCAACCTGGAGGGTATCGCCGAGGTTTTGCGCCATCGCTCCGTCGAGACGACGGGGATCTATGCCAAGGTCGATGTCGCGGCCCTCATGGAGATCGCCCAGCCTTGGCCGGAGGTGGCGCCATGCTGACCGCCGCCCTAAATGCCTACCTCACGGCCCGTCGCGCTGTCGGTTTCCGGCTCCGAGGCGTCGAGGGAATCCTCCGAGACTTCGTCGCGTTCGCCTCGGCACAAGGGGACGACCGAGTCAGGCGCGAAACGGTTTTTGCCTGGGTCAGGAGCAGAGGCACTGGCCCGGAACGAAGCTACCAGCGTCTCTTGACCGTTATCCGCTTTGCTCGCTACCTCCACGCGGAAGACGAACGACACGAGATCCCGCCAGAGGACGTCATCGGGCGCCACACCCCGCGACGCAAGCCGCCGTTCCTGTTCGGGCCCGGCGACGTGGAGGCGCTGGTCCGGTCGGCTCGGTCGCTCAGGTCCCCCGGCTCGTTGCAGCCGGAGGTCTACGCTACGCTGTTCGGGCTGCTCGCGGCGACCGGGCTGCGGATCTCCGAGGCCCTCGACCTGCGCATAGAGGACATCACCCCCGATGGGCTCGTCGTCCAGAACGCCAAGTTCGGCAAGAGCCGGCTTCTCCCCTTGCACGCGACCACACGGGCACAACTCGACCGCTACCTCGGTCGCAGGCTCCAGGAGGCAGGCGGTTGCCCCTTCCTCTTCGTTTCCGTCAAGGGTCGCCAACTCCACCAGAACACCGCCCGAGGGGCCTTCCCCCGGGTCGTCTTCAGGCTCGGGATCTCCTCGCCCCAAGGCAGGACACGCCCCCGGCTCCATGACTTGCGATTCTACTTCGCAAACCAGGCCCTGACCCGCTCGCCAGGGGACCATGACGGCATCTCCCGCCACATGGTCGCCCTGGCCACCTATCTCGGGCACAACGATGCCCGAAACGGCTACTGGTACCTTGAGGCCACGCCGGCGCTATTTGCCAACGTCGCGGCCCGCTGCGAAGAATTTGCCAGGGGAGGTGCGCGATGACGCCCCTGGCCCCTCTTGTTACCTCTTTCTTTCGCGAGCACCTTTCGGCCGAGAAGGGAGTCAGCAAGAACACCCTCACGAGCTATAGCTACGCCTTCAAGTTCCTGTGCAAGTATGCCGCAGGCCGACTGGGCAAGACGCCGTCCCAGCTTTTCCTCGAGGATCTCGATGCCCGGATGATTCGCGACTTCTTGGAGCACCTCGAGACCCGGTGTCACAACACGGCGCGGACGCGGAACCTACGGCTGACCGCCATCCGCTCGTTCGTAAAGTACATCGCGTACGAGGTGCCGTCTGCGCTTGAGCAAGTCCGCCAGATCCGCGCCATCTCCAACAAGCGGGTGCAAGAACGCCTGATCAACCACCTGACGCGCGAGGAGATGAACGCGGTTCTCGATGTCCCCGATCCCGGCTCGCGCGCCGGAATCCGCGACCAGGGGATGCTGTATCTGGGCTTCGCCAGCGGGTTGAGGGCCTCGGAAATCGTCGGACTGCGTCTCGATGACATTGAGCTGGACGGTCCCTATCCCAGCATCCTCGTGCGAGGAAAGGGCCGTCGCCTGCGGAGACTACCGTTGTGGAAAGAGGCGGCACGAGCCCTTCGCGCCTGGCTGGCGGTGCGGGGCTCGGCCCCTGCCCCCGAAGTGTTCTTGAATGCGCGTGGCGAGGCCATGACGACCTCGGGCTTCAGCTACGTCGTCAAGAAGCATTCGCGCCAGGCGGCTCATGCCACCCCGACCCTCTCGGACAAGCGCGTTTCCCCTCATGTCCTGCGGCATAATGCCGAATTCCGGATTATGCCGAATCCTGTCTCCCGATGCGCTTCGCTGGCGGCGCTCGCTGTTTCGTATTCGGCATAATCAGAGGCCCTCGAGGAAGGCCAGGAGAGCGTCGTCGGGGCGGAAGCGACCGGGCTCGACTCCGAGAGGGTTGGTCCTTGCCAGCGCCCGCTCCTTCATATGGACGTCGGCGTGCAGGTACATCTGGGTGGTCTCCATCGACTCGTGTCCGAGCCAGAGCGCAATCACCGAGCGATCGACACCGGCTCTCAGAAGTTCCATGGCCGCCGTGTGACGCAGCACGTGTGGGGTGACATTCTTGTGCATCAGGGAAGGACAGTTCCGTTGCGCCGTCGCCGCGTGCTTGGAGACCAGGTGTTCGACCGAGTCCCGACTGAGGGCTCCTCCGCGGATGCTGGGAAATGCCGGGGCATCGGGCGCTCCTCGCCGTTCCCGAAGCCACGCCTCGACCAGGGTCACGGCATCTCTCCGCAAAGGCGTGCAGCGCTGCTTCCTGCCCTTGCCCACGCACTTCACGTGGGCCCCGCTCCCCAGGACGATGTCTTGGCAGTCGAGACCGATCAGCTCGGAGACCCTGAGACCGGTCTGGACCATGACCAACAGGATTGCCCGATCTCGGCGGCCCGTCCGGTTCGATGGATCAGGCGCCGCGATGAAGGCATCGATCTCTGGCGGGTTCAGGAACTCGATGGCCCCCCGCTCGTAGCGTTTGCTCGGGACGGCCAGGACGCGCTGGCAAACGAGAGCAAGCGCTGGTTCGTTCGATGCCACGTATCGGAAGAAGGAGTGGATCGCGGCAAGCCGGACGTTGCGCGTTCGTGCGCTGTTGCCACGGTCCGTCTCGA
The DNA here is from genome assembly GCA_016210495.1 of Chloroflexota bacterium. The sequence goes on from JACQUC010000097.1 coordinate 3,232, forward strand.
GGTGCCCGAGAAATTCGCCGACGAAGGGTGCCGCGATGTCCTCGACTGCGAGGTCGGACGGAGCCTTGCCCAGTCGCTCCTCGGCGAAGTGCAGGAACAGGCGGAAGGAATCACGGTATCCGGCGACCGTATGAGGGCTCGCCTGCCGTTGCTGCAGCAGTCGATCCGTGAAGAATGCCTGGAGGAGGGCCGGAAAGCTCGCGGCGATCATGCTCGCACCCCCTGTGGCGCGTTCATCAGCCGCTCGGTTGCCAACTGGAGGAGCTCGGGCACGGCCTCTATGTACCAGAAGGTGTCGCTGACATGCACATGTCCGAGATAAGTGGCGAGCTTCGGGATCTCTCGCTCCACATCGAGTCCTGCCCGGTACCAATCGACCAGTGTCTTGACCACGAACCGATGACGCATGTCGTGAAGTCTCGGACCTCGGCCATGACCGCACCCCTTGATGGGCTTGCGAAGACCGATCTCGCGGGAGACCTTTGCGAAGGTATAGCGGGCTGCGCCGCCCGTGATCCTCACGCCACCCTCGGAGACGAAGTAGGCTTGGGTCATCAGGACGGGCAACAGAGCGTCTCTCATCTTGGCGTATTCATCGAGGGCATCGGCCGTAGACGAATGCACCATCACGATCCGAGATTTGCCGAACTTCGCCTGGCGGATGGTGATCGCGCCATTCGGCAAGTCGAGATCCTTCCGGTCGAGGGCGACGGCCTCGCTCACCCGCATCCCGGTGACCGCAAGGAGCCCAAAGAGAGTCGTGTACGTGTGGGCTCTGAGTCCGTTTGAGGAAGGCAGGTCCCCGGCTACCCTGACGAGCCTCTCGATCTCATCGTCGGAGTAGATGTAGGGGGGCTTCCGATGATAGCGGTGGGGAAGCAGCCCAGCGGGCGGGATCTCCGTACCAGGTGCCATAGCGCTGAGCCAGATGGCGAAACGCCGTACCGTCGCCAGCCGGTCTGACCAGGTGGCGAGCTGAACATCGCGAGGCGATGTCGCCCAGCGTAACGCCAATTCGGTGGTGATGCGGGATGCGCCCTCACCTTCCATCAAGGCGACGAATGTCCGCAGGCGGCCGGCTGGGGTCTGGAGTTTGAAACCGAGACTACGACGGATCTCGAGGTACTCCTCGAACTGTTCCCGAAGGTTGCTCATTTCACCCCTCCTCCTGCGGTAGGCCACGGCAGTGCAAGAGTATGCAGGCCCGCGGAGTCCACTTTGGCGTAAATCTCTGTCGAGCTGATGGCGCGGTGACGGAGAACCTCACCGATCTCGGCCAAGGACGCCCCGCCACGCACCATCCGCGTCGCTAGGCTGTGGCGTAGAAGATGAGCCCCCTTGAGAGACGGGTGGAGACCGGCCCGCTCCAAGGCCCGCCGCACAATTGTGCTGACTGTGGCCGGATTGGCGAAGCCGTGCCGCGGAGCCCTCATGCGAATGAACATCCTGCGGCATTGGCTCTCTGGTCGATCATGGCGAAGATATGCCACCAGGGCCTCACCGATTTCGGGGAGCAAAGGTAGGCGATCTCGAAGCAACCCCTTGCCCGAGACCAGTATCTCCCCCGCCCTCCAGTCAATGTCGTCGAGATCCAGCTTCACTATCTCGCTTGCCCGAAGCCCAAGCCTCGCCAAAAGAGTCAGGACCGCATGGTCGCGCCGTCCCGTTGGCGTGCGTCGGTCGCAGGCGTCCAACAGCCGGTCCACCTCCTCGGGGGTCAGGTATGTCGATTTTCAGAAAGAAGGGACCTCCTGAGGCCCCTCTTTTGCAGAAGTAAGGGACCTCCAGTTTTTCAGAACTAGGGACCACCTCCGGAGGGTCGGACGGGTGTTTTTCACCAGGATGGGACCACCTCGTTTGCAGAACTTGGGACCGCCCTGGGGACTACGCCTCGTCAGGACTTCCGGGTTGGCTGACGAACTGACCGACAGGCGTGTTACGCCTCGCTTCACTGCTGCAATACGGCTAGGAGGCGACGCGGATGGCATTTCGGGAGGTACCAGTGGTCCAAGTTCGAGAGATAGTGCGGCTACGGCTACAGGGGAAGGGCTTTCGAGAGATCGCGTCTCTGACCGGGATCGATCGCAAGACTGTTCGGCGCTATGTGGAGGCCGCAGAGGCGCAAGGGCTGTTCTCGCGGCCCGAGGGGGCCCTGGGTGACGCGTCGGTTGGCGCGATCATTTCTGTCGTCAACCCCATTCCTGGCCGACCGCGAGGTGACTCATGGGCGGATTGCGAGAAATGGCGGGACTTCATCAAGGGGCATCTCGACAAGAATGTACGGCTGACCAAGATTCGCAAGCTGATCCGGCGCCAGAACGGCCCGGACATCCCCTACGCGACGTTGAACCGATTCGCCATTCAGGAGCTCGGTTTCGGTCACCAGCGCGTCACCGTCCGCGTCGACGACGGCGAGGCCGGCGGCGAAGTCCAGGTGGATTTCGGTCGGATGGGGCTATTGCCGGATCCCGCCACCGGCCGGCGGCGGATCTGCTGGGCACTCATTTTCACTGCCGTCTTCAGTCGGCATCTCTACGCCTACCTCACGTTCGATCAGTCGCTGCAATCGGTGATTGCGGGCTTCGAGCGGGCCTGGGACTTCTTCGGAGGCGTATTCTTGGTGGCCATCCCAGACAACATGAAAGCCATCGTCACCAAGGCCGACCCCATCAAGCCACTCTTCAATGAGGCCTTCCAGGAATACGCCCAGAGCTGCGGCTTCGCGATCGATACGACCCGCGTCCGGTCGCCAAAGGACAAGCCGAGGGTCGAAAATGTCGTGCCATTCGTCCGCGAGGATCTCTTCGGCGGCGAGGAATTCCGCGATATCTTCGAGGCCCAGTCCCGGGCGGACGTCTGGTGCATGACCGACGCCGGCCTCAGAATCCACCGGACCACCCAGCGGCGCCCCCTCGAGGTCTTCGAGGCCGAGGAGCGCCCGCTCCTCCTCCCGGCGCCTGTGTTGCCCTTCGACATCCCCATCTACGCGGACGCCAAGGTGGCGCGGGACCACCACATCCAGGTGGCCAAGGCGCTCTACTCCTTGCCGACGCGCTACATAGGCGACACGGTCAGGGTCCGGGCAGACCAGCAATTGGTCCGGATCTACTTGCGGGGCCAGGTCATCAAGACGCACCCGCGCAAGCCTCCCGGCGGTCGCTCGACGGACCCGACCGACTATCCGCCTGGGCGTGGCGCCTACGCCACCCGGGACATCGACTACCTCGAGCGTGAGGCCAAGACACACGGACCCGCGATCGGGATCTACGCGGAGCGCCTCCTCGACACCGAACTGCCGTGGACGCGTATGCGGCAAGTCTACAAGCTCTTGGGCCTCGTGCGCAGCTATGGCGAGACCAGGGTCAACGAGGCTTGTGAGCGGGCCCTCGGGTTCGATGTGGTCGATGTTCGCCGCCTGGAGCAGGTCCTGAAACAGGCTGCCAAATCCTCGGAGCCATCGCCTCCCCAGAACATCATCCAGTTGCCACTTCGGTTTGCAAGGCCGATTGCCGATTTCGCCATTCGGCGCCGCCGCGAGGAGGAAGAGAACAACCATGAGTGAACCCACCTCCGCCGATCTGCTGCGAGTCCTTCGCCGGCTCAAGCTCTCGCCGATGCTCGCCACCCTGCCAGAACGCCTCATTCTCGCGAGGCAGCAGAAAATGCCCCACCAGGACTTCCTCGAGCTCGTGCTCGCTGACGAAGTAGCGCGCCGCGAGAGCGCCGCGGCACAGCTCCGGGCCAAGAGAGCCCAGCTCGATCCCGCCGAGAACCTCGAAAACTGGGACGACACCGCGGATGTCAGGTTCGACAAGGAACTCTTGGCCGAGTTGTGCACGCTCCGCTTCCTCGAGACCGGGCATCACGTGCTCATTCTCGGCCAGGTCGGCGTCGGCAAGAGCTTCATCGCCAACGCTCTCGGACAGATCGCCTGCCGACGGGGCCACACCGTGTTCGCAGACCGGACCGACCAGATCCTCAAGCGCCTCAAGCAGGGACGGCTCGACAATTCGCACGAGGCCGAACTGCGCAAGCTCATCCGGGTGGACCTCCTCGTCCTCGACGATTTTGGACTCGACGCACTCGATCGGCAAGAGAGCCGAGATCTCTATGACGTAATCACCGAGAGGCACAGGGCCGGATCGATCGTGATCACCAGCAACCGCGATCCCGATGAATGGCTTGCCACATTCTCGGACCCGCTCCGAGCCCAGAGCGCCATAGACCGACTCAAGAACAACGCCTACGACCTCATCGTCGAGGGCGAGAGCTACCGCAAGAGGCTCAAACCGCAGAAGGGAATGGCCATTTCCTGAGCTACCCATCTAGGCCGGATCACGGCATGGCCAGGCGTCTCTGGCCATGCGCAGCAGGACTCATCAGGAGGAAGAATGGGACGCCCGAGAAAGTATGAATCGGCAGCAGAAAAACAGGCAGCCTACCGAGATCGGCTCGCCGACAATCAATTCCTGGCACGCCGGATCAAGAGACCACCACGAAAATCCCGCCCCGAACGGCTTGCTGCCGTCAGCGACGAGTTGCGAGAGCTCGCTAGAGGGTACCAGCACTGGCTGGACACCTTGCCAGACAACCTCAGTTCATCCGACCTGGCGGAACAGCTGGAACAGGTGATCGAGCAGCTCGAGGGCTTGGCCGCCGATGTGGACTCAATTGATCCCCCCCGCGGCTTCGGTCGTTGACGGCAGACCAGCCTGGTGGGCCGATCGCGCAATCGTAACGTTACTTTATCCAGCGGGGCCGAGCTCCCCGTCGGGAAGCTCACCCGCAGGCCAGTCGACATAGAAGGGGAAATGTCATGGATCAATCATAGGACCCGGGGTATGATAGATCTCGGTCATCGCCATGCCGGCTACCCGGTCCCATGGTTATGAAAATCTGGTGGTCCCATCCTGATGAAAACCGGCAAGGTATTTCGGAACCCTCGACAACCGCCAGTTGGCCACCGCGGGAACCGATGCGGCCAAATTCGCATCAATCTCGCCATGCTGCATGAGAAACCTGAAGAATGAGCGCAGGGCAGTCACCATCAGCTTGGCTCTATTGCGGCTCATCGACCGAGCCTGCCGGAGTACGAACCTCGAAATGTCACGTGGGGTCAGATCACGGGGACAGACGTGTCCGCCGCCGAAGCGCTCGACGAGGAAGCGATGGACGAGAGGCAGATATCCTGCCACCGCCGCCGCAGTGAGCCCCCGCTCCATCCGCAGGTAGCTCGAGTACCGCTGCTCGAGCGCAGTCACGGGTGATGGCTCGCAGCTTGGTGCGAGAGCCCCAATTACCTCATCACGGCGTAATTGGTCAAGAAAGGACTGGACGGTCCGCCGATGGCCTGCCAGGGCGCACGGTGTCTTGCAGTAGCGTGCGTTCGGTTAGCTGCAGCGGGCGCGGCCGAGAAAGGCGCCCGGTTCGGGCGCCAATCTGCGCGGTGGGGTGGTCAGAACGGGATGTCCGCGTGG
>JACQUC010000092.1 GCA_016210495.1 Chloroflexota bacterium
GCCCACGACGATGGTGTCCCTGTCGATAGCCACCGAAACGCCGAAGGTGTTGCCAGCGGCTCCGTCGGAGGCAGTGAGCTTCTTCGCCTGGCCCCAGTTGTCGGCTCCCCCCTGATTGCGGGCAAAAACGTAGGCCGCGCCCTGGCCGGAGTTGCCGTTGGCCCCGACGACAATTGTGTCCACGTCGATGGCCACTGAAATACCGAATTGGTCACCAGGCGCCCCATCGGAGGCGGTGAGCTCCTTCGCCTGGCCCCAGTTGTCGGCTCCCCCCTGGTTGCGGGCGAAGACGTAGGCCGCCCCCTGAGCGCTGGATTTGGTGTGAGCCCCGACGACGATGGTGTCCACGTCGATGGCCACCGAAACGCCGAAGCGGTCTATGGCGGCTCCGTCGGAGGCAGTGAGCTTCTTCGCCTGGCCCCAGTTGTCGGGTCCCCCCTGGTTGCGGGCAAAGACGTAGGCCGCCCCCAGGCCGATGGACTTGCCGAACGCACCCACGACGATGGTGTCCCTGTCGATAGCCACCGAAACGCCGAAGCTGTCGTTGATGGCTCCGTCGGAGGCGGTGAGCTTCTTTGCCTGACCCCAGTTATCGGCTCCCCCCTGGTTGCGGGCAAAGACGTAGGCCGCCCCCTGAAGGCTGGAGTTTCTGAGGGCGCCGACGACAATGGTGTCCACGTCGATGGCCACTGAAATGCCGAACCAGTCGTTGGCGGCCCCGTCGGAGGCGGTGAGCTTCTTCGCCTGGCCCCAGTTGTCGGGTCCCCCCTGATTGCGGGCAAAGACGTAGGCCGCCCCCTTGTAGCTGGCATTGCCATAGGCCCCGACGACGATGGTGTCCACGTCGATGGCTACCGAAATACCGAATTCGTCGTTGGCGGCTGCGTCGGAGGCGGTGAGCTTATTCGCCTGGCTGGTCACCAGGGGATCCACTACCAGCGGGTATATGGCATCGGCGTCGTCCACCAGGATCCGGATCGACTGGCCGGCCGAGTCCGCCAGGGAGACGATAGTCAACCTCGCGGGAAGCATTCTACCAGTGGCGTCCTCCACGTGCAGCTCACCATAGCGCAAGACGATGCCCCCGCCTTCCGCCAGGAAATCGATGCTCCTTGCGCCGTCATCGACCGACGCGGGGACCAGATCCCCACGCAGGCGGAGGTCCAGAGCTACCATCTGGCCGGATCGCCCCAGGCCGCCTGTGTCCTGAGGCTGGGATACGGTGAAGCCCTGTTCCAGACCTCGCTGCTCGTTGACGTACCACTCGTCCAGCAGCGACGCACCGGAGCCGTCGCCCCGACTGTAGGTCAGGCGGTTGTCCTGGGTGGACACCCTGGCGGCGGACACGGGCAGGATGTGGCCCGCATAGCCGTAACCGACCAGGGTCAGGCCCCAGGTCCATTTCTGTTCGCCCTCCGTAGAAGCCTCGGCGAAAGACGGTCCCTGCCCAAAGGCGCCAGGCGCTTTCGTGCGCGGTGCCGGACCGACGGTGAGCCCGTCCGCATCGAAGGCGAGGCTCAGCCTCTGGGCACGATTTTCCGCGAGGTACCCGCTTTCGGTTGCGGAGATAGAGTACAGATCGCGCCGGATGGTCTCCTGTATCGCTGCCCATCGCTGGGCCGAGACGCCAAATGGTGGTTGCGGCTTCGCCGCGTCGCTCGCCGGACCATAAAGCAGACCGGACTCACGAGATGCGGAGTTTCCGGTCGCGAGAGCCGAAATTGGTCTCGGCCATTCAACCGATGGAACGGAAATCCTGATGGCCGGCTGCAGCCAGAGCGAGCTCAATAGCAGCGCCAGGACCGTGAGCATACTAAGTTTTGAACTGCATACCTGTCCCAGCCTGTACACTGTCCCTTGCCTCATCTTCCCTTAGTAGTGCGCCGGCGTCATATAGACACGCTTGCTCTTCTGGCGGGTCGATCGTCCAAGCAGTGCCGTCGAGAAGAACAGCAGGCCCGACATCAGGGGCATCAGGACGAGGTACAGCCGCTCCGTAACGGGGAGTCATCGCTCGGTGGTCTTTTCTCGGCTGAGCTAGGCCGCACGGCTCGGTAACGTTCCCTACGGTCTCATCGATCTGCCACAAGGGACGTCGGACACACTATGACAAGACGCCATTCATACGCACCTATGGTATCGAAATCGAGGAAGGTAGCATATGACTTGTGTCACATTTCGCGTTAACCGGGGAGGCATCTCGTATGCTGGCTAGATGGGGGCTTCCACTCGCCATAGCACAAAGTTTGGGGGCCTGCATTCACGTAGCACTCAGGACATCCACAAGCAAGCGACCTGGCTGACAGACGTGATCGTGGTACCGTCCGACACAAGATGTCATCGCGTGGCTAACAGGCGGAGAGGGGTAAACCACGTCCTGAAACGAGAAAGCCTAAAGCAGTGTTGGTTGACCCAGTCGCGGGTTTCGCATCCAATAATGATAGTGGAGATGGGGGGAATCGAACCCCCGTCCAGAAGACTGAACCAGGAATGTGCTACAAGCTTGTTCGGCTATTTGTTCTCGCGTCCGCTAGCTCAGCCGACGAAGCTAGGTAGACGCCAGCCGATGGTCTTGAGTAGCCTTTATCGGCGGTCGGGGCTACGGCACTCCGGCATTGCAGCGCCCAATTCCGGCCCACCGGAACGAGACCGGGTTGGACGTAGCCGGCCTTGTTAGGCGGCTAGTGCTAGTTGGTTGTTGCCAGTTACGGCTTGCCACATGTTTTACGAGGACCAGTGGCATCCTCGGCTTGCGATTCCTGACCTTCCTCCCCTGTCGAAACCTTGCATCCCCAATGTTGGTGACGTCCGACGGGGACGTTGCGCGTTATTCAGTTGTTAATAGAGCCTCGTCGGTGAGGGACACGGCCCCGGCGCAGGCTGAAGCCTGCGGCTACAAGACCCACCCAGCCCCCCCGAGATTATTTGTCCGGATGGCGACGGATGGCGCGCTCGATCTGCCGCTTGGCATCGCGCTCGGCGATGGCTTCGCGTTTGTCGTACAATTTCTTGCCGCGCGCCAGGCCCAACTCCACCTTGGCTAGATTGCCTTTGAGGTAGACGCGCAGCGGGACGAGGGTGAGCCCTCGCTCGTGCAGCTTACCTCGCAGGCGGTCTATTTCGCCCCGGTGCAGCAGCAGCTTGCGCTTGCGGGTCGAATCCGGGTTGAAATCACCACCGTGCTCGTAGGGGGCTATGTGTACGCCGATAAGCCAGGCTTCGCCGGCTTCGACGATGGCATAACCCTCCCGCAGGCTGACCTTTCCGGCGCGAACCGACTTGATCTCAGTGCCGGTCAGCGCCAGGCCAGCCTCGTAGGTCTCTTCGATAAAGTAATCGTGGTAGGCCTTGCGATTGCTCGCCAACACACGTTGAGTTGGTTTGGATTCTACGGCGCTCACGCTACATTATACCAGAGCCTAGCTCTCTCCAACAAGGACGGGCGAGGCCGAGGTCGACTCCCAGAGCGGCGGAGTCAACTCGGAACGGCCCTGAAGGAACTCGATTGCCCGCTGCAACTGCGGATCGCGGTCGTTCTTCAGATCGTCCTCGGTCAGCTTGATCTCGATGTCGGGCTGAAGGCCCTTCTCGTGAAAATCCTGCCGCTTCGGCGTCGAATAGCGCGCGATGGTGATGCGCACGCTGGACTTGTCGCTAAGCTCGTGCACGTTCTGGATGGAATCCTTGCCAAAAGTGGGCTCGCCAATCAGGATGGCCCGGCCATGGTCCTGGAGGGCACCGGCGACGATCTCCGACGCGCTGGCGCTGCCCTTGTTGACGAGGATTATCATTGGAACATCCGGCGCGACGGCGTTGCGCCTGGCGTAGAAGGGCGTCGAGGATCCATCGCGATGCTCCTCGTAGAGGATGACGCCCTCGCGCAGGAAGAGGCTGGCGATATCGACGGAAGTGCTCAGCAGACCGCCCGGATTGTTGCGCAGGTCGAAGATGAGGGCCTTGGGCTTTTGATCCACAATCTGGCGCAGAGTCTGCGCTAGCTCTCTGGACGTGGTAGCGGCGAAGCCATTGAGCTTGACATAAGCAATGCCGTCTTCGAGGTTCTTGGTTCTGACGTTGACGACCCTGATCTGCGCCCGGGTAACCTCGATTACGATAGGCGCCCGCTCATCGGTGCGAATGATGGTTAGCCGCACTTTTGTGCCACGAGGGCCACGTATGAGGCTGACGGCCTCAAGGAGGGTCATGTTGGTGATTTCCTTGTCGTCCACTCTTACGATGATGTCGCCGGGCTTGACGCCGGCCTTTGCGCCGGGGCCGTCCTCCTGGGGAGCGACGACGGTGAGTCGCTTATCGCGCATCTCGACGACGACGCCGATGCCGTCGAAGCTGCCACGGATATCCTCATCGTTGATCTGGGCGTGGGCAGGGGTGGCGAAGCTGGTATAGGGATCGCCCAGCGCTTCCAGCATGCCTTTGACGGCGCCGTAGGTCATCTTCTTGGCGTCGACGGCGTCGGGCTTATAGAACTCTTTCTCGACGAGGCTCCACGCTTCCCAGAAGACGTTGAAGGCATCGCCGATCTCGGCGGCGCTCGTGCCCGAGGGCATGGCAGCGCTGGCGGTGGCCGGCGAAGTAGCACGTCGTCCCTGCTCCCAGCCACCGAAATACGAGGCGGCGCCGACGGCCGTGATCAGGATAGCCCCGATGAGTACCTGGATGACTTTTGTTAGCATCTTTTTACCCCACTCCTCTGTACGGCCAGAAGGCGGCATTTGTGACGAGAACGGCGGCCGAGAAAGCTGCCATTGGAAGAGCTAAGGTCATTTTAGCACCGGGCTGGAATGAATGCAAGAAAGGCCAGGCATTCCAGCAACAGCATTTTGGAACGACGTCGTCGTATCAAAGCGGAGGAGACGGACTTCATCGGCCCGCGACTCTGCGGCATCGGCGGCTTGAGGTGAGCTTGTGGAACACTTGGGGCAGCCGTGTTAACATAAGGACCCTAGTTGGAAGTTGCGTGGGGCCTTGATCGATCAAGGCCCCGCTCTAGACGGCGTATTTGCGAAAGAGGGGGACGAGCTGCTGCGCGACCTTGCCTTTGATCAACACGCCGTCCTTGGTGTAGCTGCGCTTGGTGACGCTGGCCTTGGCGTGGAAAAGCGCTACCAGGTCGCCGGCGCTGTAGGGAAGGCGCACTGTTATGTCTACGAGGTCACTCTTGAGCACACTCTCGATCCTGTCGCGCAGGGCCTCTAAGCCCCAGCCGAGGGCGGCAGAGATAGGCACGCCGTTCGGGTAATGCGATGCCAGCTCTTTGAGCGGCTCCCAGGCGTCGCCCAGGCTGGCGCGTAGATTCCCATTGGGCTTGACGTGCCGGCGTTTTGCCTCGTCGACGAGCCGGTCGATCTTGTTTAGGGCGGTGACCACAGGCTTGGCGTCCAGCCCTAGCTCGCGCAGGGTGTCGTCGACGGTTCGGCTTTGTTCGTAGCCGCAGTCGTGGGTTATGTCAACGATGTGAACCATGACGTCGGCCTGAGCAAGCTCTTCGAGCGTGGCACGGAAGGCGACCACCACGGACGGTGGGAGCTTTTGGATAAAACCGACCGTGTCGCTGAGCAACACGGCGCGACCGGACGGAAGCTTGATACGCCGTGTCGTGGGATCCAGTGTGTCAAAAAGCTGGTCCTCAGCGGCGACGCCGGCGTTGGTAAGAGCGTTCAACAGCGTCGACTTGCCGGCGTTGGTATACCCCACCAGGGCGACAACGGGTATGCCCTCGTGCTGGCGCTGCTCGCGGTACAACGCGCGATGTCGGCGAACCTTCTCGATCTCGCGCTTCAGCTCGGTGATGCGCTCGCGAACTCGCCGCCGGTCCACTTCCAACTGGGTCTCGCCAGGGCCGCCGCGGGCGCCGATGGCCCCGAACTGCCGCGACAGATGCGTCCACTGGCGCGTCAGGCGCGGCAGCAGGTACTCGTATTGGGCCAACTCCACCTGGAGCTGCCCCTCCCGGGTGCGGGCTCGCTGGCCGAAGACGTCCAGGATAAGGCCGCTACGATCCAGTATCCTGGCGGCCAGATCGCGTTCGAGATTGCGATGCTGGATCGGCGATAGCTCGTCGTCGAAGATAACCAGGTCGTAGCCGAGCTCGGCTTTGAGGTCCCGAATTTGCTCGACCTTACCACGGCCCAGGTAATGGCTGGGGCTCGGCTTCTCCACCTTCTGACTGGCTCTTCCTACCACCTCAATGCCAGCGGTTTGCGCGAGCTGTCCCAGCTCGGCGAGCGAATCATCCACGGTCCAAATGCTACGTTGGCCGGAGACCTCCACGCCAACGAGGAAGGCTTTGCGTATCGGTTGTTCGGTTGTCACAGGCTTGTTCATATGCATGTAAACTATATGGTATTTGCGATGGCTAAGTCAATGTTCAACCAGGCGTCCTGCGGGTGAGGCCAGCACGAGAGATCGCGCGCGATCCAGGGTGTCCGACCCCCGCTGGAGCCAGCGGATCTTCGGGTCGCCGAGCCGGAACCAATTGAACTGCTGGCGAGCAAAGCGATGGGTCTCGAACTTGATAAGTTCGATGGCCTGGGGCAGGGTTATCTCGCCCCTGAGATACATTCCGATCTGGCGATAGCCGAGGCCGGACATGGAGGGCAGACCGTAGCCGTAGCCCATCGCCACCAGACGCTGGGTCTCCTCGACGAGCCCGTGGGCAACCTGCCAGTCGACGCGGTCGTCGATGCGACGATAGAGCTCCTGGCGGGCACAGGTAAGACCCATAATCAGCAGGTCGTAGGGTGGCGGATGAGAGCCCTGAAGCTCGGAAATTGGCCGCCCGGTGAAATGAAACACCTCCAGGGCGCGAATAACGCGTCGAACGTTACGCGGATCGATCTTGGCGGCGGCGATGGGATCCACCGAGACGAGCTCGCGATGAAGGTGATCTGCCCCCTGCTCTGCTGCCAGCCGCTCAAGCCGGCGTCTGAACTCGGCATCGGGCTCGATGCGAGGTATGTCCAGCCCTTCCAGGACGGCTCTGACGTAGAGCCCGGTGCCGCCGACGAGGAACGACAATCTGCGACTGGCCAGGATCTGGTCGATAGCACTGTAGGCATCCTCCTGGAAGTTGGCGAGGGTGTACTCTTCGTCGGGATCGACTACGTCGATGAGGTGGTGGGGAACCAGCCGCTGCTCTTCCGGCGTAGGCTTGGCCGTGCCGATGTCCATATAGCGGTAGACCTGGCGCGAGTCTGCCGAAACGATCTCGCCGCCCAAGTCGATGGCAAGCTGTAGCGCCAGCTCGCTTTTGCCGACGGCAGTTGGGCCGACGATGGCGATCAAGGGGCCTTTGAGGTGACCGGTGTCCAAAAGCCTACCATCCTGCTAAGTAGCCGTTGAATGCCGCGGCGAACCAGGCTCTATTGGGTCCGCTTTGGTCGTAGCCCGCAATAACGGGACCAGCGATTGTCGATCCGAGGTTGCCGGCGGCATCCCGCGCCCTGACCCGGAAATAATAGGCCTGGCCGGGTGTTCCGATCAAGAACAAAGTGCCTGTGCTGCTACTGGCCTGCACCCAAGCTCGCCAGTTAACGGCGTCGGCGCTATAGTCCATATCATAAGAAGGCACGAGTCCGGAGAGGCCGTCGGAGCCAGACCATGTGACGGCGAACCACGAGTGGGTGGGAGATTGCGGCGCGCTGATGACGATGATAGGTGGAATGGTATCTATGGTCGTAAACGTGTCCCATCGATCGGCCGCTTTCGTCTCGACGTTGCCGACGTTGTCCCTTGCCAGCGAACGGAAGTAGTAGGTATGCCCGCTTTCGCCGGCGAAGATTGCCTGGGTGAGAGATGTTGCGGTAAGCCAGTCGCGTGGGGTGCCCGTAGCCCCGTCCTTGTACTGGATGACATAGCCGACGATGCCCGTGCCACCAGGGTTGTCGGCGCCACTCCAACGGACGACGAAACCGGTGGTGTTCTGGTAAGGCAAGAGGGCTGAGACCGCCGAGGTTGGGGGTGCCGTGTCGCTGGCTACCACCTGGACAGTGGTGTTGCCAGTTCCGTCGGCAAGCCAGGCGACCGACTCACGGACGAGGCCAGCCCAGTAGTTGGCGCTCCTGAGCGTGCTGAGCCTGATGTAGCCCACCACCGTCGTTGTCTCGCCAGGGGCCAGCTCCCTACCCAGGCCCCAGCGGTAAGGATGATCGACGATGCCCGAGCGGCCGGCGTAATCGGCGCCCACGCGTAGCTTGCCGTAACTCTCTGAAAACTGGGCCAGGAAGGTTTCGCCTTCGTTGTAAACGAAGCCCGGGGCCGGGTCCTGTGTTTGAATGGCGACGCTACCGTTGTTGCGAACCGTAACTGCTACCCTTAGGACGTCGCCGGAAGGCAACCGCGTGGGCTCGAAGGTGGTGGCAAGAATCTCGGCCGAAGCCGGGTTAGCCAGGATCCGATCGCGGATGGCAGTGCGCAACTGGGGCAAGAGCGAATACAGGTAGCTGCCGGGGCAGGAGGTGCCCAGGACATCCCGGTGGCCTAGAATACTGGGCACCCATCTGTCCACCAGGTAAGTGCTCATAGCCGTCGGATCGATGCCTCTTTGCTCCGCCTTCCAGGAGAGGAGGCCGACAAGGCTATTCTGCGCGGAGGAACTAGGCGAAACAGGGGTGAAGTCGCCAAGGAGGGCGACTCCCAAAGTGCCGTTGTTGTAGCGGAGGGCGTGGCCACCAACCACGTCATCGCCTCCGGCCCGGCCCTCGTAGACGTTCCCGCCAGGGTCGATGAGGAAGTTGTACCCGATGTCTCCCCAGCCGTTGCTGATGGCGTGATAGTACCAGATGGCCCTGACCTCGGCGGCCCAGTTAGTGGCGCCATTGGAGGTATCGGTGTGATGCACGATTATGTTCGTGACGGGCCGATACTCCGGGGGCCAGCCCGGACTGGACTGGCCATCGGGGGAACCCCACGCCGAACGAGAGATGACGGGGGGTCTGGCGATGGCCTGTGGACCGCCGGTGGAAGTGGCAAGGGCCAGTGCCTGAAGTGCGTCCGTGGTAGACGGGCCACCGGTCGGGTCGATAAAGGAGAATGCTATCGATGACAGACTTGGCGACGGGGCAGCCACGCCGCTGCTAAGAGTAACGCGGGCCTGGGCGTAATTGTACAGGCCAGAGCGCGGATCGAGACTCAAGAGCCGCGTCAGCGAGCGGCCGTCTGCACCAAATTGGAGGTCATCGTCCTCTTCAACGGCGAACCAAGGCGTCCAAGTTGTGCCATCGCGACTGGCCCTCAGCTCGAAAGCAGCATTGCCGTCGCCTGTCGTGTCGCCGCGCCAGCGCATACCGACGTGGCTGAAAGGCAGAGTCGACCGGACGGGTGGCGAAATCAGGACTCCGGTGGTATTGGGAGTAACCTGGACTCGTCCGTCGAGGACGGTTATGCTACTGAGGGTGCTCCTGCGCAGGTCCTCAGCGGTCAGCGACAACTCGGCGCCACGTACGGTTGGCGTGGAGAGTTGCCCAGAAGGAAAATGTCGAGAGGCGGCGAGCCCCGTGGGGCCTTGATTAATCAAGGCCCCACAGCCCTGATCAATCAAGGTTCCACACCACGACAGGCCACCCGAGCCCGCCAGAGCGGCAAACAGCACGAGAGCCGCTATGGTTAGTGCCTTCCCCCTTACCAGCCCCATGTTTGGGCATGGTACCATTTCTTCAGCCTTGAAGCAATCGCCCGTCCTTCCCAGTAGTGTACGCTAGATTATAGCCTCAGCCCAACCCCACCCCAGGGCGGACAGCGGACGTCTCCCGCCTCGCGGGATCCCGTTTCGGGACGCCCCTACGTTTCTGCAACGGCTCGTTCCCGATGTCGAGCTATGGGGCGGCAGTATGCTATAATGAATCCAGGTGTTGCACTTCACATCTGAGGACCTATAATGATCCGTGTCGCAGCAATCGGAGACATTCACTGTTGGGAGGCCGGCCAAGGGCACTTTCGGACGCTGTTTGCGGGAGTGAACGAGAAGGCGGACGTGCTGCTGCTGGCCGGCGACCTATCCGTTATGGGGAAGCCGGCGGAGGTCGAGGTTCTTGTCGACGAACTTAGCGATGTGACGATACCGATGATCGCGGTGCTCGGGAACCACGACTGTGAAGACAACAATGAACACGGCATTACGCGCGTGCTCGAGAGACGCAACATATCGGTATTGGAGGGCGCAAACACGTCTGTCAGGATCGACGGCAAGACGGTGGGGTTTGCGGGAGTCAAAGGCTTCTGCGGCGGATTCGACAAGTACGCCGTGGCCCCTTTTGGCGAACAGTCTCTCAAGGACTTCGTGTTCGCGTCGGTGCGCGAGGCCTACAAGCTCGAGGAGGCTCTGAACGATCTTGCCACGGACTATCGCGTTGTGCTGTTGCACTACGCCCCTATTCGCGAGACAGTCATCGGGGAACCGCTGGAGCTATGGCCTTTCCTAGGCAGTTCCGTATTATGTAAACCGATTGATACGCTAGGTGCCAATCTGGTCATCCACGCCCACGCACATTACGGATCGCCAGCGGGCACCACAAAGACCGGCATTCCGGTGTTCAACGTCGCCAGGACGGTCGTCAAACACTTGTTCGTCTACAATCTGGAATGAGGATCGCTTGCGGAAGCTGTAATACAGGCTGGCTGGGCTCCGCGCACCCTGAAGGGGTGCGGCTACAACGGTCCCTCCCAGGGGGAAGTGGGGAGGCAGGACCCGCGTGGACGACGAGCATCGTGCCCGTGGCGGTGAACAGCGGGCCCTGCCAGGGGAACATAGGGGGTGGAACGCGTGCGGGTTTTGGTCACGGGCGGCAGGGGCCAGTTGGGCAGCGAGTTGGCAGCCGCATTTCGCGCAGGGGATGAAGTACTGGCGACGGGCCGGGCTGAGCTAGATGTGACCGACCGCGGCAGCGTTTGGCGTGTATGTGCGGAATACAAGCCGGACGTGGTGATCCACGCGGCCGCCTACACGAACGTGGATGGGTGCGAGCTTGACGCCGACCGGGCCTATCGCGAAAACGCGCTAGGAACGCAGAATGTTGCGCTTGCCTGCCAGAGAATCGGCGCCGCGATGACATACGTCAGCACCGACTTCGTGTTCGATGGAACGAAGACAAGCCCCTATCTGGAGTTCGACGATCCGCACCCGATTAGCGTGTATGGCCGATCCAAGATGGCTGGAGAGCGATATGTGCAGAGTCTGCTGGATAGACACTTTGTCGTGAGAACATCCTGGCTGTATGGCCACGGCAGCCGCAACTTCGTAAAGACCATACTGACACTGGCAGAGCAGAGAAGTGAGATCCCCGCCGTGGTGGACGAGGTAGGCTCGCCGACCTACGCGCGAGACCTGGCCGAGGCCCTGGTGCGCCTGATCCAGGAGCCGGTGTACGGGGTGTACCATCTTTCCAACGAGGGTAGCTGCTCGAGGTACGAATACGTTAAGGCGATACTGGAGATGGCGGGCAAAGGCACGCGCGTCTATCCTGTAAGCTCTGCCGAGTTTCAAGAAAGGTTTCCCCTCCCCGCCAAGCGGCCGGCGTATTCGGTGCTAGGCAACTTCTGCGCAAAGAACGCTCTTGGGGTCCACCTCCGCCCGTGGCAGGAGGCTCTGGAGGATTTCTTGCGGTCGCTGGAATATCGTTAGGCCCGTTATGGCTTGCGTGAGGCAGCGCGACGCCCCTACCCCTCCCGAGCAGGGGCAAAAGTCCCTGCACTACACATTCTGCATCGGTAGAGGTGATGTTATCAGCCTGGCAGCGGCGGGGGCAACCACACAGGGTTGCCCCTACAGGACACCCCCGCGAGTGTTGCCTGATCAGGCGGTAGGGCAGAAAAAAAATGAGCGGGCCCATTGCGCCGCGATTGCGAAAACGCGCTTGGACCCGCACTATTCCATTTGGCAGTGATCCAGGGTCAGACGAATGGCTCTTACGGGCTAACGGCCGTTCACTCCGGCCGTCTCGGCCACTCCGGAGGGAGGATTAGCACTTCTGGGCACCATCACCCCAAGGATTCTTTCGAGAGCCATCGTGTGGCTACAAACCTTCCAGCCGGCGAAGAAATTGCAACTGCACTGCCAGCTTCCGTCCTTTAGAGAAACGTGATAAACATCGTGCTCGCCACGGAAACTCGCGCGCAACTCGGAGAAATTGACACGGTCGCGTTCTTCTGCGTAGCGCTTGGCCTTTTCGATCTTACCAATCAGACTGGAATGCATCGTTTCCTCCTCACACCATTCTCAAGGCCTTGGCTCATCTGGGCTGTAGCTAAGCCGCCGGCAACATAATAGCACTAGGGCCGCAAACCGCTAGTGCCGGGAAACAGAGCTATTCAGACTGGTAGCCGAAACCTGCATAGCCGCACACCTCGGCCCAACTACATCCATTTGAAGACGCCTCGTAACTACAAGGGAAATTATACCCCCGGGGCGTCGCCAAGTCAAGTAGTTTACGGGGTGTCTGCTTGACTTTGCCAATTGGCAGGTGCTACTATCCTCGCGAGCCGCGCGCTGGGTTGTGGTGAGGATGAGCTATTATCGAATGGTCAGCAGACTACTCGACGTCATCTTACTGGCGGCGATCTTGGCGTTTGCCTACTATGCGGTCTTCCGGGCAGGGGAGAGAGGGTTCTTTCCTCTGGACCAATCGATAGTATTCGACGGCAGCTACAGGGTTCTTTCGGGACAAGCTCCTTACAGGGATTTCTTGATTCCCATTGGGCCCATCGTCTTTTGGCTCCAGGCGATATTCTTCAAGATCTTTGGCATCAGCTACTTCTCGTATATCCTCGGTGCAGCGGTCGTCAATGTGCTTGCCACGGCCTGCAGCATTGGACTGCTGCGTCTTCTGTTCCCGGCATTGCGATTCGTCTCGTACGTTGCCGGGATACTGACGGCCGTTTGGTTCTATCCGCCCTTCGGAACGCCGTGGCCCGATCAGACGGCATTCTTTTTTTCCTTTTTCGCGCTGGTTCTTCTTCTGCTAGGCTCACGCCATCCAGGAGGACGCTCGATAGCTAGCGAGTTGCTGGTGTTTTGCTCCGGATCCTTCGCGGGCATCAGCTTCCTGAGCAAGCAAAACGTGGGCACATACCTCTTACCGCTGTTTTTCGCACTGCTGTTGGCAGCCAACGTGCCTGATATAAAAAGGGTCGTGCTCCGCTGGGCAGTCTTTGTAGCGGGGCTCGCCACGGCAATCGCGGTGTTCGTCGTCTTGCTCTTATCGTATGCAGATGCGAAGGTCTTCTTCCAGTACTTCGTGAGCATGCCTTCGGCACTGGGTATTGGGAGGCTTTTCACGGGAAGGCTGAGCGCGTTCGAGAGCTTCGTCCTGCCGGGCTCGGCGATGACAAATAGCTGGATTGCTATGACGCCGCTGGCACTGGCTATGTTCAGCGTGGCAGTGGCCGTGCTGCTTTTGCTGGCTATTAACTTCCGTCAAGTCGGCGATGCCTGGCGAAAGGAATTCCTCGCTGCCATCCTGTGCTCGTACGGGGCGTTGTTCCCCTATCCATTCATAATCACGACGGTCAACAGCCCAGAGAACTCCCTGCAATTCACGGGCATTGTGATCGGCGCCGGCATGGGGCTGACGATCCATTTGTTCCGCACCGTCTCGTCGGTAGTGCGGCCGCAGGGTGTCCAGCTCGCCACACCGCGTCGCGCCACGGTATACGCGTTGCTCGTGATGGGGTTGTTGTTCTCGGCTGCCTACACTTTCGCGCTTGGCGTGAAGGTATCGCTGACGCGAGAAGTCCACCACGTTTTCCAAGAAGCCAGCTTCCCGAAGTTGCTAGGGGTGGAGAGGCTGGAGGATCTGCGCTGGGGACAGCCGACGCGGATGCGACGAGCCGACATAAGAGGTGATAGCGCGGTGAGCATCGACGAGGCCGACCTGGTTGGCCTCTACGCGTATTTGAAAGTGGAGAAGAAGAACTTCTTTATCTTTCCTGACTTCACGATTCTCTACGCGGTGCTAAGTGTGCCATCGCCGCAGCCCGTGTTGTGGTTCCACAGGGGCTTGACCTATCCGGCGTCGTACGACTCAGGCCTGGACGAGCGGATCGTGGAAAGCCTGAACAGAAACAACGTGGAGATCGTGGTCGTAGAAGAGAAATCGTGGTACGGCACTTACAACAGGCTGGAGGATTTCCCGCTGTTGAAGTCCTATATCGGCGAGAGCTTCGGGAAAGTCGGGGAGATCGGGATATTCAATCTCTACAAGAGGAAACAGTGAGAAGGCGCGGGCGGGCGCGCCACCCCACCCCCGGGCGGACAGAGGACGTCCGCCCCTACGCATATGTATTTCGCACCAAGAATTAAGAGTGACGAGATCACGAAGGTGAATGACAGGACGCGGGTGACGGATTGTCCGCCCCGCGCGTGAGCGATGGCCAGGGCATGAGCAGGCAGCATCTGGCGCAGACGGGGAGCAAGGCCTTTCGTAGACCACTCCTGAAGAAGCGGATCGCGGGGCCATTCCAAATCTCCCGCAGGTCCTCGTGCAGCGCGTGGCCAAACCGGTAGCGGATGAACTCGCAGGGCGTCACCTCACCGTCGGGTCGCAGAAACAAAAACACCCACGGAAAGGTGCAGCGAAGCCCGGGCATCGGCGAGGCATCCGTATACCACGAGCGAATCTGCCCATCCTGGCTCAGAAAAGGTGTGACGGCAAAGGGAATCCGCAGGCGCGCCGCGTGCTCTCCTACCACGGCCAACTTGTCGGTCAGATCGTCCACGTCCAATCTGTTGAAACCAGTAAGGAAACCTGCTATGGTGTCGTCGGCCTCTACGCCCAAGCGGTTTCGCAGAGCCTCACGGTGTGCGTCGGCGGCTCGATCGGTCGAAAACATAAGGTGCTCGAAGGTCAGATGGCACTGGAGTGAACGAGCGGTTTCGACGGCCTCCTCCAGAAACGGCAGGCTTAGCGAGGAGATGACGCAATTGATGCGCACCGACACGTCTCTGCGCGAGGCTCGAGCCGCCTCTTTGATTAGCTGTATGCCACGGGAGGTTCGTTCGAATGTTCCTGGCCCACGAATCGCATCGTGCATCTTCGGCGAGCCCTCGACAGAGATCATAAAGCGATCCACGCACGCGACCAGTCTGCTGGCAAGCTCGGGCGTGATCAGCGTGCCGTTGGTAAATATCTCGGTTTTCATGCCCTGTTCCTTGACATACTCGAGTATCTGTGGCATGTCTTGGCGGGTGAGGACCTCGCCGCCGGTGAACGAGATCGACGGCCTGAAGGACTTCAGCTTGTCTACTACCAGTTTGATCTCTTCGAGAGAAAGCTCGTGCGCCCTGGGATGAATTCCGGCTTCGCCCCACCACCAGCAGGTCCTGCACTTGAGGTTGCACTTGTAAGTTATGTTAAACAGAACACGATTAGGCAGGAAGGCGCGATCGTCGAGGAACTGATAGCCCAGCAGGCTCCAGCAGCGCTGAATGACCTGACGCGGCCCCCAGTCAAACGTCCGGAGGATCCGACGTGCATCTTTGTGCAGTGTCAACACACGGCGCTCCGTAGGCAGGGTCGCCCCTCGACGCTTAAGCCAAGAGGCGGGACAATCATACTATTTCGCGTCTCTGTGCGCAACTTCCTGGTTCTGAAGGCAGTGTGCGCCAGATTGCAGAGATGCCTGAGCCCAACCCCACCCCAGGGCGGACAGCGGACGTCCGCCCCTACGTTTCTGCACTAGCCCGTACAGTACCATGGTCAACGGTACGATTTGGCGATTGCCATGTTCGGGGTACACGGGGTATAATGGCGCAGGTTTTTCGCCAGTAGTTGCCGGCGGGCAAGACGTCGCCGCAGAAGAAGGGCGAGAGGCGCAAGGAAGGGAACTAAGGGTCGATGCTATCAATTGATCGCGGAAAACCCGCCCTCTTGACGACGGCTCATGACCCAGAGGGCAGGATGTTGGCACTCACCGCAGCGTATGCTAGTAGGCTGGGCGAGGTGTACGGAGGCATCGTGGCGGAGATTTCGGCAGCTACGAACTCGGACCTCGTACCGGCTCTTGAGCAGATGGGTGCGCTCCTGAGCGTCAAGCCGAGCGCGCCGCTCGGGATTGTGCGTCGCCGCACGGTGGAACTGGCGCTGCAATCGAGGTTCGACACTTTCCATTTCTGCGACTTCGACAGGGTATTGCACTGGATCACACACTACCCGAATGAGCTGGCGAGCATCGTGCAAATGATAGGCGGCTACGACTTCCTGGTAATAGGGAGATCGACTCGTGCCCTCGACACGCATCCTGAAATCCAGGTCACGACCGAGCGGCGTTCTAACGCGCTCTTGTCGGCGGAGTTCGGCGAAGTCATGGATATCACGGCAGCTTCGAGGGGAATATCGAGGGCAGCGGCCGAGCTGATATTGCAGTTTTCAACGGCTTCGGATGTTGGCACCGATGCCGAATGGCCGCTTATCGTTCGGCGGCACTCACAGTTGAGTTGGAGCTATGTCGAAGTGGAGGGGCTGGAGTTCGAAACGGCCACGTTCTTCGAGAACGAGGTGAAGGCAGCGGGGGGGCTGGAGCATTGGAAGAAACAGCGATCGGAGTCGGCGCGCGAACAGCGGTATCGCATCGAGTGTGTGGAAGGAATCACCGCGGTGGCACGGCGATTCGCGGAGCAACGACAGCAGGGACTCGTCAGGTGAGGCGTTTCTCCAGGGTAACTGCGTTGCGGCTCGCAGGAGTATTGGCTTTCGTGTTGATCAGCTCGGCGCTTCTGAGCGGCACCGACGCGGCGAGAGCCTGGGAAAGATCTTATCCAACGACGAAGCAGGCGGACGCGGCCATCGGCGGCCAGGTGGCAACCTACAGGCTGCTTATGCCGTTTATGACGAACAGCGCCACCTTTTTCAGCAGCCTCGATAGCCGGTTTGGGATAGTGACAAGCTCGGGCATGGACCGAAGGGTCGTCGTCGATTTGTTGAAGGCAAGTGCCTACTACGATTACAGGTGGGGCGAGCCCGTCGTCGGGAAGGACTACTTGCAGACGGTGAGTCGGGACGGACAAACCTACAACGGGTTCGACGACTTCGTGCGTAGCCATCGCGGTCTCTACTGGCAGGTTGGCAACGAGCCGAACGTGCCGAACCAAGACAATGTTAGCGCCGCGGCATATGCGCAAAGGTACAACGCCTGGGTGACCCGCATCAAGGCGCTGGATCCGATGGCGAGGGTGATGAACGGGGGCATCGTGAACTGGCCAGACGTGGTCGGCGACATAGGCGCCGGATTGGCTTACCTTCGAGATTTTCGCGAGAGCTATCGAAGTCAGTACGGGCAATACCCGCCGATCGACGTGTGGAACCTCCACACGTATGCGCCGTTCGCCGTGGACGATGGCAGGCTGCGGACCTATTGCGACAGCTCCGCCGGTAGGTACTTCATCGTACAGGTGACCGACTATTTGCGTGATGCCGGCCAGACGCAACCGGTGTGGCTGACCGAGTTCGGACTGGATTGGAACTGGGACTCGGTGCCACAATGCTATGATCCGACGAGGCGGGTGTGGACGACGCCCTCTGCGTTTATGATCGAGATGGTGGACTGGCTACGGTCGACCGGTCTCGTGGCGCGATGGTTCTGGTTCTCCGACAATGCGTGGGACCGTGGCAACGGCGGGGCGCTGGTGGATCGCAGTACGAGTCTCACGACGCTGGGACAGACGTATCGCGACCTGGCGGTTGGGATAAGGTAAGGCTTATTGATGCGCCCTGAACTACGTGGTTGGCAAGCCTCTCGGCAGCACTGGTGTCGCGGCGCTAAAGCAACCGCGTCAGGCCGCTGGGCAGAAGATAGAGACCGCGCTTCGGCTGAATGGAAATACGTGCT
Source organism: Chloroflexota bacterium (assembly GCA_016210495.1). The sequence continues at coordinate 17,839 of JACQUC010000092.1, forward strand.
GAGTGGACAAGCCCTCTCTAGTGATGCAGTAACGGTTGTGGGCGAAGGCGAAACCAACGCATCTCCTGTCGGCAGGCCCTCCCCTTTTCGGACCCCTCGGACTCACGCACGCTAACGGTTATGTCAAGTCATAACTACTGTGTCCAACTCAGGTAGATGTAGGCACCCCCTCCTGCCTCTTTGAACTCCACCCTGACCTGATGAAATCCACTGGCGACGTAGGTGGAGCCGGTGCGAATGCCGCTAACGTCCCTCCAGTCATCAATCACTTGAGCGCTGTCGATCCATAGGCGCACGCCGTCGTCGGCGTTCGCGGTGAAGGTGTAGGTGCCGGAGGCGGCGAAGCTAATGGCGCCGGTCCAGCGTGCCGAGAAGCTGTCGGTGGGGATGCCGCCGCCGGGGCTTCCTAACTCCCAGTCGCGCTCGAGGGGTGCATCTTCGCACCGCGTAAGCTGCGGGGTGCCAGCTAGATCGGGGTTGTTGAAATACTGAGCGAGATACTGGCCGGTGGGGCAACTGGATGGTATCGCAGTGGCAGTCGCGGTGGCGGTTGGTGCAGTCCGCGACCAGGTCATTTCGACGTGGGCGGCCCATTGGTCGTCGAAGAACTCGATTCTCACCTCGTGCAGCCCGCCGGCCACGTAGGTCGAGCCAGCGCGCCACCCGGCCTGGCCAACCCAGTCGTCGATGATCGAGACGCCATCTACCCAGACACGCACGCCGTCGTCCGAGTATACGTTGAAGTAGTAGGTGTCGCCTGCTGGGAAGTTGAAGCGCCCGGTCCAGCGGCCCGAGAAGCGGTCCGTAGGCACGCCGGGCCCGGGGCTTCCCTGGCCCCAATCCTGGTGGAGCGGAGCATCCTCGCAGCGTGTGATGACCGGCGTGCCGGTAACATCCGGGTTGGCGAAGTACTGGGCCAGAAACTTCTCGTTGGGGCAACTGGATGGCACGGGCACGGCAGTGGCCGTGCTTGTTGCCGTCGGCGTGTTGGTCGGCAGCGGCGGCGACGTAGGCGTAGCCGTAGGCACAGGTGTTCGAAATGACGTCGCCTGCTCATACGCGGCGGGGAAGAAGGTCCGATAGAATATCTCCGTGGGATCGAACCGCTCGACGATGGCGAGGTCGCCCAGGGTGCTATGGTAGCCGCCGATGGCGTAGATCTTGCCGTCGGGCGCCGCCGCAACGCCCAGCCTGTTGCGCGCCGTAGGCATGCCGGACCTGGCTCGCCAGGTGTTGGCGACGGGGTCGTACTCCTCGACGGTGTTGAGGAGGCCGATGGCGTTGTGGTACCCGCCGATGGCGTAGATCTTGCCGTTAGGAGCGGTGGCCACTCCCAAGGTGTTGCGCGCCGTGGGCATGTCGGTTCGCGTCGACCAGGTATTCGTGCTTGGATCGAACGCCTCGACCGCACCGGTGTAGCCTCCCCAGTAGTATCCACCGATGGCGAAAACCTTGCCGTCGGCCGCGGCCACTCCGAGGTCTGATCGCGAGACTCTCATATCCGGCTGGCCGTTCCAAGCATTTCCGGCCGGGTCGTATTCTTCGATTGTTGCCTTGTAGGCGTTATTGAGGAAACCGCCGATGGCGTAGATCTTGCCATTGCCTGCCGTGGCGACGCCGACGTAGCTGCCTCGCGCGGTGGGCATGTGTTCCTTGGTGGTCCAGGTGTTCGTGGAGATGTCGTATTCTTCAACAGTATCCAGTGTTCCCGTGAGGTTGTATCCGCCGATGGCGAATATCTTCCCGTTTCCGGTCGCGGACGCGCCGAGGCCTGCCCGCGGGGTCGGCATATCAAGTCTGGTCCGCCAGGTGTTCGTGACCGGATCGAACTCCTCGACAGTTGCAAGATAGCCAGCGGCGTTTTGCCCGCCGATGGCGTATATCTTGCCGTTGCTGGCCGTTACTACGGCGAGCTCCCTTCGAGCCGTCGGCATGCTTGCAACAGTCGTCCAGCCGATAGCGGCGCTTGCGGCGGGAGCTGCGCGCGAGGCCACTGCGAACCCTAGCACAGCACCAAGGAGCATCAGCGCAGTAACTAACACGACGCGCAGCGAACGCATACTAGGACTCATGAAGGCAAAAGAACGTTGAGCAGATGGCAGATACCAGCGATAACACACGAGGATAGTAGCACCCGAGTATTCCTCAGTCAACAACATGGCGTGCGAGGCAGAGTCTGCCTTGCATGAACGTATTCTTCCCCAGTCTAGGCGCTCCTCTGCGAGGGCGCACCTGACTGAGGGCGGAAAAGAGGCGGATTTTTGATATCGGACCAAGTAATCCTGAGGTACTACGTTTGGAGATATAGTGGCCGCCTGCCGGAGCGTCGCCTCTGTTTGCCTGGGCTTGCAATCCAGTGCCAGTAGGTGTATTATAGACTGGGTGTTAATAGGTAAGTGGGCTGGCTGTTATCGGGGAGAGGGACGTGGGCGAGCCGCAGGTTCTGATCGCCGTAAGCGACCCCATAATTGGTGACGCTTTGCAATTCATCCTTGAAATGAATCATTTCAAGGTGATCGGCAGGGTTTCGCACGGGCAGGAAGCGGTCCGGGAGGCCAAGGCGCGTAGCCCGGAGCTTATCCTGCTGGACGCGCAGCTCGTGTTGCGCACTGGTGAGGAACTGGTGCTGCTGCTATCCGCGCTGGACCGCCGCGGCAAGATCGTGATGCTGGCAGATCGGGATGAGGAGGACGAGCTGACGGCGACCGGAGAAGGAGGGGCCGTCGGCATCGTCTACAAGGACGCCTCCGCCGAAAGCTTGGTGTCGTCTTTGCGAAGGGTCATAGCGGGCGCGGCGCCGTCTTGGCCGAGAGCCAGCGAGCTGATTGCAGTCAGCGCATCCGGGCCCCTGACTACGGGCCAACTCGCCCGGGAGGTCACGCGAATAACGCCAGATGCGAGTCGTGGCTCGGTCCTGACGCAGCAAGAGCGGGGTGCAGCCGAGGTGCAGGCATCGGTCATTCATCAGACTGACGCGCAGGACGGTGCTCCTGCGTGGCGAGTCGCGAATCTCCTGACCGAACCCGTCGCAATCGCCGTGTGCTTGATGGCTTTTGCGCCCCTTTTCAGGACCTACCTCGTGACATACCCGCCGCCGGGGACAGACTTTCTTCACGGTCTCTTCAACGTAACGTTCTTGCGCCAACACGTCGCGTTGTGGATCTCCATGTGGAACAGTGAGTGGTTCGCCGGCGTCCCGTTTGCGCGTGAGTACGGCGTGCTGGGCACGTATCTGAGTCTACCGCTCGCGGCGTGGCTCGGCGAATGGGGCGGTCTGGTTGCCTTGCTGCTCGGCACACAGATCGTCTTCGTGCTGTTCACATACCTGCTGTTGAAGGAGCTATCAGGGCGGACGATCATCGCCGTGTGTCTAACCATTCTTGTGACATGGTCCGCGAACCTGTACGTGGGCATGTTTGGCAGGGGGAGCGCGTCTCAGGCAAGCGCACAGATGTTTCTGCCGATCTGCCTTTACCTCCTCGTTAAGTACCTGCCTACAGGCAAGCAGCGTGCTATGGTCGTCGCGGCCATTCTGAACGGCTTAGCCGTTCTGGCCCACCCCCTCGTCGGCTCTCTGATCGCGGCCATGGCGGGGGTGATCATTATAGCAATTGGCGACGAGCCGCGGCGCGTCTTGTCGGGCTCGACTGCCAGGCGCTTGCTGATCTACGCACTTGTGACGGTAACGATTGGGTCTGTCGTCGCGCTACCGCTCGTCCTGTCTTTTCTTTATGGCTCCACGAGCGTGGTGCTACCCGGCAGCACCGACCAGTCAGCACCGGTCGACTTATTCTTGACGACCAACCCGGTGCTGGTGGTCCTGTTGCTTCTGGCGATCTATTGGCGAGTGCACGAAGGGCGGCGGGGTTTTCTTACGGGGCGTTACAACAGGCAGCTCTTGGCAATGGCGCTGGCAGGGTGCGTGCTGGAAGGTATTCAACTGGCGGCAGTGCTGGGCTTGATGCCGAGGGCGGCCTCAGCACTTGCAGATAGGACGTGGTGGACTGCGCCGATCGTGTTCGCCGGCGTTATCGCCGTCATCGCAAGGCAACTCGGGCCGCGCGTGGATCTCGCCGGACGGGAAGTCAGACCGCGAATGCTTGGGGCGCGGGTAAGCGTGCCAGCACTGATGACAGGGGTGCTGGTGTTCGCCGCAGTGGTAGGCCCATTGGCCGGATGGCCGCGCATAGAAGGCACCATCGAGAAGATTAGATTAGAGCCGCCGATGGTAGTGGACACCCTGATGCGCCCGGAAGATCCTGCCAACCGGCTGGCAATGCCGGACTGGCTGGACACAAACGCGACGGATGTTCGCGCGTGGATAAGAGACGAGCGAATCGCTATGTGGTGGAACACGCTGTATCGTCTTCCAATGACGGGAGGAAACCACGACGGGAGCGCGAGACCGTGGAAGGACTGGCGCAACTGGATGGAAGCGGCCTTCAACGGCAGGTTGGCGAATGAGCCACGCTACACGGAGAAAGCCGCGAAGAACGTGGCGAACTACATGATAGACTGGTTTGCGATTCGGTACTTGATCGCCTCAGAAGGAGATGGCGACGTGCCCATAGCTCCGTACCTGGCAACTCCGGACACGGTGCAGGGCTCCGCCACCGTCGACAAGCTGCAAGTCTTTCGCCTAAAGGATAGTCTTTCCTCGCCTATTGCTTCCGCCACCAACGCACCCGCGGTTCTCGTCATCGGCGACGAAATCGCCTACCAGACTATCGCGAGAGCGCTGGCCCTGGCGAACTTCGGTCCCAAAGAGCTGATAACGGTGCGGGGGGCCAGGCGGATCGACGACGTGAACTCACTAGAATTGTCGCGATTTAGTACAGTAGTGTTGTATAACTACGACTATGGAGACGGCGTGCGAGCCTTCGCGAAGCTCGAGGGCTACATTCGCAGCGGCGGCGGGCTTTACGTCGATACCGGCAGCCTGGTGCGAGACTCCGACAGCATGAACCTGCCGGCAGTATTCCCGGTAGATAGACTGAAGCGTGGACCGTTGGAGATCCGTTGGAACGCGACCACACCCCCAAACGAGCCGGTCGGGCAGGTTGACGCCTCGATCCTCTCGGAACTGGTCTACGACGACGGTCTGTGGGCGTTATCCTATGCACCGGAGGAGGGGGACGTTAGGGCATGGGGTAGGGTGGTGTTAGGACAGGCCGGACGTCCGGTGATGGTCGCGGGCAGGCTCGATCGGGGCCGTGTGGTCTGGAGCGGGGTTAACCTACCGTACCACGTGACTTACTATGCCAACGTGTCGGAAGCATTGCTCTTCGCCAGGGCCGTGCGTTGGACCGCGGCGGAGGTGCCCAAATCGACGGTATACAGCACAAGTCGAGTGGGTTCAGAAGCGCTGACCGTGAGTGGCCAGGGGTTCAAAGGGGTGCTTTTCAAGGAGAACGGGTATGACGGTTGGGAGGCCAGAGTGACATCGGAACGGGGATCGCGGAATCTCAAGATCTACCGAGCCGGGCCGGACTTGATGTACGTACCTGTTGCAGCAGACGACGAGTCTGAAAGACTGTCCGTGGAGTTTCGCTACAACGGACAGGCGTCAGATTGGTTGCTGCTACACGTGTCCATATTGGCCTTGTTGCTGTCACTCGATTACGTGCTGCTGGGCGGAAGGGTGGCGGTGAACAGACTCGCGGCTACCGTCGCGAAGGCCGCAGGACCCGCCAGGCGTTTGGCGGAACCACTATCGAAGACACTCGTGGGCGGAGAGGATGATTAGGACAACAGGGCAACCATGCAGGGTTGCCCCTACGACCACCCCCTCAATACATTGCAGGATTCTCTTTACAAGGCCACGGCACCGGGGTAGAATAGTCTAGCCATACCTGGGGTGCACGCCGGTCGGGCGGGAGTTGTGGAGGTGTTATGGTTGGTGCTGGGGTGCTGCTCGCTGTCCGCCATCCCCTGATCAGCGACGCCCTGCAATCTATCCTGGAACTAAACAGACTGAGCGTCTCGGGACGGGTATCGCTCCCCGAGGATGCCGTAGCCCAGGCCAAGCTCTTGCGTCCCCAAGTCATCATCCTCGATTCCCAGTTGCTCACGGGTGAGGACGATCTGGTCGAACGGCTGCAAGCAGCGAGTCCGGAGGGTAGGATAGTCATCCTGGCTGACAGCGACGGTGACGGGAAGTCCACGGCTGCGCCGCCGAAGGGAGCTATCAGTCTCATTTACAAGGACGCCTCGGCAGACGACCTGATGGCGTCTTTGCGAAGCGTGCTGCGGGACGAGAAGAAGAGGTCCGCCGCCGAGCCAGCAGTCAGAGACCAGGCGACGAGGGTCGTCACACACTACTCTACGATTGTCGTAGCGGCTCTGCTCTTCGCGGTTAACATCATACTGGTGCTGCCACTGTTCCAGGGCGGCTACACGCAGTACCTTGGGTCTATCGAATCAGCCTTCATCACGGACGCAAGGTTCATCAGCGAAAACGGCCTTTTCGCTACGTGGAGTCCCCTCTGGTACATGGGATTCCCCTTTCACCTGTTCTATACGCCGCTATTGCCCTACCTAGCAGCTCTGGGCCACTCTCTGTGGCCGGCGTTGTCTGTTGCCTCGTCTTATCGAATGGTGTCAGCGCTGCTTTACGCACTAGGACCCTCCACGCTCTACGTGTTTGCGCTCTATCTAACACGGCGCAGGCTGACAGCCGTGATATGCGCGGCGGGCTATAGCGTGTTGCCCTCGGTAGTGTATCTAATTCCCGGCATACGGAGCGACGCAACGTCGTTTGGCTGGGCACCCTGGCAACTGGTGGTAATGGTCAAGTACGGCGAAGGCCCGCATATCAACTCGCTCACGTTCACACCTCTGGCGGCGATGTTCTTCCTGCACGCGCTGCGCAGGCCCTCGATGCTAAGCTATCTGCTGGCGGGGCTGGCGATTGCGGCGGTGGCGCTGATCAACTGGATCGGCCTTTTCGCCCTGGTGGTGATCCTGGCAATTCTGTTGCTCTCAGAAGCGCTGGCAGGCCAGACGCTGACCAAGGTTGGCCGAGCCTTTTGGTGCGCCGTGGCAGCCTTCACGCTGGCGGCGTTCTGGTACAACCTAAGCTTCATTCGCGCATCATTGGCATTTGGTGGCGGTGGAGGAATGCTTCCCGGTGCGCCGTACGCGATCATCGGGGGCATAATCCTGGTCTACGTCCTCTTCATCCTGCTAGCGAACAAGCCAAATCTACAGGTCGAGATAGTGGTCGGCTTGTGGCTATTCTATTTCGGGGCGGTGGTGTTGGCAGGCCAGTATCTTGGCTTGACGCTGGCGCCACAGCCGATAAGGTACGTACCAGAACTGAGTATGGGGGTCTTGCTGGCGTTGGCATTAGGACTCACGCGTCTTCATGACTGGCCGTGCCGGAGACTCCCGCCGTGGGCTCGCAAGGCAGCCGCACCGACTTTTGGGGGGCTCGTGTTAGTGGGTTTTGCCCTAGTTTCCCAGCCTTTCTTCCGTGACGGCTGGTCGCAGATGTTGCCCAGCGGGAACTTCCGTTCGAGCTCGGAGTATCGAGTAGCGCAGTGGCTGGCGGCGAACGGGGGTGGCGAACTGGCTTACGTGACTGGCAGCCACTCGTTCTGGCTGAACGTCGAAACCGACGTGCCACAGGTACGTGGGGGCACGGACCAAGGAGCGACAAACCCGTGGTGGGGCCACGTCAGCTACCAGATAAATACCGACAAGGATGCCGATATCAGCCACATGTGGCTACGCGCGCTCGGCATACGATGGGTCGTGGTGAACTATCCGGAGTCGACGGATACGTACAAAGACTATGTCTTCCCGCACAAGTTTGATGGTTTGCTGACGCGACGGTACTTGGATAGGGGAACGGCCATATTCGAGGTTCCGCTGGCGAAGCCTAGTCTTGCGCAGGTGGTGAACGCCAGACAGATGAAGGAGCTCAAGCCTCCGTTCAACGCCATCGATCGTGTGAACCTTGCGTGGTACGTCGAAGCGATTGAAGCGCCGCAAGGAGGATCGGTTAGCTACCGGCGCACCGGGATCGATCGGATGGAGATCGAAGTAGAAGCGGAAGCGGGGCAGTCACTGCTGGTGAGGACGACTTACGACGGTGCGTGGCAGGCTTTTGTGGACAACCAGTCGGCGAAGATATCTCCGGATGTTTTGGGATTTATGGTGGTCGAGATGCCAATCGCAGGCAGCCATAAGGTGCGCCTGGAACACGGCCGGGCATTCGACGTCTGGCTAGGATACGGTGTTAGCGTGCTGACACTGCTGTTCCTGGTGTGGTATCCCTTGCGATCGTTGTTCGGTTTTTCGACGGAACACCAGGCGGGCACAGGAGGTTACCGGACGCTTGATGGGCGTTCTGTTGTCCGAATCGATCCGACGCGAGATGAGCGCTACAGCGTGAGACTCGATTCCGTGAAGGCGCGTGGCCCGACCATTTTGAATAAGCCGACAATGCGTCGCCCTGGAATCCCATTACCGCCAGCGCTCGAGAGGCATCCCGCCGGGGCAGTTGAGGAACCACCACAGCGCCCCATGGTTGTCGCGGATCGACCGAAGGCCGAGGGTGCGCGATATGAAGTCGACCAGCAGGCAGAGCAGCAAACCCGCGAGGCAGTCGAACAGGCAACGAGGGGCGAATCGAAGCCACGTATCCGAGAGAGGCAAGTCAGGAAGGCTTTCTGGAGCGTGCGCGCTTCCGCCCTATTTGCCAAAGCGCCGCACGTACCCCGTCATTTGGCCGACCTGGCGCCGGTTGTTCGCTTGAGCACAGTCGTGTTCTCCACCCTGGCCGCGATGGGAGTGTCGCTGGCAGCGTTTGTGCCACTGGCGCAGGTGTACCTCAACACGTACCCGCCCGCGGGTGGTGATTTCTTCCACGGCGTGACCAACCTTGCCATTTTGCGCCAGCACCCGGGCGTATGGGTTGGGCTCTGGAACCAGTGGTGGTTTTCCGGCCACCCGTACCTGCGACAGTACGGCGTGCTGAGCTCGTACCTGGCGCTGCCCTTTGCCGAACGCCTCGGGGACGGTCCCGGCCTGCTGATGTTCCTGGTCGTGGCGATGGGGCTGTTCGTGCTTTTCACCTGCTTGTTGCTCAAGGAGCTTTCAGGGCGATGGCTCGTCGCGGTGCCGCTGACAATCTTGGTTACCTGGTCAGCAGGCCTGCACCAGCCGCTGGCTGCCGAGGGGCTGACCGCGCAAGGCACCGCGCAGATGTTCTTCCCTCTGTGTCTTTTCTTCCTGGCAAGGCACGTGCGAACGGGTAGCCAGCGGAGCTTGGTGGCAGGGGGACTGTCTAACGGGATCGCGTTCCTGGCACATCCGATCGTCGGCGGGATGATCATGGGGATTTTTGTGATTATTCTACTATTCGCCGGGGACGAACGTGGCCGGAAATTCGATTCTCGGGGCTTCAAGAACCTGTTCGTGTATGGGTTCACCACAGCGCTGGTCGGCGGAGTCGTCGCGGTACCATTGATAGCCACGGTAATGCACTACAGCCAGGCGGCATCGACAGGAGCGGCGAGGGTTTTCTATGAGCCGCGCATGCTGATGGACATCTTTCTAATCACCAATCCGGCCCTGATTGCGCTGCTCGTGGCGGTCCTCGGCTATAGGATGGTGCAGAAACTGCGCCACCGTGGCGACAACCTGCTCGACGGGGCTTTTCTCGACAGGCAGTTGATGGGGCTGGCAGCGGCGACAGCGGTTCTGCTATTCTTGCAGGTGCTGTTCGCCTTTGGCATCAACCCGGCTCGAACGTCGGTAACGGCCTCTCGGACCTGGTTTATGGGCCACGTGCTTTTCGCGAGCGTCGTGGCGGTGGTCTTCAGACAGATCAGGCTGCACGGCGAGCGCAGGGCGTCCACCGAGCACCGCTGGCGAATTGGGTTGCCGTCGGCGATCACGGGGCTAATCCTTCTCGGCGGGTTCATCGGCCCATCGCTGGGTTGGTCGCGTGTTGAGGCGACTTTTGTTAAGACCTGGCTAAGTCCGATGCGCGCGATTGACGTGCTGATGAAGAGGAATGATCTTGCCAACAGCCCGTTGCTCCCTTCGTGGATGGACGGCAATGCCACCGACCAGCGAGTGTGGATGCTCGATCCACGTCTCAGCATGTGGTGGACTTCGCTGTATCAAATGCCGGAAACTGTTGGCTACTTTGACCCTGCTTACAAACCGTGGGTGGACTGGCGGGTCCTTATGAACATGGCCGTGAACGGCAATCTGACAAAACAGCCCAGATACACGACGGCAGCCGCGAAGAACGTAGCCAAGGTGCTTGTCGACTGGTTTGCTATCAGGTATTTCGTGACTACACCCGGCGCTGACGAGGACGTGCCAGTTGCCGACTACTTGCTCAATGATAGGACGATGGTCGAAAGGTCCGAAATGTACGGCGGGCTGAAGGTAACGCGGTTGCTGCCTGAGGCTGCCGGACCTATCGTCGTCGCTACGAAGGCGCCCACGGTTCTGGTCATCGGCGACGATGTTGGTTACGAGACCCTGGTAAGAGCGATTAGTCTGGCTGGCCTTGGGCCGAAACGACTAATTCCGGTTCGGGGACCGAAGCAGATCGACGACGTAAGTCCCGAAGAGCTGTCGCGCTTCACCGCGGTGGCCCTATACAACTATGGCTCTTCCGACAGCGCAAAAGCATTTGGTATGATCGAGGAATACGTACGACGTGGGGGAGGACTATTTGTCGACACGGGCAGCCTGGCACCTGAATCGGAGCAAGCGAATCTGCCCAGGGTGTTCCCGATAACAAGAACCAGACGTGCGCCATTGGGAACGGAATGGGACCTGACCACGTCAGCGACCGCCGAGCTGGGAGAGATCGACGCTTCGTCCTTCTCGCCGCCGCGGTACGGCAGCAGCGCGTGGGCTCTTTCCTACGTGCCGCAAGAACAGGACGTGAGGTCGTGGGCAAGAATGATCCTGGCACAGGGGGGACGGCCGATCATGGCGGCAGGCACGCTCGGCAAGGGAAGGGTTGTGTGGAGCGGCATGAACCTGCCCTACCACGTCACGGACTACGTCAACCTTTCCGAAGCGACGGTTCTGGCCAACGTCATTAGCTGGATCGCACCGCAGCCGGAGGCTAAGACGCCACCCAACTACCAGGTTAGCAGGAGGAATCCTGAATCTCTGACGGTGACCGGCTCTGGCTTCACGGGCGTGCTGTTCAAGGAGAACGCCTTCGAGGGCTGGTCGGCGCGCGTTTCGACGGAAGAGGGCTCCACCGGAGCCAAGATCTATTGGGCAGGGCCGGATCTCATTTACGTTCCTGTCAGCGGGCTTGACGAGAGCAAGGGCATCTCGGTGCAGTTCAGTTACAGCGGCAGGCTGCAAGATTGGGCACTGCTGCTGGCGTCGATACTGGCCATCTTCGTCTCGCTGGACTACGCGTCGTCGGGATGGGCCGTATCGAGGGGGATCTTGCGCGGCTCCCGGGCAGTGGCACACTGGGGCCAGCGCATCAGCAGGCAGGAGAATCGCCTGGCAGTGCGACGCACGATTATCAGAAGAGCGACGAAGACAAAGGTTGTCGCGCTGGTCTGGGAAGTGCTGGCCCCAGTGATTGTGGTAGCCTTGTCCGCGTACCTGGCACGCGACATGTTTCGGACGGAGCGACTGGATTCCGGTGACTTCATCTATCACGCTTACAGGATCAGGAGCCTTTTGGAATACGGGTTTCTCGCGTGGACGAACGATTGGGGAGGCGGGTTTCCACTGTGGCAATCCTATCAGTTCATACCGCACGTGGCCACGCTCATCCTCAAGTGGCTTACGCCCTGGTCGGTCACGAAGGCGATGGTTTTCGCCAGCGGCATTGTGTTCGTAGGCCTGAGGCTTCTGGTATACATAGGGTTGAGGCTGGCTCGGTTCTCGGCCACGGCGTCCATTATCGGGGCGCTTCTGACGCTGGCGATCACAGGGTACTACGGCCCGGGCAGGCTGCCGAGCCCGATTGGCGACTTCTCGCTGCAGTGGGGAGTCGCGCTCTTCCCAGCGGTCATCTTCTTACTCGCTGGGCGCAAGAAAGCCACGTGGCGCGTGTATCTGGCGGCCCTGGTGATCGGACTTGGGATTAACGTCCATCCGATTTTCGCCGTGGTCGGAGGTATCGTTCTGGCGTGCTTCCTCGTGGTAAACAGAGATCTCTCGTGGCGAGAGACGCTGTACACGCTTGCCGTTATGGGCCTGGCGAGCTCGTTCTACTGGATGCCGACGCTATTCGGCGACAAGCCGGCGGCCACGATGGCAACAGCTCTCGTCTACGACCTCAAACGGCAGGACTTCCATCTGCCGTGGCTGGGCTTAAGCCCTACGTTGATCGTGGCGGCGATGGTCGCGCTGGCCATAGC
>JACQUC010000102.1 GCA_016210495.1 Chloroflexota bacterium
CACCACACTCGCACCTGAAGTTTAGCATATGTGTCAATAGGGCGGTTGCCTGATCTCCACCCACTACATCGACCGATCCAGAACGGTGTCAGCAATCAGGTCCTATACCCGGCCGCCGGCTTATCCCACCTGAGTAGTTACCGAGCAGGAGCTATTCCGGCAAGAAGTGCGCACTTTCGCCGAGCGGGATGTAGCGCCAAACGCCGTTCGGTGGGAGCAAGAGGAAGTCCTTCCTTGGGACGGTATCCAGAAGCTGGCCGGAGCCGGGCTGATGGGGCTTTCCTACCCAAAGCGGGTTGGAGGCCAAGCGAGAAGCTGGGTAGAGTACAACATAGCGATGGAAGAGCTGGGGCGCGTGGACGGAAGCACGGCCACCATTTGTCACATGCAGAATCTCTATCCAAAGCTTGTCGTCGACGACCAAGTGTGGGGACAGGTGGTGAGCGGCCACAAGGTCATCGCCTTCGCCGAAACCGAGCCCCAGGCTGGAGGCGACGCCGCAGCGATTCGCACCACGGCACGACCTGTTGGGGATTGCTATATTCTAAACGGGCAAAAGGCCTATGTCAGCCTCGTGCCCGGTGCTCAGCAGTTGATAGTGACGGCGCTGACATCGCCTGAGCAAGGGGGCGTAAAGGGTATGAGTCTCTTCCTGGTCGACGCCGATCAAGCAGGCGTGTCCATCGCGCGCATTCCAGAACCTGGATTTCGAGCCCATATGCTCGGACACGTGCTGTTGAAGAACGTGGAGGTGCCAGCAATCAGGTTGCTTGGGGTAGAGAACAAGGGGTTCTACTATATGCGCAGCCGCTGGGACTTCACGCGAGGCGTGGGGGGTACGCAGTATGTCGGAGCCGCGATGCGAGCGTTGGAGGACACGGTCGAACACGCGAAACGGCGGCGGACCTTTGGCAAGCCGTTGATCAAGTGGCAGGCGGTACAACTTCGTCTGGTCGATCACTTTTCCGAACTGAGAGCTGCTCGCCTGCTTTGTTATGAGGCCGCCTGGATGGCTGACAAACAGATGCGCCTCACCCAGCACGCTTCGATGATAAAAACCTGGGTCGCCGAAGTATGCCTGAAAACGATGTTGGACTGCGCGATCGTTTGGGGAGGATCGGGCTACCAGGAACTGCATCCCATTCAGATGCGGCTGCGCAACGCAATGGCTTTCGTGATGCTGGGGGGTGGTCTCGACATTCACAAGATGGTCCTGGGGACAGAGATCTTTGGCCGCGACTTCAACGCCCTCAAACCCTGAACCTGGCGACTGAATGCCCCTCGAATTGTATCCAAGAAACAAGATGCAAAGGCCCTAGCTATTTTCGTGGAGGTGAGCGTGGGTTACGAAGACCTTAGGGAATGGATCCTTCGGCTGGAGAAGGAGGGTAAACTCGCTCGCGTTAAGCGCGAGGTAGATTGGAACCTGGAGATCGGAGGCATCGTGCGGGAGGTCGGGGACGTTGCCGGCCCGGCGCTGCTTTTCGAAAACATCAAGGACTACAAGGACACCTTGTGCACCAAACTGTTCGCGGGCTCACTAGCCACCAACGAGAGAATTGCACTCGCGCTCGACCTGCCTGCGGATACGTCTTACAGGGATCTCATCAGAGTCTGGAGGGAGCGCACAAGGAAGCCTGTCAAACCGGTAGTGGTCGATACCGGCCCGTGTAAGGAGAACGTCCTGACAGGGGACGACGTTGATCTGTTCCAGCTCCCAATTCCGAAGTGGAGCAAGCTCGATGGCGGCAGATACATAAGTACCTTCGACAGCGTGGTGACGAAAGACGCAAGCTCCGGCTGGGAGAACGTGGGAGTGTATCGGGCGGCAGTGCATGACAGGAAGAACACCAGCATGTCTGTTGCCCAGGGCCAGCATATCTGGTATCACTGGAGAACCTGGCGCAAACAGCGGAAGAACATGCCTTTGGCGATTGCAATTGGTGGAGACCCACTCCTTCCCCTCGTCGGCGCCGCCCCAATTCCGCTGGGCGTGGATGAGTGGGACGTGGTAGGGGCTTTGAGGCGGGAACCTGTCGAACTGGTGAGGTGTGAAACCGTGGATCTGCGCGTGCCCGCAACCTCCGAAATCGTTCTCGAAGGCGAGCTTCTGACCGACAGATCGACCTTTAGAAACGATGGGCCGTTCTCAGAGTACACCGGCCACTACGGAGGCGAGAGCCAAAGACCCGTGTTCCAGGTGAATTGTATCACTTACAGAGACAACCCCATCTTTCAGGGAACGATCACGGGTTTGCCGATCACCGAAGACCACCGGACCGCCGCCGTGAGCCACAGCGCAATAATGTGGGATCTGCTGGAAGAGAGGATGAGGGGGATCACGGGGGTCAATGCCGATCCAAGTGTCGCGTATGCCAATCTGATCGTTCAAATTGACAACAGCTACTACGGCCAGGTACACCAGGTTGCGGCCAACATCTGGAGCTCCGGATTGTCGAACATGATGTGCAAGAACATCATCGTCTGTGACGAAGATGTGGACATATACGACTTGGGACGCGTATTCTGGGCCATTGCGTATCGGGTTGACCCAACAAGAGACCTCGTCACCTTCCCGGGCTGGATAAGCGCGCTTGACCCCATAGTTCACCCGAACGAGAGGCTAGGATCTGGCGGCAACAAGGGAACCAGGCTCCTCATCGATGCGACAAAGCCGATCGATAGACCGAGGTCGGACAAGCTGTTTGGCGAAAAGTTCGCCCCAGTTGCCTATCCTGACGAGGAGACGATGAGGCTGGTACGCGGGCGGTGGAGTCAATACGGCTTGACCGGGCACGGGAAAGCGAAGTAGGCAGGAGCTCAGGGGTTGGACACGCTTGACAATACGACTGCACCGTGATATTCTGTTACTAATAACTATAACTATTTAGAAGGAGGGTCTTCGGTGCAGATTCAACTGATCAACGAGAACAAGATCGGCGAGGCCAAGGGCACAGCGATGGAAGAGGCTGTGCAAAAAAACTTCCAGGGTGAGACCGCCGAGGTGGGGCTTTACCTGGCCATGGCCTGGCAGGCGGAACGAGAGGGCTACCCGGAGA
>JACQUC010000095.1 GCA_016210495.1 Chloroflexota bacterium
ATGCCAGGTTGGCGACTGGGCGCGGAGACCGCGCCCCTACGTCGTGGCGACCACGAACGCGATGCCAGGTTGGCGACTGGGCGCGGAGACCGCGCCCCTACGTCGTGGCGACCACGAACGCGATGGCCAGGTCGTCGGTGTGAGAGAGGCTGATGGCGAAAGTGTTGAGGCTGATCTCCTCGGCCCGCATTTTGGCGCGGTTGTGAAGATGGACGATTGGCTTGCCACGGGGATCGGAGAGAATCTCAATCTCGCGCCACGCCACGCCGCGCATACCGGTGCCCAGCGCCTTGGAGACGGCCTCTTTGCCGGCGAACCGCACCGCGAGCTCGGGCATCCGACCATGGCAAAGGCGGAGCTCGTCCGGCGTGAACACACGCAGTAAGAAGCGCTCGCCCCAGCGGGAAAGCGCCTTTTTGACGCGGCTGATTTCGATTATGTCAACTCCGGAACTTACCATTTCGCACATCTACGCTACGCGGATGCGGGCGAACAGCCGTTCGCCCCTACGTTAGATCTTGCACGTCAACGTTCAGCTCAAGTGGGCGGCCGGCGGTCGCCCCTACGTAAGCTACGTGCCAGGCAGCAGGTTCTTGCTCTTTAGAAGCTCCGTCGGGCTGACGAGGAGCTTTTCGAGGGCAAGGTCTTTGGGATCGAGGCCGAAGGCGAGACCCATGAGCTGGGTGAAGTAAATGACAGGGACATCGTATTTCTTGCCTACGCGCCGCTCGATTTGCTCCTGGCGCATATCGAGGTTTCCCTGGCAGAACTGGCAGGCGACGACGACGGCCTCGGCGCCAACTTCCTTGGCCTTGTCCAGGAGGCGCTGGGAGAGATCGAGCGCGACGTCGGTCTGTGTGAACATCAGGCTGGCGCCACAGCAATCGGTCTTGTATGACCAGTCCAGGACGGTTGCGCCCAGGCGCTTGACGATGTTGTCCATCGACATCGGGTACTCGGGGTGCTCCTCCTCGGTAATCTCCGGCGGGCGGGTGAGGAAGCAGCCGTAATAGCACACCACCTTGAGATCCTTCAGAGGCTTGGTGACGCGGGCGCTGATGCCGTCGAGCCCAACCTCCCGGATGAACGTCGTGAGGAGACTGTCCACCTTCAAGTCGCCCTTGTAGGAGTAGCCCAGCTCATCAGCGACAGCCTGCTTGAGCTTCGGGTCACGCTCGACCTCGTGAATGGCGGTCTTGAAGCGGGCAAAGCAGGCGGCACACGGTGTCGTCATCCGCTGGTCCCCTTCGGCTTCGACCTTCACAAGGGTCTTCATTGGGAGTATGGCGGCCAGCTCGCGTGACTTGGTGTGGGCGGCGCCGGTGCCGCAGCAGACCCAGCCCTCGGGCTCGACGAACTGGATGCCCAGGTGCCTGGCCACCGCCCGCGCCGACTGGTCGTATTCGGAACCGGTGGCGTGCTGCGAGCAGCCGGGATAGTACACGACTCGCTTCTCTGCTACCGCTGGAGCGGCCGCTCGGCTTGGCGCCGGCTTAGTGTAACGCACCAGTTGGGGCAGCACCTTCAGCTTGCCGGCGCGGAACAGCTTCAGCCCGAGATCGGCGTCCTTCAGAAGCTGTCCGGTGCGCAAGTTGAGCTCGGCCATCAGGCCCAGCTCCCAGACACGCCCCGCCGATTTCGCCCAGCGCAGAACCAGGTTGTTGAACTGCTCTACGGTGGGTAGCTTGGGCTTGGTGCCCCGCTCGCGGGCCACGCCCTTGAGGGTGTCCATAACCGAAGGGATGTCAATACCCTGCGGGCAGCGCGTGAAACAGGTCTCGCAGTAAGCGCACAGCCACAGCGTCTTGCTGTTGAGCACCTTATCGTCCATGCCGAACTGAACGGCCCGCATAAGCTCGGCGGGCGTAAGATCCATATACTCCGCCAGCGGGCAACCGGAGGTGCATCGCTTGCAGGAGTAGCAGAGATAGACGTTTTCGCCGCATTTGCCCTTGACGGACTCGGCGAGGCTACGATTTGTGATCAAGGCTTGAGCTGACATATTTTCTCCTGGCCCTTTCGGAGCGCAATGGCGGCGGTGCCCCACCCCGCCCCGGGTGGGCAGGGCCGTCCACCCCTACATTTCACATCTTGCATTAGCGGGCCGCCGCCGTCTCGGGCTCGGACTGGGCGATCTGAGGACGAGGGGATAGTCCGGCTCCCTGGACAATCTCCGGCACCGCGTCTTCCCACTCGATGGCCATGATGTGAACGCCGGCGAC
>JACQUC010000100.1 GCA_016210495.1 Chloroflexota bacterium
CCATTGCCGGTGCCCCATTCGCGCCAGCTATGGCGTAGATGCACGGTGCTGAGTAGTTACGCGTTAACAGACTAACGCGCTCCTTGAGGAAGGAGAATACCCGCAGCCTGTATAGCGGGAGGACTGACGCACGATATGACGCGAGGAAGATCGGCCAAGACACGCAGCCCCGCACGCGCTTTGCCCGGCCGTGCGCCCTTGGGCGCGCATACCCCGGCCATCGAGCGGGAACTCAAGCCCGGGACGAGGGTAAGGTTGCGTGCACCTGCCGCACCATTGGAACTTACGTCCGACAGTGGAACTGTCATAGGACCTGCGGAGTGGGATGGCTACTATGTCATAAAGCTAGATCGTCCGGCGCGATATCATCACGCGGACCCCCGCGTCGAAGAAATAGACCTGGTCCGCGAGGATGTCGAAAATCTGGGTAGTGTACGGAATATCGCTGGAACGGGTGGTTGCGGCGTCAACGGATAACTAACGGATAAACGGATTAATGCAACGCAGCCAACCAGGGGCCGGTAACAGTGTCGTACCTAAGCCAGGGAGGTGCCTTGTCGAACGAGCAAGTAACGTGATTCCACATCAATCCTCTCGCAGTCGCATCCGTTTATCCGTTTCGTATCCGTTGACGCCGTGGCCAAACTTCTCCACCGTCTGTCCGCAATCTTGCACACTGGAGAGCCGGTAGCTGGTAGCGAGGGGCAGTGGCGCCCGTTGCGTTAGTGTTCACTCACGGGCCCGTCTCAAGGGGAATATCAACGTAGCGCTCTCGGGCCATCTCGGCGCCGTAGGCGATGCAGGCCAAGACATCCTTTTCGTCAAGTCCCGGATAATTGCGTAAGATCTCCTGAACGGTCCACCCGCTCGCGAGAAAGTCCAAGATCAGGGATACCCAGATGCGGTGCCCTTTGATACACGGCTTGCCAAAGCAGATCTTCGGGTCGACAGAGATGCGAGATAGCAGCTCTTGCCTTGTCACGATGGTCCTCTTTGCTTCCGCTACCCGGTCAGGTCAAACAGTTCCCAA
The DNA here is from genome assembly GCA_016210495.1 of Chloroflexota bacterium. Next base: position 1,031 of record JACQUC010000100.1, read on the forward strand.
TGCGGCGATTTGCCCACCCATCGGAAAGCTGCTTCGATGGGTCGGGCACGATTCTGTGGTGGACTTCAAGACACCGCTCGATAAATAGCGGGCCGGTATCTAGGACGCGGGATGGGCTTGCCCTCGGCGCGCGCCGCTTCTAGCCAGGCCGCTTTGGCAATCTCGACTTACGCCAGCGCTTCTGCGGGCGACCCCCCGAAAGCGGAACACGCCTTCAAATCGGGGATGTGTGCAAGGTATCCACCGACCGCTTTGCCGTACAAAGATGATTATTTGATAGTCCTTCACGACTCGTCTCCTGTTTGAAGATTATACCACTCCACGAAGTTGAGGAACTGACGAATCTGATAAGGCTTGGCTTTGCCGTCGACGTTTTGGATGCTGACCAGAAATCTATGCCGGGGCCTTCGCCGAACGAGAACTACGACGTTGCGTGGCACGAGAAGCTTGCAAAAGACAGCCATCCCTCGATCTCTCCAAAACGGTCAGAGCGAGGTTATTACCCTCATGGCTCGGGAAGCTTCGAAGGGCTCACCCCACCGCAAGACACTTCGCAGCCAACGTACTCCGCTCTGAAAGACCTGAAGCACAGCAGCGACAGAAGGAGGCAGCACCCGACCTACCTTCAGGCGTTCCTCGAATCCGCATCACGAAGTTGCCGGGCCGCTCTCATGCCGGCTTCTCCAAGATTCTCCAGGATCCCGAATCGGCACTTGAGGTCGCCCGCTATTAACCCGGCCCACCCACCTTGCGTTGAGGAAGCCCGCTCGATCAACTCCGCATCCGACAGCGGTGCTTGCAGGTAGTATGCCAGCACTAGCGCTGCCCCGAACCTTCCCGCCGGAGACGTCAGTAGAGCCTCTACGATTGGAATCAACTCTTCCCTCTCTTCTGAAAACCGAACAAGCGTTCTGGGGAGCACGGGCAGCTTGCAGATAGCCTCAGCGCTCGCAGATTGCAACCGGATATTCTGCCGCTTAGCCAATAATCTCGCGAGCCTTAGTAGGGCCTCTGAGTAGTTGGGCGGCAGCCAGTTTCTTTGGTCTCCCAGACGGCCGATCGACAGAGCAGCCGAATACTGGACAAACGGGTGCTCGGATGCCAAAAGGGCCGCGAGCGGCTGGGCTACGGTTTCCCAGCCTGGAATGTCCTTCACGTCTGCTGCCGGTGGCAACTCGGTAAGTACTAGGGCGCCTGACGCCCGCTCGACGGGATCGGTCGAGAGCAGCAGGGACCGTGCCGGGGCCAAGTCCACCATGCCTGCCACGAGGTCGCCCTCGCTCCAGCCGAGTCGACACGCCGTGAGGATGCCGAGTGCGAAGGCGAAGTCACGCGCGTGCTCATCGCACGACTTCAGGCCACGCTCTGCCACGATTCGGAGCGCGTGGGCGAACTTGCCCCGGGCTAGTTTGCGAAGAGTAGCAGGCCAGTCATGATCCCAAAAGCGGATGATCAACACGGCCTGAAGCGCTTGCTCGATCTCGGCGGGTGCAAGCTGGACCTCGTCGAGCAGGCACTGTCCCAGCAGCGTGCCAAGTCTGTCCTGGCGCAGAATGTCCTGCCACGTATCTTGAGACGAATCCCAGGTAGTCTGAGACAAATTCGCTGAGCGAGCGAACGTCACTGCACTCGCTCGACGAATCACCTCAGCCACAATCCCTCTGGCCTCGCGCCCGGCCAGCACGGCGGTCAGTGGTACCACCTCCCGCCAACCCTCCTCTCCTAGGTGAGGTAGGAGGACAGTAACCGGGGTGTCGGAATCCGTTCGGCCTGGGTAATTGCCGTCGACAACAGCACGAGCGGCAAGGTACTCCTGGAACGTCAGGTGGCGAAACTGGTACGCTGGGACGAGGCGCCCGCTCTCTAAGGTGTGGCCGGACTGTGCAAGGAGGCTGGAGCGTAGCTCGACCCGATCGACGAATTCGCTTTCGCTTATCCGTGAGTAGCCAAGTAGCTCGGGCAGGTCCCTGCGGGCATCCCTGAGGAGGGCTCGCAAACGCTGCTCTGTCAGTGTCTTGGAGCCCTCCTTCATCATACTGAACGCAATGTACTCCAGGCGCGGTAGGGCCTCGTCGAGCGGAATGGGCTCGTGCGCCTGCACGTTCCAGGTCATCAGCAAGACCTCGATGGCCTTATCGTAGAGTACCGTCCGCTTCGTGGGCAATTGCCCGACCCAGCGCTTCACGAGCAACAGCGTGGTCAGCAGGAGAGGGTTGCTAGCCAGTAGGCGAATGCGGTCGTTCGCCACTATGGTTTCTGCCAAAGCATCGGCCGCAGCACTGCTGGTGGGATCGTCGCCGTACACCTGGCGGTGCCATAAGCGGACTAGGCAGCGAAGGTCCTGGTCGTCGAAGTCAGCCAGGTGAAAGGTCTCACATTCGGCGCTGACCGCGCCTGCCACGGCTCGAAATCCCGCTTCTCGCGAGGTCACGACAGCCGAGGCAGCAGGGTATATGCCCAGGAAGTTCCGTAGCTCACCGGCAAACGCCGCTCGGTCGCCGTCGTCCGCGATCTCGTCCAAACCGTCTATAAGCAGAAGCGCCTCACCACGCCTCAACTCGCGCGACACGAGGGTTGCGAAGGCATCGTGCAGACGCGGTTCCAGGTTCGCGCGCTCGGCAACGCCCTTTATGATCCGGAGCATCGGCTGGCGTACCAAGCTGCCCAGGTCACGGCACCGCACCAGGATGGGGAGCCACTCCCGCTCGGGCAAGGTATCGTCCGATGCCGCTCTGCGCTCGGGAAAGGCGTAGGCGACCGCTAGCCGGTTCAATAGCACAGACTTGCCGCCTCCCGGAGGGGCTAGCAGTGCAAGACGTGAACTCTCACCCATGGCCTTACCGACCGGTCGGCGCAACAAGTCATGCTGTCCACTCTCAGTCCGGCCAGCACGACCAAGTCTTTGCACGAGCACACCAGCCCGATGTGGCAAATATGCATTCACCGGAGAAAGGTCCAAACTGGAAGCGCTGGCAGCCACTGAATAGTACGCCAGAGCTGTCTTCCCCTCTCCGTAGCCCATAGTCACGTCGGACTCCGGGCTTACCTTGACGACGTGCAGGGGCACAAAGAGGCTCTCCAGGCGCAAGCGTTTGGAGCCTACCTGCTCATCCGCAGGTAGCCCGTCGAGTTGAATGCGCCCGCAGGCTGCCTCGAGGTACGCGAAATACTGTGCCCGCGCCTCCTGGACCTCCGCCTCAGAGGGACCGTCTTCTGGCGGAGCGAGGTAGATCAGCGAGCCGAGTCTCGTGCGCGCGTCCGCCCGTTCTGCGTAGCGAATGACGGTCGTGACAAGTGAGTGGGACAATGGATGGCCATCGGCGTGAATCAGAGCGAAGTGGGTGGGCTTTCTATTGCGGTGGTAGTAGAGCGCCCACAGGAGGCCAATGTCGTGCACCAAGACCTCCATCGAGTGAAGCTCCAGCCCCGACTTGGCAGGCACGCATCGACTTGCCTCATGCACAGCATGTTCAGGGGCCACGATCATCCGTCCGCTGATCAGCTCCTTGACCACACCCTCGCCGTCGAGCAATGCGACGCGAGACGGACGAAGGCCTGCCTCCTGCTCCAGCGCCGAGTCCTTGAAGCCGCTTAGCGAGACGAAGTACCCGGCCACGGTGGTGTCTGACCCGAAGGTTTGCATAAGCTGTCGCCGTTCGGCGTCTACCGCGCCGAGGAACTTGTTGATCTGGTCGCCGCCAACCCGCTCGGCTGTTGCCTTGCACTCGGCGCGAACGAATCGCACGGGTTCGAGGCGGTGCTGGCCGAGAACGTCGAGCTCGCGTCCAGCCTTATGAACGTTAAGCCGGAGCTGGTGGTAGCCGAGGGCGTGCAGCAAGTCACGTATCAATCGGGTGAGCAGGTCTCCCCGGCGATTGTTGTCTGTCTCGATGATCCTGATCGCAATTGGATGGGTCACCCTCTTACTCCAAATAGCGGGAACCAGACCCAGCCGAAGCAGCATCGCCAGGTATATCCAGGGAACCAAGCCTCAGATGCCGGCCTTGACCGAGATCCTGATCGGGCTGCCTGCCAGCAGCGCCAGGCGGTTCGTCCTCAGACGTGTATTATAGCCGAAAGTGCGAGCTGCCGCAATCGAGCTTGGATGCCCTCGCCTAGACCTTGCCGAGCCTCTCGCACGAGCGGGCGAGTTGTGACACCCAAGGCGCAGTGACACCTCAGCAGCAAGGATTTCCCAGTTCACGGAGCAGCCATGAACTGCGAGTTATTTGGTCAACTCATGGTGACCTGAATCCGTGGATTCGTGCTCAAACCTTCACCCAACGGGTGAACCCTCACGAGGGAATCCACGGATTTGGGGGTGCGTGAGCATATTGACACGGGGCGTCGTTCGGTGTATTATGCATCTGGCGCAAGTTCGATTGCGACTTTTGCAAGTGAGTAGTAAGTATGGTGCAGGAAGAGGCGGAGCAAATACGCGCAAGGATCCAACTGCTCAGGGCATTCACCCCGGGAGCGCCGGTCAATCGTAAGGAATTCTTCGCCGGTCGCTTGAAGCAACTATCGCAAGTACTGCAAGCCGTTTCGCAGCCTGGCCAGCATGCGGTCGTCTTTGGTGAGCGTGGCGTCGGCAAGACATCGCTGGCAGGACTGGTTCACGCGTTTTGGGAGGAGGCCGCGAAGGACTTCGTGTTGGCTGTGCGAATAAACTGCAATCCGCAAGATGGATTCGGCACGATTTGGGCGAAGGTGGCAGAGGAAATGAGCGTTCTGCTTGAGAAACGCAACTTTCCGGGTGTAACCACTGCTTTCAGGGATGCTGTAGACAGACTGGTCAACGGCGAGGCGACTCCTAATCTCGTACGTCGTTGCTTTCAGCTAAGCGACCACGTGTCTATCATTGTCCTAGACGAGTTCGACAGGCTTGAAGACCGAGATGCGTTAGGTCTCATCGCGGACACCATCAAGGCGCTGTCGGATCACTGGGTCCTTAACGTCACTCTTGTACTCGTGGGCGTGGCTGACGCAGTAGACGATTTGATCGAGGAACATGCTTCGATTGACAGAGCGCTGGCACAGGTTTTGGTACCGCGAATGGCTCGCGCGGAGGTCAGCCAAATAGTAACCAAGGGGCTAGACAGCGTAGGGATGACCATCAAGCCCTCCGCTCTCAACACCATCACAGAACTATCTCAGGGCTTGCCCTACTATGCCCATCTCCTGGGCCTGCAGTCAGCAACAACGGCGCTGAGTGACAAGCAGATGGAGGTTGGAGACAACCACGTAGTGGGCGGAGTACTGGAAGCGCTAGACAATGCTGTTGAGAGCATAATAGCTGCATATCATCAAGCGACCATAAGCCCGCGACGAGACAGTCTATACAAGCAAGTGCTGCTAAGTTGCGCGCTGGCCCCCGTGGATGATCTAGGATACTTCGCACCCGCCGACATAGCTAGGCCCCTCTCCAAGGTAATGAAGAAGACTTATCGAATACCTGCGTTCATTAGACACCTGAGCGAGTTGACGAAGGAAACCCACGGGAAAGTGCTTCAGAAGACCGGAGCGCCTCACAAGCAACGATACCGCTTTACGAATCCCTTGCTAAAGCCCTTTGTGGTGATGAAGAGCATCCAGGACAAACTCATAAGTCCAGAACATCTGTTTGGCGTGTAGTGCGCACGCAGGGCTGAGATACCCATGAATCACCCTCCATGCCTCCGTCGTGTCCTCCCCCCTCTTGGCCCCAAAATTGACCCCCCCGCTCCCCCTCTGTTATACTGCTTTCGCCATGATTGCGATCATAGATTACGGTGCTGGAAATCTCCGGAGCGTGGCCAAGGCAATCGAGCGCCTGGGCTACGCGGCGGTAGTCACACAGCGGGCAGAGGAGGTTCTGGCTGCCGATGCCGTGATGCTGCCCGGCGTGGGTGCGGCCGGCGATACGATGGATAGCCTGACTCGTCTGGGGCTGGTTGAGCCCATCAGGGCTGTGGTAGCACGCGGCACACCCTTTTTCGGCGTGTGCCTGGGGTTGCAGGTGCTGCTGGCGGGCAGCGAGGAGGGGGGCTGGCAGGAATGCCTCGACCTGGTGCCGGGCGTCGTCCGCCGCCTTCCACCGACGTCGAAGGTCCCTCATATGGGCTGGAACCAGGTCCGCCAGCAGGTCAGCCACCCAATCTTTGACGGTATTTCCGACGAGGAGAACTTCTACTTCGTACACTCGTACTACGTCGATCCTGCCGACGCGAGTCTGGTGGCGGGACAGACCGAATACGGCCTCACCTTTTGCTCGGTGTTGATCCGGGACAATCTGGTGGCGACGCAGTTTCACCCCGAGAAAAGCGGCAACCCGGGCCTGCGGATGTACGATAACTTCTGCCGGTGGAGTGGACTGCGCAAGGCAGAGGCCGACGGCTCAGTCGGCCCCGAGGGATAGGTCGGCGTGAGGACACTTCGCCTGGCTAGCGGAACAAGAGTCTATTATGGCTGGATCATAGTCGCCGTTACGTTTGTAGTTCTTTTCGTGTCCAGCGGCGTGCAACACTCCTTCGGCGTGTTCTTCAAGCCGATGGTGAGCGAGTTCGGTTGGGATCGGGCCTCGATCTCGCTGGCTGTTTCCATCAACCAGATCGTCTTCGGCCTGGTGCAGCCTGTGATGGGCAAGCTGGTCGACCGGCACGGGGCGAAGATCGTGATTCTGGTGGGGCTGGTCTTGATGATGTCCGCCATAGTGGCTATGTCCACCACATCGGGACTGCTGCAGCTCTATCTGCTATACGGTTTGCTCTCCGCCGCCGGGATGGGCGCCATGTCGACGGTGACGACCTCCACCCTGCTGGCCTCCTGGTTTACGCGCGGGCGTGGGCTCGTTCTTAGCATCTCCACGGCGGGAATTTCGGCGGGCCAGTTCGTGATCATCCCCACAGCGATGTACGTTATCCTTCTCGTTGGCTGGCGCCCCACGTACTTGCTGCTGGGCCTGGTGCTCGCGCTGTCGATGCCGATGGTTTTCTGGCTGATCAAGAACAAGCCGTCGGAGCTCGGTCTGCTGCCAGACGGAGATCGACTCCGAGACGCGGGACGGGACCGGCCACTTCCGATTCCTGGCGACACGTCGGCACAAGAGAGACGAACACCCATCGCCAGGGCGATGAAGGACTTCTCGTTCTGGATGCTCGTGATAGAGTTCTTTGTTTGCGGCTTCACCGGGGCGATGATAGCGACGCACCTGGTGCCGACGGCTACCGACCGAGGCATTCCCGAGATATTCGCGGCCAACGCTCTGGGTCTGGCAGGAGGGTTTTCGGTGCTGGGCGTCCTGGTTACTGGCGCCATTTCTGACCGGGTCGGCCGCAAGAACCCGCTGGCGGCGATCTTCTTTGTCAGGGGCCTGGCGTTAGTCTACCTGCTGATACTCGACGATCCCGTGGGACTCACCTTCTTCGCCGCTTTCTACGGACTGGCGCGCATCGCGACGGTGCCGTTGACGTCGGCGCTCGCGGCGGAGATCTTTGGGAAGGCATCTATGGGCACCATTTTCGGGGTAATCTACCTGAGCCATCAGGTCGGTGGGTCCATCGGCTCATATCTGGCAGGTCGCGTCTTCGACGTAGCCGGCAGCTATACGTCGGCTTTCGTCGCGGCTATCATAGCCTGCTTTATCGCCACGGGAGCGAGTTTTCTGGTAAAAGAAAGCAGATCTGCGGCGTCTGAATTGGGCAAGGGCGCTATCGGAGCTGCATAACACATCTCTCAGGGGTGACCTGAAATGCTGGTAATACCTGCTATCGACATCAAGGACGGAAAGTGTGTTCGGCTCTACCAGGGCGACTACGAGCGCGTGACCGTGTTCGGCGAAGACCCTGTGGAGATGGCGCTGAGATGGCAGCGCCAGGGTGCCAAGTTCTTGCACCTGGTCGACCTGGATGGAGCCGCGGCCGGCAGGCCGTGCAATCTGGATGTGGTCGAGCAAATCGTGGCCGCGGTGGACGCGCCCGTCGAGGTCGGCGGTGGCATCCGGGACTTGCCCACCATTGGGCTATTGCTGCAGGCGCAAGTGCACCGGGTAGTGCTGGGCACCGCGGCGGTAGAAAACCAGCAGTTGGTGAAGGAAGCGTGTGCAAGATGGGGTGAGCAGATCGTCGTGGGTATCGACGCGCGCGGGGGAAAAGTGGCTACGCGCGGGTGGAAAGAGACCGTGGATGTGACGGCGCTGGAGCTTGCCAGGGAGATGGTCGGGCTCGGCGTGGCGCGGTTTGTCTACACGGACATCTCACGGGATGGCACGCTGACGGAGCCCAATTACGAAGCCATCCTGGAGTTCGTTCGTGCAGCCGGCGTGCCGGTCATCGCCTCCGGTGGCGTTTCCACCGAGGCGCAGATCGAGCGGCTGCGAGACCTGGGTGTCGAGGGGGTCATAGTGGGCAAGGCGCTTTACACAGGCGACGTCGATCTGGCGAGCGCCAACCGGGTTGCGGAGGGCTGAGGAATACCGATGTTGACGAGACGTATCATACCTTGTCTGGACGTGACCGGTGGCCGGGTGGTGAAGGGAACGCGCTTCGTGAACCTGCGCGATGCCGGGGATCCCGTCGAGCTGGCGGCTTTCTATGACCTAGAAGGTGCCGACGAACTGGTGTTCCTCGATATCACCGCCAGCTCGGACGACCGGCAGACGATGGTTGATGTGGTCGCGCGCACGGCCGAGCAGGTATTCATTCCGCTTACCGTCGGGGGTGGTATTCGCAACATCGACGACGTGCGGCGGATGCTCCAGGCGGGAGCGGACAAGGTGTCGATGAACTCGGCCGCGGTCAGCGATCCCAGCTTGATCACGCGCGGCGCCGAAAAATTCGGCAGCCAGTGCATCGTCCTGGCCATCGACGCGAAGGGTGTGGGCGAGTCGCGCAGCCGTGAAGTGCCGGACTTCGAACGTTGGGAGGTATACACGCACGGCGGCAGAAAGCCAACCGGGATCGACGCGGTCGAATGGGCGGTGCAGGCCGTCGATCTCGGCGCCGGCGAGATACTGTTAACTTCGATGGATGCGGACGGCACGCAAAACGGCTACGATTTGGGTCTGACGGCGGCCGTTTCCGGCGCCGTTTCCGTGCCGGTGATAGCCTCTGGCGGCGCGGGAGCGCTTTCTCATCTCTACGACGCTCTAACGGCAGGGCGGGCGGACGCGGCGCTGGTGGCCTCGATATTCCACTATGGTACTCACACGATCCGCGAAGCCAAGGAATATCTGTCCAGCCGTGGCATCCCCGTGCGACTGTAACCGCTCCGCCGCGCGGAGCGCATGCCTGTTCTTGCGCCGAGGCGCTCAGACAATGGTGCGTGCGTGCTGTGGCGAGAACGTCTTCGCGCTGGCCCGGTACAACAAGGGCCCGCGCACCTTGAAAGGTGCGGCTACGGAAGGTCCGGCCACCCGCCGTCTTCCAATTCTCCACGTTTCTCCGTGTCTCCGTGGTGAACAGTCACCTCTTCCGTATCGCCAGGTACACAATCGTGCCTTTTGGAACAACCCACCCTGCACCAGGGGTCTGGCTGAGCACCTGCCCGGGCTGGACGCGGGCGAGAATCTCGGGTGGGACATCCCCGGGGCCCTGATAATTGGGGTATGTGTTGACGAGTAATGCCGCGTCGATGAGCTTCCTGGCGTCCTCTTCGGCCAGACCGACTACGTTGGGCACGATGGCCATTCGGCTGTCGGACGAGGGCTTGGTGGCAACTGGGGCGACGGGTGTCGCGGTTGCCGTGGTGGTCGGGAGTGGCGTCGGAGTAGACTGTGGCAACGGCGTTCGCGTCGGCGTCGGCGTTGGGGTGGGCGTTGGCGGCGGCTCTGCCATCAACGTGAGGAACGGTGAGGTGAAGGTTATCGTTTCGCCAGGCTGTCCGGTGTAAACCGCCTCGCCCTCGTAGTTCCTGTAGGTGAGAGTCACGCCGAAAGTGCTGGTGATGGGGGTGAGTCCTGGAGTGGCGATGTCCCTGTAGCGGGTCCGTGGCGTCATTCCGTCGATGAACCAGTCCACAACGGTCACGTAGTTGGTGGCTGTGATCGTCGTCGAGGCGTAGGCCGCCGACATCGTGAGGCCCGATGGTCGGTCGAAGAGGGCCATTGGCTTGCCCCGATGCGCTTCTTCCATAAAGTTGTGCCAGATTTGCCCCGCGCCGGAAACGCCGAATATGTCGCGCATAGGCGTGTTGTCGGCGTTACCGACCCATACGCCTGTGACCAAGTCGGGCGTGTAGCCGATGGTCCACGAATCGCGGTTGTCGTCGGTGGTGCCAGTCTTGGCCGCCGCCGGCCGGGAGAGCTTGAGCGCGCTGTTGCGGCCGTAGGTAGGCGCGCGAGCCGCATCGTCCGAAAGCACATCGCTGACGAGCCAGGCCAACTGCTGGCCCATAATCTGCTTGCCGGCGGGCGCCTGGTACTCCTCCAGCAGCCTACCCTCGGCGTCGGTGATCTTGAGTATCGCCACTGGCTCGTAGTCTCGATAGCCAGGCTTGCGGTCGCTTTCCGAGACCTGTTTGCCGACCTGAATGCCCCGGTTGGCGAAAGCCGTGTACGCGAAGGTGAGATCAAGCAGCTTTACCTCGCCGCCACCTAAAGTGACCGACAGACCATACCGTTTGGGATCGTCCAGGCTCGTGATGCCTGCCTGGTGAAGGACGTTGAGCAGCTTGTCAACGCCTACCAGGTCAAGCAGCAGGACGGCCGGTATGTTCAGAGACGATGCCAGCGCCTGGCGTAGCGTCACGGGGCCGCGGAACCTACCGTCGTGGTTCCTAGGACGGTACCTTTGCTGGCCAGTACCTCCCGCGAACTCCAAGGGCTGGTCGACTACCATAGTGCCGGGGGACATGCCTCGGGCAAATGCCAGCGCGTAAGTGAAAGGCTTGAGTGCGGAGCCCGGCTGGCGCTCGGCGGTGGCCATATTCACCTGTCCGGCTATGGTCGAATCGAAATAGTCGACGCTTCCCAGCATGGCCAGTAACTCCCCCGTCTTAGGATCGATGGCCACGAGGGAGGCGTTATTTGCGTTCTGGGCTTTGATGCGGGAGATGTGCTCTCGAACCGTCTTCTCGGCTAATAGATTCAGGCCGTGGTCGAGGGTGGTGTACACGCGCAGACCACCGTAGTAGATTTTCTCCCGGCCATACTTCTTTTCCAAGAGGTCGCGCACGTACATAACGAAGTGCGGGGCCTTGATGTCGAAATGCTGGGCCACGAACTTGAGGGGCTGGGCCTTCGCAGCCTCGGCCTGAGCTGCACTGATGTACTCGTTATGGAGCATTAGATCAAGCACCTGCGCCTGCCGCTGTTTGGCCAAGCTCAGGTTCAACAGCGGGTTGTACTCACCCGGTTTCTGGGGCAATCCGGCCAGCATAGCGGATTCGGCCAGATTCAGCTCCTTTGCGGTTTTGCCAAAGTACGCCTGTGCTGCCGATTCCACGCCGTATGCGAGGTTACCGTAGTTGATCTCGTTGAGATACCACTGGAGAATCTGCTCCTTCGTGTATTCTTGGGACAGCTTGTAGGCCATAATGATCTCTTTCAGCTTGCGCTCGTAGCTTCTCTCGAAGCGCTCACTCGGGTCCATCAGCACGTTCCGAATGAGCTGCTGGGTGATAGTGCTCCCTCCCGACACGATCTCCTGTCCTTGGTAATTCTGGTATAAGGCACGAGCTATCGCTTTCAGATCGAAGCCCGGGTTCAGAAAGAAGTTGGCATCTTCCGTCGCAACCGTCGCGGCGATCAGGTAATACGGCATCTCGCTCAGGGGAACGACCTGGCGTCGACCTCCATTCGGGTCCCAAAGCTCGTACAGCAGCTCGCCATGTCGATCGTAAATCATCGTAGACTGGAATATATCCCGCTTCACCACAGCGTCGGGAGAGGGGAGCGTCTCCGAGTAGTAGCTGACGAACGCGTAGGCTGAGCCGGCGACGGTAGACAGAATCAAAACGAAGAGCAAAAGCAGCGCGCAAAAGGAATAGAGCAGCTTCTTGCCAGGAGCTCGACCTTGTTTCCGACGCGCTTTCCGGTACAGGCGCACGACGGGGCCGCCATTGCGGTCGCCATTATCCCTGCTTCCCATCCAGTTCCAGCACCAGCCTTGAATTCAGTTCTTGGTGCGAATTGGCTGCGACTCCTCGCCCCTACGCTGTTCCATTTCGCACCAGAAACGAAATTAGGGATCAATACAGCTATTGTGGCATCTGTTCCAGGGTGATGTTGACGACGATTTGATTGCCGTCGCGGATTACAGTCAGCGGCACAACCTCGCCGATCGAGCGCTTGGAAAGAGCCTTCAACAGCGATGCATCGTCGTCGATCTGCTCATCGTCGAAACGAGTAATCATGTCCAGGCGTCGCAGACCTACTCGCGCCGCTGGCGAATCCCGCTGGACCTGAGTGACTATCACGCCACTGGAAACAGGCAGGCTGTTTCGAGCCGCGATGCTTGGCGTGATCGATAGCATGCTGATGCCGAGCCAGGGACGGACAACGCGGCCCTGCGTGATAAGCTGCTGAGCAATTGGTCGAGCGGAGTTGATGGCGATGGCGAAACCGATACCCCCTCCCGGAGCATTGGCTATGGCAGTGTTCACCCCCACGATCTGGCCGCTCAGATTCACCAGCGGGCCCCCGCTGTTGCCAGGATTGATGGCCGCGTCGGTTTGGATAAGATCGTAGAGAATCGCGCCATTGGGCTCACGAATGGTGCGGCCTAGCGCGCCCACGATGCCAGAAGTGACCGTGGGCCCGCCCCGAAGAGCCAGAGCATTGCCGATGGCCACGACCGGCTCCCCTATCTGCAGAACGTCGGAGTCGCCGAGCTCTGCCGTGGGAAAGTCACGGCCTTCAATCTTGACGACGGCCAGGTCCGTGCGGGGATCCGCGCCCAACACAGCGCCGTCGAAGATACGCCCGTCGGGCAAAGTGACCTTCAGGCCCTGGGCCTCTTCCACCACGTGGTTATTGGTCAGAATGTAGCCAGACTTATCGAAGATCACGCCCGAACCAGCGCCAGACTCCTCCGGAACCGGACGCAGATTGAAGTCGAATCCAATCTGCTGAGTGCTGATGTTCACCACAGCGGGACGCACGATCTGGGCGACGCGCACAATAGGGTGGGCACTTTGATCTATCTGCGGAGCAGGTCGGGCCGGTGTCGTCAGCGACGGCAATGGTGGCGACGGTGACGACTCTGTCTTAGAGCTTTGCGTGCTGATGTTTCGCACGGGTGTGTTCTGAACGACTGGTGTGCTCTCTGTGGCGAAGTTCGTTCCGGCAGCGCTTCCCAAACAAGCGATGGCGGGAAAAGCCAGCACGGCCAACAGCAGTATCAAGAGCGCTCGAACTCGGTTTTGCGCCTTAGCATTCATAGCTTTCCCCCCAATTCCTATCGAGCGACCAGTTCCTCTTCATTCTGACGCTAATTATATCACATCAGCCCACGGCATAAGGGGACCGCCGTGTGCCACCCGGCCAGATGCGTCAAACTTACAAGCGAGCCCACGGAAACGGAAATAGAAGGCAAGGGGGATGGGCTTCTTGGAGGTGCAATATGCAACTCTGCCGGGCCGGCGCGGCTATTTCGCGCCAAGATCAAGCTAGATATGTAGTCATCCGGAGGCACCACAAATGCCAGGCCAAACAGGAAGAGTGCGATAAGCAGCAATACAATCAGTATCGCCATTAGCGCCGCGAAGGCTACGCTGTCATTGCCTGTGGCGATTGGCTCAGGTTGTCTCATCGCAGCTCCTCCTAGCCCTGCTGCACGCCGATGTCCCTCGATCCGCGCACTCCCGTGCTGGAGTGCCACCGAGCGGCCTATAGTCGCGGGGGAGGCGCAGTTGGAGGAAAGAACCAGTTGCCACCGAAAAGGATGACTGCCACTAGTATCATGACTAGCAGTATCGCCGCGACAAAGATCGCAGATTCGTTGACGTCGGTACCCAGATCCTCGAACTTGCGCCTGGAACTGGCATTCGGCGAACTCATCCTGCACCCCGACCCACAATCGTTCCACAAAGTATGCCGCTGACCGGTCGCTAGCCGCGAGCAGTCGGCGCACATACATCTTCTGACCGAAAAGAAGTGCAATTACTGTGCCATGCGCGTTGGGTTGCTTGAGGCCCGATTCTTGCACTGATCGAAAGCGCAGTCGTGATCGTAGTTTGACTTTGTACCTGGTTCGTGATATATTTTTGGCAAACAAGCCTAGGATTGTGAGGTGGTGTCTACATAAGCAAGGAATTCAGATTAAACGAGAAGATCAGAGCACGTGAGGTGCGCCTGATCGGAGTGTCTGGCGAGCAACTCGGCGTTGTGACGCTGCATGAGGCCCTGACCAGGGCCAGGGAGCAGAACCTCGATCTGGTTGAGGTGGCGCCCATGGCCGTGCCGCCGGTGTGCCGTATTATGGACTACGGGAAGTTCCGGTACGAGCAGACGAAGCGGGAACGGGAGGCCAGGAAGCAGCAGAAAGTAACTCTTCTCAAAGAGGTGCGCCTGACGCCCAAGATCGACGAGCACGATCTGGCCTTCAAGACGAGGACTGTGCAGCGCTTCTTGGAGGCAGGAGACAAGGTTAAGGTCACGGTGCGATTCAAAGGACGGGAGCTCGCGCATCCACAGATTGGCCGGCAGGTATTGGAAAGCGTCGTGGACAAGCTGAAGGAAACCGGCAATGTCGAGCGAGCACCGCTAATGGAGGGTCGCAGCATGAGCATGATCGTGGCTCCACTACACGGCCACAAGGCTGCTGAGAAGCCGGCACGAGCCGAGGTGCCATTGAAGGCAGGAGTCGCGCAGCAGTAGGGCTTTCGACCCGACCTATCTCGCCGGACGGGAGGTTGCCCACCGACACGTGGGCGAAATACCGAGTCGCCTTGGGCTCCGTGAAAAGGGCTCGCGGCGGTTCATATAGGTGTTTGTGTTGAAAACCCGGCTCCGTCTCGATGAATTGCTCAGGGAGCGCAAAAAGTCGAGGCGTTTGTTGTCTTTTCAGGCGGTAACAGCTAGTGAGATCAGTTTCAGCTATATTGTTTGATCTGGGCCACACGCTTGTGGGCCTTAATTTTGCCGAAGAGATCGTTTATCAAACCTGCGACGATGTGCGTCGATACCTTAGCAGCCTGGCGCTGGAGAGAACCCCCAGCACCGAGCAGTTGGTTCGCGACGTGCGGCGACGCGTTGGAGAGGCCATCGACGAATCGTACCGGGCTGGCAGCCTGGAAGAGCTTGAGATGCCGCGCCTGTTCGACGAGGCTCTGCAGAGCATAGGCCTTCATCTCCCCCCCGAAGTCGTCGACGAGGTAACGATGCGTGAGCACGTCGCCTTGACGCGCGCTATGGTGGTTGCGAATGACACGCCACTCGTTCTCGGAAGACTTAAGGAGTTGGGCCTTAAGCTGGGGCTCGTATCCAACGTCACCAACCTACCGGAGCTAATGCGGAGAGACCTCAAGGATTTCGGGTTGCTGGATTACTTCGATGCCACCGTCTTTTCTTCTGAGGTCGGACTGCGGAAGCCGCACCCGCGTATCTATTACGCTTGCCTGGACGCTCTCGGAGTTGAGGCGCGAAAGGCAGTTTTCATTGGGGATCGGGTGCGAGAGGATGTGCTTGGTCCTCAGTCGCTGGGGATGCAGGCGCTGCTCACGCACCAGTATCGGCAGGAAGAACCAGACGGCATAGCCCGCCCGGCACGGATCGTCAACCGGCTGGCGGACATGATCGAATTTGTGGAGGTCTTGGGCTCAGCCTGATAAATGGGCGCCTCTTGGCACGAATCTTGCAAGTAAGACTGGCTGGTACGATAGTACCGAATTTGATGAAGGAGGCGACGCAAGATGATGTGGCTGAAGGGCTGTCCAAGATGTGGCGGTGACCTATTTATCGAATACAATGTTGGGGACGTCTCTGTCACTTGTCTGCAATGTGGCCATGTCCTGACGGAAGCCCAGGAGGCTGGCCTCAAGCAGGGAGTGCTGGTTGGTGCGCGATCCTAGGTTGATGGAGATGGTCGAAGCACACTAACCAGACACATCTCTTTGGTTTTTCCCCTTCATCACGAGAGATCGTGGCCAGGGACCAAGTCATACAGTTCATGTGAACCAGGAAGCCCCAACCACCGTCATAGGTAAGTCTAGGCGGGTCTAGACCTGCTCGGCAGGTCTGGCGGTCGAGCTCGAACCTCTGGAGCTCGACCTTTTTCGTGTGCACAAGTTTTGGCGTGGAGGCTCTATGGGAGGCAGGTTTGCCATTATCTACGGCGATGAATTCCTCGAGTACGATTTTGGCGAGGATCACCCGCTGCGACAGATACGTCTTCGGCTTGCTTTGGAGCTGATGCTGAAGATGGGAGTGGCTAGGGAACCAGAAGTAGCCGTCCAGCCCGTCGAGAAGGCGACGCTAGACGACGTTCTACTGTTCCACACGCAACAGTACGTGGATTTTGTGGAAGAGGCTTGCGAGAAGGGAACGGGATGGCTTGACTGGGGAGATACCCCGGCCTTCAAGGGCGGGTTGGACGCGTCGCTCTTTATCGTTGGGTCGACGCTCAAGGCGGTTCGTATGGTCTGGGGAGGGCAGGCCCAGCACGTCTTCAATCTAGGCGGTGGTTTGCACCACGCCCATCCCAACCGGGCCTCAGGCTTTTGCGTCTTCAACGACGCGGCCGTGGCTATCAGCTTCCTAAAGAGACACCTGGGCGCCAGGCGCATCGTCTACGTCGACATTGATGCGCACCAGGGGGACGGAGTAATGTACGGCTTCTACGCCGATGGGTCTGTGCTGGACATCGACTTCCACGAGGACGGCGCTTACCTTTTCCCTGGCACTGGGAGCGCTCATGAGCTTGGCGAGGGGGCAGGGCTCAACTTGAAGGTCAACGTGCCCCTTCCACGCTACACGGCCGACTACTCTTTCATGCACGCGTTCCGGCACCTGGTGCCCCAGCTACTTAGGCTTTTTGAGCCGGAGATCATCCTGTGGCAGTGCGGAGCAGATAGCCATGCCGGCGATCCGCTGACCCATATGTGCTTGACCAACACGGCCTACGCGGAGGCGGCTAGGTTGGTGCACGGCTTGGCCCACGAGCTGTGCGATGGGAGACTTGTGCTACTGGGTGGCGGGGGATATGATATGGCCAGCGTGGCGACGGCCTGGACGACGGTGGCCAGAGTGGTGTCTGGTTCGACGGGGGGCAATGAGATTCCAGAGGCGTGGCGCAGGGAATTCGGCCGCATCACCGGTTCCCCCGGTCCGTGCACCCTGGAAGAGGAGCCGCGACCAGACCGGACACTTGAACTCGTTATGGAGACGGTCGAACTGCTCAAGCGACGGCTTTTCCAAACATAGCACTCTGAATCTGCGAAAGGGAGAGTAACCGTGTGGCGAGGACGCGTAGATAAGTTCCAAGAGAAATTGCGCCATAGGGGTCTTTCGGCGGCCATAGTTTCGGCGACGCGTGACATATACTACTTAGCCGGCACGGCTCAGCAGTCCTGGCTGATCGTTCCAGCCGAGGGTGAACCGACCCTGCTGATCATCCGTGATTTTGAAAGGGGCAGGGCAGAATCGCAGCTCCCAGACATCCGGGAGATCAAAAGTCCGAGCGCCATCAGAGACGTCATTATCGAGAAACGGCTCGCCAAACACGGCATTGGCATCACCGAGGATGTGGCGCCGGCTAGTTTTGTGCGGCGAATGGCGCAATTGCTGCCCGAGGCCGAGTTCGTCGACGTGTCGCTCGACCTCCGGCGCGTACGTATGGTCAAGGACGACGAGGAAATCGCCAGGATACGCAAGGCCGCCGAGATAGCGGACTGGGGGCACAAAATGGCGGTCGAGCGTCTGCGGGCCGGCATAAGTGAGCTGGAAGCGTCGGCCGAGATCGAGCTCGAGTTGGTCCGCCACGGCCACGATGGCTACTTGTTCACGAGAAACCTGGGAGAGGCGGTGCGCCAGAGCGGGGTTTACGCGGGCCCCAGTCTCTATGTGCGAGGGGGTCTGGCAATCAGCATTCCCGGCGCTGGCTCGACTCCCTTGCTGGGTTACGGCCCTTCACGCAGGATCATAGAAGTCGGCGATACCATCGTGCTGGATCTCGTGGGCAGCTACATGGGTTACCTATGTGACGAAGCCAGGACTTACGCCATCGGCAAAGCGTCAGATGGCCAGAATGATATCGTCGAGGCGCTCAAGTACATCATTCACGAGACTATGCCTAACTTCCGGCCGGGCGTATCAGCCGCTGAAGTTTACTCGGCGGCAGTTCGTGCGGCGGGTCAGACGCGTTACGCGGATTTCCTGATGGGGCCCAAGGCGAGAAACATCAAGTTCGTCGGCCACGGCGTGGGCATCGAGCTGGACGAGCTGCCTGTGCTGACGCCCTCCGATAATACACTCCTTGAGCCCGGCATGGTTATCGCCTTTGAGCCGATTATCGTGGTGCCGGAGGTCGGCGCATCGACCCTGGAGAACACGATTCTGATAACACAGAGTGGTCACGAAGTGTTGTGTACGCGGCCCGTCGACATGCTCGTGTTGTAAGCCCGGCCAACTAATCGCGATAGCGATCGTACCTGGAGCTGCTCTGCGTCGAGGTTACCTCGAAGAGTGGCACGATCAAGCGTACGATCACCCAGCCTAGCAGGGCGTACGCAATCATCGCGATGAGCGCCGGCACTTCAAGTATCACCCCGCCGCTAGATGGGCTACCGGTCAGGCCGATGAACGGTGCCAGGAAAAGGGAGCTGGAATCGTAGATCAGCCGAGCGAAGTCATTTGCGGGGTTGGCCCCGATAAGCTTCAACAAGACACGCAGTCCAAACAGAACCTCGACGACGCCTATGAATAACCAGGTCAATTGGATGGCCTTGACGAGAATCATCCTACGTTCGGCCGCCAAATCGCGAACGATCCGCTCGCGGTGCTCGAGGCCAGCCTTATCCCTGACGATGCGCTCGTGCCTCTCGACGCCAGCCGTGCTCTGAACGACCTGCTCTATTTCAACTCCTCGCTCGGATCCATTGGGCCGAGCCGGCGCCGTCTCATCGGAATGTGACGCGCTGCCCTCGGCCCCAAGCGGCTCTTGCCGCTCGCCCGGTCGTGGCTCGTTGTTTGGCGACATTATCCTTACCTCTTTCCCCCGTTCTGCTTGCCGTTTCGCAGACCCTTCAACCTGCTCGGCCGTCGGTGCTGAGTGTGCTGGGGTTTGTCTGCTAATGTGGCCGAGGCCCCAGCAGCCCGGCCCCGCCGGGGATTTATAGAGCGCAAGAAGCGTGCCACGGATGGCCGTGCGCTCCAGGCCTGGCACGACAATTGCACAAGGCTTCACTCCGGCGAGCCTGCGAAATGCAGGATCGCGAAAATGAGGTACAAGATAACCTGGGCATTTTGGAGGTCGAGATGACGTTGTCGCTTTTCTCGCTCGTGGTCATTGCCGCGCTAATCTTGGCTGCCCTCAGCCTGCTTCCGGGAAGGGGATTTCGCTTCCCTTTGGTTACCGTGGCGGTGGTGCTGCTAGCCGTTGCGTTGCTCTTGCAGGGCGGTTGATGGAATCGACCACATCATCAACTCGGTCTGGACTCGGGTTCACCTGCGTCTGCCCGTTTGCCTCGAACAAGGGACGCGAAGACGGCGACGACGCTTATGGCGGCGAACACGGTGAAGATCGTCTTGACGCTGGCGACAAACATGGGATAGTTATCAGGCGTGATGGGCACTCGGCCGAGGTAGAGTGCAAACGTCAACATGGTAGTTCCCATGCTGAACATTTGCCCCGTTAGGCGCATCGTCTGCACGACGGCCGATGCGATACCATAGGACTTCTTGTCAACGCTGCTCATCACCGCATTGGTGTTGGGCGAAGAGAAGAGAGCGAATCCAAAACCGCAGGTGATCAATGCGGCAGTGATATACTGCAACGTCGTGTTCTCGTCCAAGAGGGCGTACATAAAGAGGCCGGCGGCCGTAAAGGCCATGCCTACTGAGGACACGATTCTTGGCTCGAACTTGTCCGACAGCCTTCCTGCAACAGGAGAGAGGACGGCCATTACGATAGGCTGGGTCACGAGGACTATTCCGGCGTCCCGAGGGCTCAGCCCCATTATGTACTGCATGTACAGACTCAAAAGGAAACCGACGGCGAAAGTCGCGGCGTAATTGATCATCGCCGCGAGATTGGCCATCGCGAAGGCAAGATTGTGTCTGAAAAGCCCCAGGCTAAGCACGGGGCTTGCCGTTCGGCTCTCCCATTTGATAAATACTATCAGCGCTAGAACCCCTATTGTCATCAGCAGAATCGCCATCGTTCCGGGAAGTGTGGTGAAACCGTAGATAAACGTTGCCACCATGACAGCGTAAATCGCCGAGCCGACAAAGTCGAACTGACCCCGGTCACCTTGAGCCCTTTCCTCTTTCAGCTTCCAGAAGGTCAGACTAATCATGAGAATTCCAACTGGTATGACAGATAGAAAGACGCTTCGCCAACCGAAATAGTAAGTCAGAATTCCCCCGATGAACGGACCAACGGACAGCCCGATGTACGTCGCCGCCACGGTAACACCTAGCGCCCTGCCTCTTTCCAAAGGGGAGAAAGCCGACGTAACGAGAGCGGTTCCGATGCCGAGGATCATCGAAGCGCCGATGCCCTGCACGATCCTGGCGGTGAGGAGCATCGCCGCAGAGGTCGACAGTGCACACGCCAGCGATGTGAACGTGTAAACGAAAGCCCCGGTCAGGAAAACCCTTCGTCTTCCATACATGTCGGCGATTCTACCGAATGGGACCAGAAGAATCACCGCGGACAGGTGGTACCCCGTGGGTAGCCACGCCAGCAACACGGCGTCCATTGTCAGCTCGCTTCCTATCGAGGGGAGTGCGACATTCATTGAGGATCCATTGAAGGGTGTAAAGAAGGATGATAGTGTGGCAATGAGAAGGACGACTTTCTTGCTTGCCTGGTTCTCCATTAGATTCACCTGGCGCACGGGGGGTTTGAGACTTAGAACTTCGTCTAGCAATGAGGTAAGCACTCGCAGATGGTCCACGGGGTCCGCGGTCTTTTTCCTCGTCCGAAGCAAGACACTTATAGTGTTACGCGCTTCAAAAGTCAACTACCGGTGCCACAGTTTTGGAGAGAACAGCACTACACCCGCGGTAGGGCGGTCGGCTTCAATACTGTGATAGGTAGCCTCATCTGTTCTTCTCTACCTTGGTTATCTTGACCAAGGCGCAATTGTCCAGCGCCGTGGTGATCTTATCGATGTGGTCCAGGTCGTGGGGCAAGAGCGGGTTGTAGGCCACCCCCTTGCCACGGGAGATGGGCATGCCCCTGGCCCAGTGGCCGAAATGGCCGGCGATGCCCACGACCTCCGGATGGATGCACTGCGTGAGCTTGGCGACGGCTTTCACCTTGCGCACAGGCGTCTCCAGCCAGATCTCATCGCCATCGCGTATTCCCTTGCGCTTGCCGGCGTCTTCGTTGATCAGCACGGGATACGTGTATGGCGTTCGCTCGCAGATCTCGTTGAGCCAGGGGTTCTCGTTGCCAAACGCGCCGTACAGGTAGGGAAGCTTGTAGTGCACGGCGACGAAATCATGGTCGCCCTTGCCTCTGGCGTCGAAGGCGTCGCAAGGCATCCATTCGGGAAGCGCCTTGTAGTCGGACAGGTCCCATTCCAATCCCATCTCCTCGGTGGCACGCTTTAGCTCCTCCCCCTTCTGAGGAAAGTGCTCCAGGTAGATCGGCAGTCTCATATCGTTGGCGGCCATAAAGGGTCCGGGGTATGCCTCTTCGGCATCCCGGTGGTACCTGACCACGCCGTGCCCCTTGGCCCAGTCGAGGCCGCGCTCAGGGCCAAACATCGACCTTATCAGGCGGTCGTGAATCTCGTCCAGCGAGTACTTTTCGTCGGGGTCGAGAAAATATGGCTCTCGAAAGCGCAGGTGGTGGTTTTTCACCTTGTTGAATTCCCGCAGCATCCCGAGGCGTCCGGCGACCTCCACTGCCACTTCTGTCGGGTGCATGATCTCCCTGGCTGGTTCCACGACCCTCTGGCGCAACTGATAGTACCAGTCGTCTTGCCCTACCGGAGACAGCAGCCCATACACCCCGTGGAAGCTGTTGGCAGTGCCAACATCCTGTCGCTCCAGATTGTCCAGCAGAGGCAGCACGATATCATCGAAGGCCTCGTTGGTCTCGTTAAGCTCGTGGGCGTACCCCGCAACGAACGGAATGGATTTGTAGAACTTCTCCGCCAGAGCCAGGTCGCCGTAACAGGTGAGGATCAGGTTGCTGGCGCTGTGTAGGGCGACCTCGATTGTGTAGTCGAGGCCAAACTTCTCGGGCTCTACGGCGGCGACGGGGAAAAGCGTGGTGGCGTGGCCGGCGAGCGGAAAAAGCTCCAGGATGTCCATCCTGCGCGGGCGAACAGGCTTTCTGCCTGGGAAAGAGGATGGGATCTGGTCGTGGGCGGCTCCACCCAGACCCGCCTGGGTCAGCATCCCATCTATGCCACCTTCTGGCCCCCAGGTGTACGGATTCTTGCCCATAGCTCCGGTGCTGAGAATGCCCCCCGGAACGTTGACGTTGCCCATTAGAATGTTGACCAGCTTCAGTGCCCAGGAGTGGTGAAACCCATGCCTGTGCCCTTGCGGCCCGCGCGCCCAATCCAGGGCGGCGGGCCTGAACGGGAACTGTCTTCCCTCCAGTAGAATCGTGCTCCCGATCTGAACGGCCCTACCAAACTCCTGTGCCAGCCTGGTAATCGTGGCCGCGGGTACCGTGGTGATTTCTGATGCGCGTTCAGGAGTATATTTGCTCACATGCTTTTTCAGTAGAGCAAAGGAAGGTGTCGCCAGGCCTCCTGCCAGGGCGAACGGACGCTCCAGAGCACGGTCCTTTACACTGGGGTCATCGTAGGGTTTCGCCGAGCCCTCCACTGGATCGAAGATCAAGGGCTTCCCGGATATGCCGTCCCGAACGTATCGGCCGTCCTCTCCGATCAAGTATGGGCCGTTGGTGCCGTTCTTGATGAACTGGGCGTCGTAGATGCCAAGCTCGTTGAGCAATACGTTGATCAGCGCCAGCCCGAAAGCCGCGTCGGTGCCCGGACGAATCGGCACCCACTCGTCGGCCTTGGCCGCGGCGTGGCCGCCCACAGGGTCGACGACCACGAGCCTCATGCCCCGCGCCCGCGCATCGGCAAGATCGCGGACGATGTGTGTGAAAGAGGCTCTCGACGCGACTGCCCCCTGCGTGCCAACGTAGAGGCAGTAGTTGCAGTAGTGTAGGTCGACCTGCTGATGAAAGCCTCCCGCGGCCATATGTTCGATGGGGTGGACCGCTTTCCCGCATTCGTGCGCCCCGGCGTACTGAATATGAGGGGTGCCAAGAGTCATGCCGATGGCCTGCAGGTCGCAGTCATATCCCCAGCAGTAAATGTGCAGCTTCCGCGGCTCGTCCTCAATCTTGCGCAGCCTGTCCGCGATGGTGTCGATGGCTTCATCGTAGGTGATCTCCTGCCACCCCGGGTCGACGCCGATCCCTTTTTCCGGGTTGGTTCGTTTCAAGGGGGTCTTGAGACGATGCGGATTGTAGTACGCCATCGGCCCAGCTTTGCCCTTGGCGCACATTCGACCCCTGCTCAACGGGTTATGTGGGTCTCCTTCCACCCCCACCACGATGTCGTCTACCACGTGAACCTTGATCCCGCAGCCCACGTAACATCTTTCACAGACCGTGGTGACCCACCTATCTGCCATAAGCGCGTCGCCTCCTCACTGGATCGTTTGGTCCTTAGAGACTTGCACCAGCCACCGAGTCCGCCAACTCCTGATAGCCTCTGCTGATGAGCTTCCAGTTGCCGGCCTCTTTGACTCTAGAGTTCTTCCTTGCAAGAGCCAGCGGCTCGAAGTTCAGCGTCGCGTAGACGATCTCCTCAGCGTCACCCCCCTGGCTGAATACCGTGCAGAATCGCGGAGGGTGAGGTCCTGCTATAGTGCTGTGTCCGTAGTAGGACATCGTCCGTTCGGTCCCCACGTGGTTGGCGGTGACGATGTAGGCGAAGTTCCGGAAGCCGGCCGCGGCGGCGCCGCAGGTCATCATTTCAACCTTACCCGGGGCAGCACCGCTGCCAACGGGGACGAACACGATTCTTGCCCCTCTTAGGGCCAAGAGCCTGGTCAGCTCAGGATACACCCAGAAATCGGCGCAGATCTGAATGCCGATGGGGCCGTATCTGGTTTCGAACAGCGGTAGCTCGCTCCCTGGCCGAAAACAGTAGAACTCACTCCAGATGGGAGGTGTTGCCAGTTGCAGCTTGCGGTAGGAGCCGAGTATCCCCTCAGGCCCAACGATGGCCGCCGATATGTATCGCACGTTAGTATCCTGCGCGTCTCGCTCAGGCATGCCGAAAATAACGTACATACCGAGGTCACTGGTCAGCGCAGCTATCTCTTCGGTAGAAGGGCCGGGGATGGTCTCCGCCAATTCCGCGTGCATAGCGCAGGGGCACTGGTCTCCGCGCGCCTCCTCGCCACACTCATAGCCGCTCAGAGCCAGCTCGGGGAAACAGACGATATTGATGCCCAGTTGGGCGGCCTCCCTGACCTTGCTCTTCATTTTTGCGAGATTCGCCGCCTTGTCCCCCCACGTGCCCTTCCAGTTAACGGCGCCGACCGTCACGGTCTCGTGTTCTGCGTTCACCGTGTCTTCCTCCTGTGGCGACCTATGATTCTGACTCTCAGAAAAATCTGTCAGATCTGGCGGATCTTCCTTGCAATGTATTTGCCATCACCCGGTTTGCCGACCACTCTGCGTTCCTCCATGACGACCCTTCCGCGCGCGATCGTGAGGACGGGCAAGCCCTTGAAGTGCCAGCCGTCGTAGATGCTCCAGTCTACGTTGGATGGGGAAAGCTCGGGTCGCCAGGTGACCTCCCGGTCCAAGTCCACGACTACGATATCGGCATCCGAGCCCACCTCTATCGTTCCTTTGGCCGGATAGAGGCCAAAGTATCGCGCGGGATTGTAGGCCGTGACCTCCACAACCCGCTCGAGAGGCAATCCCCGCTTGTTTACCCCCTCGCTGAGGAGCACCGGCAGGATCAATGCCGAATTGGCTCCGAGGCCCATAGGGACGAAGCCTTCGCTCCACATACCCACGTCCTTCAAAGCCGCTTTGTTTGGGGCCGTGTCAGAGGCCACAACGGTTATCGTTCCGTCTCTTATGCCCTGCCAGAGCCTCTCGTTGTCCTCTTTCGCCCGTATTGGTGGATTCACCACGGTGAAGACGGGCTTCTGGTTCATCAGGGCAGTTAGGTTGTCGTGGTTGTGGGTCAGGTACTGCGGGCAGGTCTCGCCAATCACGTCCTTTCCTTCGGCAATCGCCCTGGCGATGATATCCACGCCTTCCGCAATGGTTACGTGAACGACGTACAGGGGGCACTGGGCGATGCTTGCGAGGTACACGAACCTGCTCATGCACTCTGCCTCGACGAAGTTAGGGCGGCTGTCGTGCCAGGCGCGAACGTCGTACCTTCCGGCTACCTCTTTTCTCAAGAGGGGAATGATGTCCGCGTTCTCGGCGTGAACCATCGCCAGCGCCGGCCAGCCCTGTTTCTTGAGTTGGGCGACCCGGCGCAGACCATCGAAAATGAAGCCGTCGTCCAGGCCGGGGCTGCCCTGCACTGCGGCCTGCGGGCCTTTATAGCCGACCAGGAACTTGAAGCTGGTGATGCCGTGATCGGACGCAAGTTTACCCATGCCGTTTTTGCGCGCTTCGTTCACCACCATCATGTGGAAGACGCAATCCAGAACAGCGTTTTCTTCCCAGGTGCTCCGGTAGACGTCGAGGGCTTCCGCGATGTCTTCCCCCTCGAATGGCCTCGTGAAGAAGCCCATCGTCGTGACGCCACCCAGGGCGGCGGCTTTGGACTCGGTTTTCGCGATCAGAGACCACGGTGCGAATGGGGGCGATGGAGGAAAGTCCTCGTGGCAGTGCACGTCGAGAACGCCCGGAAGGACATGTCTACCTGCGGCGTCAATCGTCGCGTCCGCGTGTGGCAAATACTCGCCGGACGCGATAGCCACAATCTTTCCCTGGTGGATGCCAAGCGCCGCCGAGGTAATTCCGGTAGGGCTGACGATTCTTCCGTTAACGATGGCCAGATCCATGCCACTCCTCACGATTCTACTTCTCGGGAAAGAGCCGCTCGACCGCGCGAAATCTCAAGCGATCTCCGACAACGCGCGTTTCACAAGCGCTTTGGCCAGGTCTACCTTGTACCCGTTCTTCGACAGGGGCGTTGCGTCCATCACCGCCGCGCGCGCGGTCGCCTCTATCAAGCTCGGGCTGAGGGTCTCGCCCGCCAGAATGTGCTCAGCAGCACTGGCTCTCCAAGGCATCGGGCTCACGCCTCCCAGCACGATAGTGGCTCTGACGCAGACCTGCCCTTCCAGCGTGATTTTCGCTGCCACGCTGACAACCACCGGGTCGAGAGCATTTCTCATTCTGAACTGTTTGAGGACGCACCTCGTACCCGCTTCCGGCTGGGGCACCCGTATTTCGGTGACGACCTCATTGGATGCGAGGACGTTACCGAGTGGCGTGAAGAAGTCTTGCACGGCAATCGACCTTTGACCAAGTGGACCTACCGCAACTACCCTGGCGTCAAGCGCGGTTAGAGCTATGGCGGTTTCCGAGGGGCAAACGGCGTGGCAGCCCGCAAAGCCCAGCATGGCGTGATAGCGGTTATCGCCGCCGGTGGCAAAGCACGTGTCGCCGCCTTTTCTGACGCAGAAATAGGCATTGCCACTGGCCTTGTAGTACCAGCATCGCACGTGCTGGCACAGATCGCCGCCCAATGTGGCCATATTTCTCCGTTGCGGGGTTCCCACGGCGTGGGCCGCCTGCGCAAGCAAGCTGTAGCTTGCCCTGACCTCCGGATCAGTTTCCACCTCCCGAAGTGTCGCCGTGCTGCCAATCCTCAGGCCGCCTTCGGCTACTTCGACGTAGTCCATTCGTCTGGACCTGGTAATGCTCTTGATGTTCACGAGCAGCCTGGGTTGAACTGTCCATACTCTGCACTTCAGCTCCAACAACAGATCGGTGCCCCCGGCGATCACTCTGGCCCTTTCCCCGAAAGTGTTCAGCAAAGATACCGCTTCCTCGACTGAAGCAGCGTTGATGTGTTGGAACCTTGGCAGCGTGTCGGTGCTAATGATTCCGGTTAGACGTCCGTGCCGCCCAGTTGACGCACCTTCGTCCGCCCTTTCCCTCGCTTCGAGCAGCGAGATGATTCTTTTGAGCGGTCTCGTTGTGCGATCCAGTTCTTGGTGCGAAACGGGTGCCACGACCCCACCCCACCCCGAAGGGACAGAGACGTCCGCCCCTACGCTTTGGCAATCAGATCTCGCAGCGAGACTCCTGCCCTGTCCTATGCGCCCGCCTGAGGCGGACGACTCTACGGATTCAACGTTCTCTGGCATTTTCATCGTTTACGACTCTTTCTGGCCTTTCAGAGCGCCGAGGATCATCTCGGGCGTAATTGGCACACAGTTGAATCTTATGGCTGTCGCGTTGTGGATGGCCTGAGCGACGGCGGCCGGCGCAGGGCAGGCGACTCCCTCGCCGAGGCTTTTCACCCCGAATGCCCCGACCGGGTCTATCACCTCGACAAAGGAGATCTCAGGATCGGGCAGATCCACGGACGTGAATATCTTGTAATCCACGTAGTTTGGATTCAAGATCCTTCCGGTCTTCTCGTCGAAGACGAGGCTCTCCATCAATCCAAAGCCAGAACCCAGCAGGACGCCGCCGCTAACCTGATTCTGGCATATCTCGGGGTTGATGATCCTTCCGCTGTCGTGAACGGCAACGTACTTAATGATTCTTACATCGCCGGTGATCGTATCTACCTCTACTTCCACAAAGTGCGCCATAAACATCTTGGCCACCGGACTCTGCGGAACCGCTCTGGCGGCTCGACCGACGATGGTATCAGCAGACATGTACTCGGGTCTGACCCTAGCCGTAACCTGCGAAATGGGGACCCTGCGCTCAGGAAGCTCCTTCACGTAGACCATGCCGTTCTTAATGTCCATATCCTCTGGCCGCGCCTCGAGTACGTCACCGGCCAGTTGCAGAATCTGCCGCTTGGCATCGGCAGCGGCCGCCCTCGTCGCCAGGCCCGTCATATGCGCGTTGGTGCTGCCCACGCTGGGCACGCTCCAGGGGCAGGTATCCGTGTCGCCGTGCGCGCCGCTGATGCTCTCGAAAGAGACGCCCAACTCCTCTGCCACGATTTGCGCCTGGGTTGTGTCGGCTCCTTGCCCCATCCGGCCGACGCCCGTCAACAGGTTGACGCTGCCGTCGTGATTGACCTTCACGATGACCGAAGGCGTGCCGAGAAAGGGCTCGCCACAGATGTGGGCCGCAATCGCCATCCCGAGACCGCGTCGCTTTGAGCCGCTTGCGGCGACGGGTGTGCCCCAGCCACGCCACCTCTCTTTCCAGCCGACAGCCTGGGCGCCTCGCTCGATGCAGTCGTCCAGGCCACAGCTCGACAAGGTCTTGACGGGGTAAGGGACGCCCGTTCCCGCGTATCCCCAACTCCCGCCGCGCATCTGATCACCGGGACGGACGTGGTTCTTGATCCTGATCGCCAGCGGGTCTATGGCCAACTGCTCCGCCGCCTTGTCGATGGTCTCCTCCATACTGAAGTTCATCGTCACGTCCCCCACGCCCCTCATACAGCCGGCTGTGAGAAGGTTGGTGGAAACGCCGTACATTTCGAACTTCGCGCTGGGGGCTCTCGCCCACAGATCGCTCACGCTTTCGTATGGGTTGGCCTTGTTCCCGTAGCCGCCGTTATCGAAAAGGTGCTTGAAGTGTATGGCCGTGAAGGAACCGTCCCGTCTCACGCCCAGCTTCACCCAGGAGATAGGTCTTTCTCGTCTCTTGACGGTGGCGAAGGACTCTTCCTGTGTAAGATCGAGCTTCACAGGCCTGCCGGACTTCTTGGCCAGGAAGACGGCCATAAAGTGGAAATTGAACAGCCACCACAGGCCGAACGAGGCGCCTGTGGGCATTCCGATCACTCTCACGTGGCTCTCAGGCATCTTGAGAAAAGCAGCCATCCTGTCTCTGAGCTGAAATGGTACCTGAGTTGAAGTCCACACAGTCAACTTGTCGCCGTTCCACCTGGCCACGCAGGCGTTCCTGCCCAAAGGAGCGGACTGCTGATTTCCCATCGTCGTCGCATGTTCCACAACCAGGTCGGCCTGTCGAAAGCCCGCGTCGATGTCGCCCCATTCGACGACAGAGCTCTTCACGTTTCCAGTCGACGTCACTCGAGGAGCGTCCGGACTGAGGGCCTCCTCGAGGTCGAACACGTGGGGCAGCTCCTCGTATTCAACCTCGATAAGTCTGAGCGCCCGTTCGGCGACGTACTGGTCACGGGCGGCTGCGGCGGCCACCTCGTCGCCGTAGTAACGCACCCTTTCGTCGAGCACCGGGCCGCGGTAGTTGAAGTCCGTGTCGCTCCACTCCTCCCGGGGCACGTCCCGGTAGGTGATCACGGCGCCTACGCCCGGCAGCGACTCGGCTCGGCTCGTGTCGATCTTCGCGATCCTGGCGTGCGCGTGAGGGCTACGCAGCACCTTCGCGTGCAACATACCCGGCAACACGACGTCAACCGCGTACTCGAGGCTGCCGGTAACTTTCTCGTAGGCATCCTTTAGAGGAAAGCCTTTTCCGATAACAGCTAATTGCTCAGGCATGCTGCTAGACCCTCATTAGCTTTGCCGCCGCCATGATCGACTTCACAATCTTAGGGTAGGTGCCACATCTACACAGGTTGCCTGAAATGGCCTCCCTCACGTCATCCTCGCCGGGCGACGAATTCCTGTCCAACAGCGCCTTGGCGCTAAGGATCATGCCGGGCGTGCAAAACCCGCATTGCATCCCGTGGTGTTCGATGAAAGAACGTTGAATAGGATGCAGCTCTCCCGCCCGAGCCAGGCCCTCAATTGTCGTGATGTCCCGGCCATCGACTTCCGTAGCCAGGGTCATGCACGAAGCGATAGGCTCCCCGTCAAGGAGCACTGTGCAGGAACCACAGTCGCCCCTGTTGCACGACACCCTGACGCCGATGAGCCCAAGCTTTTCTCTAAGGCACTCCGCCAGCGTCTCGTAGGGCTCCACTTCCACGAGATACTCCTGCCTGTTTACCACCAGCCGTGTCTCTTGCTTCAACCAGTTGCCTCCTCTATCGCCCTGGGCTTTTTGACAGCACGATCCGAGCGATAGCCCTGCCCCACCCCTGGGCGGACAGGGCCGTCTCCCGATGGAATCGGGATCCCGTCTCGGGACGCCCCTACGGATCGCATTTCGCAGCAGAAGGTGCGAAATGGGCCTACGATGCTGCCCACACCCAAGGGCGAGGGGACCTCGCCCCTACGCTTTGTCTCGCACCAGAAACTGATTAGGCGTCGAGCTTTAGGAGTCTCGCCGCATTCTCCCCCAGTATCTTCCTCCTGTCGCCCTCTGAAATCCTCATCCTGAGCACCTGCTCCAGATCGTAGCGAACGCCAAAGTCGGCCGGCGTTACCGGGAAATCGCCGCCGAAGAAGATGCAATCTGCGCCCAGTGTTTCGACTGCACACTCCAGGGCCTGGCTGTCCACCGAGTGCGTGTCGCCCATAATCCTACCTTTGTAGTCCCGCGCATACCTCAGAGGAAACACTGTCGCATCTTTGACAACCTCGGGCGGAAAGTGACTGTAGAAACCGTAGAGATTGTCAAAACGCCCGAACATAAACGGGATGTAGCCTGCCAGCAGACCGAAAACCACGTTCAGCCTCGGGAACCTGTCGTAGATTCCAAACATAATGAACCGGCCCGCGCAGATGGTCGACGTCAGGAGCATGCCGATCTCGTCGCGCAAATACTCTTTGTCGGCCTTTTGCGCCTCTTTCCAGTACGGCACCGGGCTGGCCGGGTGCACGTAGACGGGCACGTCGAGCTCTTCCGCAAGCTTGAAGATCGGCCAGAACTGCTCGTCGTCGACGTACAAGCCGTCGTAGCACGCGACCATAGAGATCGCCTTGAAGCCGAGCCTGGTAATGCCCCTTTCGATCTCGGCGAGCGAGAACCTCACGTCGAAAGGGTTTATCGCCGCCGAGCCGACAAAGCGGCCCGGATAATCCCGGACGACGCGAGCGCACTCGTCGTTCGCAAACTTGACGCCTTCGCCCACGTCCATACCGGCTGCCTTGATCGCTCCGATAAAGGCAGAGGTATAGCCCAGGAGCTCGGCGTCGACGCCGACTTCGTCCATCAAGCCGACGTGCTCCTCTGGATTGCTGAAGGCAGACGATTCCCAGAGGTAGCTGGTGCTCTGGCCAAAAGGTGTCCGGCGATAGGCGTCCATAAGTTTCAGTGGCACAAAGTGACCGTGCGCATCGATGATCCTTGGCTTCGCAAACATCTCACTATCCCTATTTGACCGATTTCAACGCCTTATCCCAGAAGCTGTTGTCGATGTACTTGTCGGCTTTGGGCAAGGGAGGCTGAAAGTCGCCCATATCGCCCAGGGCATCGATTTCTACCAAGATGCCTGGTCCACCCCCGGCACCAGAACTTTGGCGAACTTCTCCCTATCCGCATCGGAGGGTAAGGTCGCGTCCATGCCCATCTTGGAAGTTTGCCACTTCAGGGAAGTGGATGGATCGAGAGGCGCGCCCACCATCATCGGGAAGATGTGCACGTCTTTGTCGGGCTGTACCCTTGTCTCCATTGCCCAAAGAATGTCGCGATCGTTGTAAATGTCGATGTCGTCGTCCACCACTGTGCAGTACTTGACCCCGGTCGAGCCCAGGACGCTCATGATGACGTTTAGCCCCTCTCTGTCCAGCCGCTTGCGAACGGCGATCACGGTGTCGAACTCCTGGTTGCCGCGCATTCTAAGATCCACGACCTCAGGGCAGCCCATCCGGGCGGCCTCGTAGACTTCGGCAGCTCGAGGCAACCACAGCATCAAGTGGTTCTCGGTAGTGGGCATGCCCGCCAGCAAGGTCTGATAGATCGGATTCTTTCGATGCGTTATGGCTTTGACCTTGACGATGGGAGACTCGGTTTTGCCGCAGTAAGTGCCTGGGAACTCCCCGAAGGGTGCCTCGATTTGCTTCTCCATCGGGGGTATCTCCCCCTCGATCACGATTTCCGACGTCGCGGGAACCTCGACGTCGACTGTTCTGCACTTCACCAAATCGATGGGACTGCCCTGGAGGGCCCCGGCCACGCCGAACTTGTCCACGCCATAGTCCACTTTCGTGACCGAGCCGATGGCTACGGCTGGGACCACGCCGATGGCCACGGCGATTTCCAGGCGCTGTCCCCGCTCCCTGGCGTCGGCGACGGCGCGCCTGATGCGCGGCGAGTCGGCAAAGATGCCCAGCCGTTCCTTACCGTGGAGCTGCATCCGGTGGATCCCCAGCAAACGAGCCCCACTTGCCGGGTCCTTGACGACTGCCACGCCGGCGGTGATGAACGGACCCGCGTCGCGTTCAGCGTGGGTGCAAACCGGCAACTGGTATAAGTCCACCTCGGCCCCGGTATGAACCACTTCCTGGCACTCGCCGCAATCCACCATTCTCGGCTGAATGCGATCAGTCCTGGACCGGATGTACAGATGCAGCGCAGCCTTACGGTCAGACTGGAGCCCGTCTACGATGCGTCCGGGACTGCCGTAGAGCGCTCCCAAGACGCGCCAGCCGGGATACGCTGTCACGTTGTCAAACATAAACGCCGGGCCATTGGAATCCGAGGATTTCCGCGCGTAGGCGGCAACCTCAAACCTTGTGCTCACCGCGTTCGAGATGTGAACCAGGTCTCCCTTTTCCTCCAGGTAGGCCAGGTAGCTTCTAAGGTCCGTCCAGGGCATTAGCCACCTCACTTGCGCACGCCGGCCCTCCGAAGGCCAGTACGGCCTTCGGCGAGCTCGACGGACTCATTCGACCCAAAGACTCTCGAGGGTGTTACTTGGCGGTCTCCCATATCATTGGGGAGACATCAAACTTCTTGTCGAGAAGTCCGTGCTCCAACATCAGGTCGGCAGTCTTCTGCAGAGCCTTTGCGTCGACCTTGGTGCGGAGCGTCATGAGTCCCAGCTTGTCTACCAAATCGGGATTCGCTTTGGCGAATTCGACGGCGAATCTGTTCCTCAACGACCTGTCCTTGTTCAACGCATCCATAGCACGGCCAACCGCTCTCGCGAAGGCTCTCGTGGTGACAGGATTCTGTTTGACCCACTTCTCGGAGGCAACGTAGGGCGATATGTCCATGCCTCCCTGGAACTCGTAGTCGACGTTAGCGACGAATCGCAGCTTTTCCTGCGCCCTCCAAATAGTGATGAAAGGCTCGACCATGTAGCCTGCGTCGACCATGCCGTTCACGATGGCATCACCCATCTGTGGGAAAGGTATCTCACGCCAGACGGTCTTCTCGACGTCCACGCCGTTGTCCTTGAGCCACCCTCGCGCCGTCAGCCAGGCCAGGGTTCTGATTCTGACCATACCGATGCGTTTGCCCTCTAGGTCCTTGGCCGTCTTGATCGGCGAATCCGCCTTGACATAGAGTCCAGACGCGGGGGGTTGAGGCGTGGTGACGGCGGCGTTGGCAGTTACGATGACCACGTCGAATCCCTGGGACCTGGCCTGAATGATTGACGGTGTATTGGTGTAGGAAAACTGAACCTGCCCCGCGACTACGAGATTCTCACCGCCACTTTCCACGATTCTGTTGTCGATGGTCAAACCCTCATCTTTGAAGAAGCCGAGCTTGTCCGCCGCGTAGATCGTGCCTGCGTTCTCGATGAGCATCACCGCGGTCTTGATCTGACTCACCTCGGGCTTCTGCGCCGCCGGAGCGGGCGTGGCCGCAGCCGGCTTCGGCGCCGGTGTTGCCACGGGGGCCGGGGCTTTCGTGGCCTCTGTCTTCGGCGCTTCCGATTTAGGGATCGCTGGCTTCGGCGCAGTGGTGGGCGTAGGCGCCGCCGCCGGGGCGCAAGCTGCTGTAACGACTAGAGCGAGTACCAGGATCGCGCTCCAGAGCATAATGCTGATCTTGAGACGTTTTTCGCACATGTCCCGCGAAGACCTCCTCATTAGAAACTACTGGGTAATCCTTTCTTCGACGACCTAACAAAGGTACCGACGCACTCGAGGCCGAAACCAACACAACCTATCGCCCGGTCAAGTCAGCCTTTTTGTTCCTGGCACCTCCTCTCTGAGCCCAACCACCCATCTCGCCTGCGCGTTCAAGCGTTGGCAACGGTGTGGCTGCTGGGCGCAAACTCTTGAGCGCAATGGGGACAGTGGCAATAGGCGCCCTGGATTGTAAGGAACTCTGGATGAATGTAGAAACGGCCCGCGCAACGGGGGCACTGCACATAGATGATATCTTGGGTCATACGGCAACCTCCCGGTTAGCCAAAGTGCTCCACGGGTATTCTCGCCAACGTCTCCTCGCCCAGCAGGTCTTTCAGATCAACACCCTCCATAACTTCGTCGGGCACCCGAAGACGCTCAGCAAAAGGCTGGGGGGACGCGGGCTTGGTGCAATCAAAACCCACTTTCGCGCCCAGGATTCCCGCGCCGCTGGGGTCCAGAACTGGGCCCACGCAGTTCTCGACCACGACGATGTCGCGGTCCCCCTGAAACCTTGTGGCCAAAGCCAGCAGAACCTCTCTCTCGTCGAAGATGTCGACATCCTCGTCGAAGACGAAGGCGTGCTTGATACGGTAGTCCGCGGTGAGCGCAGCCATCAGGGCCATACGACTGAGGCCGGGCACCCGATTGCGGATCTGCACGTAGGCGTGGAAGATACCGCAGCCCGACATAGGCAAATACACGTTGATGGTCGTGGGCACGGCCCGCCCGACGGTGTCAAGGACCTTGCCCTCGAGTCCAAGACTAGCGACCCAGTGGGTGTGCCCAACCATAATGTCGAGGAAACTGGCGTCTGCGCGGTGGGTCATCGCCGTCACTCTCATGTACGGATGCCAGCGCTGAGGGCCAACGTAGCGAGGATATTCGCCAAACGGTGCCTCGGGCCGCCTTTCGCCCGGAGGGATGATTCCCTCGATCACGATCTCGGCATCTGCCGGAACGAGAAAGTCATCGCCCAACGTCTCCGAAGGCACCACTCGCAAAGGTTGGCCAAGAACAGCTCCTGCTACCTCGTAATGGCTTCGTGAGGAGGGCACGTGCAACTCGCAGCCGACGACGGCCAGCGGATGGTGCCCAATCCAGTAGGCTGCCCTCATTGGCTGCCCGCGCGCCTCATACTTCGAGTAGATAAGCGCGTTGTCTGTGGCCGGTGAGATGGCGACGCGGATCTCGTCCCGCCCTTTTAGCCAACCGCGGTGAAGCGCCGAGTTCGCCACGCCCGTGTCGGGATCGTAGCAGGTGAGAAAGCCGGCGCTAAGGTACGGTCCAGGATCGAGGTAATGGTGAACAGGTGCAGGCAGCGTGCGCACATCAACCTCGGGGCCTTTGCGCACAATCTGCTTCACAGGGGCTTGATCTCGGTTGACGGCCACTGGCTTGGAGGACAGTTGCATGCGCTCGTAGATCTCCAGGCCAAGCTGCTCCGGCAGGGTTTTCGCGGCACGGGCCAGGCGCACGCGGCTGGAGAAAAGAAAGGTGACTAGAGGATAGGGGGACGTGAGGCCGTCGATCAGAACGTTGTGGAATACCAGCACCGGAAACTTCCTCTGGCGCTCCAGCTTGGTGACAGCGGCCGTCACCTCGTAGCGGCTGTCGACCGGCTTCCCAATGTGCACCACCTCGTCGGGGAACTGCCGCTCGTACTCGGCTATGAAAGACGTCAGGCTAGCAACCTGATTATCCGCGTCTAAGCCGGGCAATTTCGTCCTCCGCCAATGTTTCGGACCGATATGTCGTATCGGACAAAAATCTGATGTCAAAACGTTCCACGTCGTCAGGTTAAGTCGCGTCGACTATGGCCACGCTCTTTTGTGGCCTGTGTTTCCATCTTGCCAGCGGAATATCCTCAGTCCAGATGCGCGGCTCGTCGCCATCACGCCGCACGATTATCCACTTGAGCCAGTTGGCGTCGTCCCTCCGCGGATAGTCGAGGCGGTAGTGAGATTGGCGGCTCTCCGTCCTCAGCAGCGAAGTCGCGGCACACAGGCGCGCTATCTGAAGCATGTTCTTGATGTCGTGGACCTTTTTGAGCTGGTGGGCATCTGTCGCGGCCGCTTCCCGCACGGACTGCTCGAGTTCACCGAGGTGGCTCAAAGCCGTGTTCAGCCCGGCTGCGCTCTTAAGAATGTTGATATGTCGCAGGGACGTCTCTAGGACCCGCTGCATCACGCGGTCCGGATCAGGCTGTGCGCTCGTCCTGCGGTGAAGGGGCGACAGCGCGTCCTCTCTGAGGTGTCGCACGAGGGCTTCGTCGACGTCGTGCGGCGGGGTATCTGTCGCAAAGCCTGCCGCTCGTGTGCCGGCGCGTGCCCCCTGAACCGACGAGCCAATCAAGCTGGTTACGGCCGTGGAATCGGCGCCCCCGCAGAAGTCCCCATTGGTACCAATGACCCAGAGCCCCGCGAGGTTCACTTCGCCATCGGCGTTTCTGATTCTGGCTCCGCCCAGATGAAATAACCCGAACTGGTACGGGATGAACTCGAGCCTGTGACGGGCGATATCGACGCCAGTGGTAGCCCACATCCGTGTCAACAGCGGCAGCGCGTGCTTGATGTCTGCGATGGCTTGCGAAGACAGATGGGTGCAATCCAGATAACAGGGTCCACGGCCGGCGCGCCACTCCATTAGAATGGCGCGGGCTATCTCGGATCGGCGGGACTCTTCCTTGAGCACGGGGTTGTACCTCTCCATAAAGCGTTCCCCTCTGGCGTTGACCAAGACACCGCCGTGTCCGAAGATCACGTGCAGGCCAGGCGCTCCCCCAAAGCCTTTGGGGCCAACCTGAGCGTGGCCTATCTGCTCCAGGTTGCGTAGCTCGACACCCGCTCGGTACGCCATAGCTGGGCCATCACCCGTGCCACCCGAGCTGCCCATTGGACCGCGATTGAAAAAGATCGATCCGGCGGCCAGGACGGTTGCCTTTGCTTTGAAAACGTGAAATGTAGCGGTTCTGGCGTGAAAACCGACGGCGCCAAGGCAGCGTCCATCTTCGACCATAAGGTCGGTGATCACTATTCTGTCCAGCATATGGACTTCATGTTTCTTCGCGGCCGCACGTACCCTCCACATCAGGTTTGGGCCGCCGTCAAAGATGGCGCAACGGCCATACTGAGAGCACAGGGCCGGAATCCTCTTGATTTTGCCGTCATCAGCGCGCAGAAAGCGCACTCCGAAGGACAGCAGGTCCTGAAACCGCTCGTAGGACTCGCGCACGGCTACTTCCACGTATTCCTGGTCGATCAAATACTCGGCGTTGTACTCGATGATTTCGCGGATGTAGTTGTCGTAGTCCTCGCCAGGCTGCCAATAAGGCAAAGTGCCGGCGGCAAACACCGAACTCCCACTTGCCCCAGGGAACGCCTTGTCGACCAGGAGCACACTCAGCCGGGGGTAGGCCTCCCTTGCTTTGATGGCCGCGAATAGCCCGGCGATCCCACCGCCGACGACGAGCACGTCGGTTTCCAGTATCACATCGGAATCGCGCTGACTTGGCAATTGGCTCCCCTCTACACCTAACGGCCGAGCTCCTTGAGCACGGTGTCGAGCAACGACATATCCATCAGCTTCGCCAACGGCACGTCCTCCGTCATACCTGTTTCCTGCTTAACCCGTTCGAGCTCTTTCTTGACCGTCTCCTCACGAATCGTCGCGTTTCTGTTGTACTTTTTCGCAACGAAGTCGTAGGAGGCCGACGCGAGCTCCGGCTCCAGGTCCCACTCCTTTATCATCACCTTCACCGACTCCTGTTTGCGATCGGCCGTGTAGCGCACGCTTTTCAAGAGACCTCTTAACATACGCCTGACCTGGTCAGGGTTGTCTTTGAGCTTCTTATCGGTGGTGGCAAGGCCGGACAGAACCTGCTCGCGCAAGTACTCATCCTTGTAGTCCAGTTTCTTGAACCCGAGCTTTCTCGCAACCGCGTTAACCGGAGGACCCAACAGGCCCGCGTCGACGGAGCCACTCTGCATCGCCGCAAGAACGTCACTGGCTGGGAACACGGTGAGGTCCTTCTCCGGGTCCATGCCGTAAGCGCTCAGCAACTCCCTGGTGGTATAATCCATGCTCCCACCCCGGAAGGTAATGCCCACAACCTTTCCCCTTAGCTCTGTGACGGAGGTCAGTTCCGGCTTGCCTACTAGCTCCCACGGGGGATCGGTCACGTGAAAAGCGATCACCTTGATGGGCATCCCTTTGACCGCGTTCCGCAGCGCCGCGCCGACCGGGGCGATGAAATCCAGTTGGTCTGAGTTCAGGGCCGCTACCGAAGTGGGACCAGGGATAACGGCCACGCTCAGCCCCAGCCCTTCTTCTTTGAAGATACCTGCTTCAATTCCGACGTAGAAAGGCAAGAACTCCAGGGTCTTGGTTGGAATAGCCAGCTTGACCTCAGCAGGCTTTGCCACCGCCTTCGGTGCTTCGACAGGCTTGCTGGGTTTCGGCGACTCAGCCTCCTTAGCGGGTTTTGGAGCCTCAGGCTGCTTCGCGGGTTCAGCCGCCTTGGGCGGCTGGGTCGGCTGGGGCGC
The DNA here is from genome assembly GCA_016210495.1 of Chloroflexota bacterium. The sequence continues at coordinate 39,770 of JACQUC010000100.1, forward strand.
CGGGGTGGACGTGGGCGGCGCTGCCGAAGTACAGCCATTCAACCACAAGGCCATCGCAACAAGAAATACCGTCGCCGTTTGGAATCTGGCAGGGCCCATAACTCCCTCCTCAATATTTGGAATCCGCGTCAAAATAGCTCATCACTTGCTAGCCAGCCGGGTTCCGCTACGGAGGGCCCTGCATAATCGGAATGCCCTCCAGTTCCTCGACGTAGCGAATGAACCGATACTTGTCCTCGACTCCGTTGGTGACACGCCGCTTCTCCCTGGGCCACACGTGTTCTCCAGGGTCTATTTTCGCTACCAGGTAGCCCATTTCTCCGTCGCTCAGGAGCCGTCGCGCTTCGCTTGAGAAGCTGTCCACGTCTCCAACCGAAATACAATTGATGCAGCCGGCCGCTTCAGCCATTCTCGCGAGATCGGCGTTGAACGCTGTGAGCGTGGGCGGTCCTCCGATGGACTCGTACATTCCGTTGTCGAACACAATCACCGTCAGGTTTGGAGGGCGTTCATTGCCTAGGGTGCACAGGATGCCGGCGTTCATCAACGTCGAGCCGTCAGAGTCGAGAGCGACGATTCGTCGGTTAGGCAGCGCAACTGCCAGACCAAGTGCCACCGAGGTTATAGAGCCCAGAGCACCAGGCGAAAAGGTGTTGTAGACACCACCGGGCCGGTAGTTCCACCAATCATCCTGCACCGCCCCAATGGTTAGAGTGAAAAGGTCCTCGGGAGTGACGAGGGACGCCAGCGCACGAACCGCCTCAATCCGCTGCATGCGACGGTACCTCCAGACAGTCACCGGCAAGAATCAACGCGACGGGCCACTGGCTCGAGTCCGCGTGGCGGAGCACGCGCTTGATGTTCGGTTTGATCTCATCCAGTTGCCGAATGACTCGATACGGAATGCGCATCGCGTTCAAAATGGGTTCCATCGTCCAGGCGTGAGAATGTCCCCACCAGTTGGCCTCGCCGACGTCCCCTCGGTACGGCATGATCATCACCATAGGTATGTGACTATCAAAGGCGAGCCGACCGATTGGCTCACACGCCTGGCGGATGCCCGAGTTCTCCATCACCATCACAGCCTTTTTGCCCCCAAGGTAGGCACCGGTCACGATGCCGGGCATATCCGCCTCGTTGCTCACGCGTATGTACCTGATGCCAGGTTCCTCCGCCACCAGCCGGTAGAAACTGCGCAGCAGGGATTCTGGCAATGCCGTGACGATGCTGACACCCGCCTCTGTCAAACCTTCGATCATCAGTCGCGCGTATCGAGGCGTCTTGCTAGCAGGTCCCACGCGCACCCTCCTTCCAAAAGAATGGCTTCCGGAAATGGATCGACAGCTATGCTGAAAACGGACACTTGTCAAACACACGCGGGAATCGACAAAGACGTGCTACCACAATCGATGGGGCCGTTTTGTGCCCATAGGGTCCACCAGGGTATAGTACGTGGTCACAGAAGTGGCAATACGCGCATCAGGGCGCACAAAGGGTCTACGCTGGCCCGCTGACTTGCTCCGTTGGAGCGCGAAGTAATGGGCGACACCCAAGCGGCAGCATCGACCAGGTGAGTGTCGGCCATTATGATACCATCGCTATGTTATTCTTGTCAATCCTTTTGATTTCCAGTATCTGTTCAGACTTTGCCCGGAACATCCAGGTGCGACTAGGCCACGGGCCTGGCCGCCATCGCTCCAGGAGGTGCCTGATGAGAGGACGCAAGCCCCGCGAAGTGTACTTGCATCCAGAGGACATCCCTGTCTTGGAATCACTGGTTCGTAGGGACAAGACCGAGCAACGTGTGGCGAAGCGGGCGAGTATCCTGCTCGGTTTGGCTGCCGGTGGTCGGACCGCTTCGATAGCCGGGCGTGTGGATCGGGATCAGGCAACAGTCTGGCGAATAGCCCGTCGCTACGACGAACGGGGCCTCCAAGCGGTCTACGATGCTGCCCGGCCAGGTCGCCCGCAGCAGATTTCCCCCCTTGGCGCGAGTGCGGATAGAGAATCCGGCCTGTTCGAAGCCTGGCGATCACGGACTGAGTTTGACCCACTGGTCGGCGCGAACTCTGCAGCGGGAGGTCACCAGACAAGAGATTATCGACACGATTCACTACAGGACGGTGGCCCGCATCCTCGCAGCGGCTACGTTGCAGCCGCATCGATGGCGCTATTGGAAGACGACAGTGTGGAATGAGTCGGCGATCCAGCGAGCGATCCGGGTGCTGTGGTGCTACGAGCGCCTCGATTGGCTTTTGGAGCGCGGCATCCTGGTCGTATGTCTTGACGAGAAACCCAATCTGCAGGTTCTCGAACGGGATGGACCGGTGAGGCTTATGATTCCCGGCCAAGTCGAGCAGCAGGAGTTTGACTACGTGCGCCACGGGATAGTGAACTTTCTGGCAGCGATGACGCTCCATAATGGCTTGCTTTGGTCCGAGTGTTTGGAGCGCAATGACAGCGAGAGCTTTCGTCCAGCGGTACAACGTCTGTTGGATAAATACTCCTGGGCGCAAGGCATCTACTTGGTAATGGACAACGGAGCCAGCCATATCGCTGGGGAAACACTGGCGATGCTTGCCAGCCGCAAGCCGTGGGTTCGCGTTCGCCTGACTCCGCCGCGTGCCTCCTGGCTGAACCAGGCGGAACTGCTGCTGCGTGCCTTCAGTGCCCGCTATGTCAATCGAGGTCATTGGGACGCTCGCCAGACCATGATCGAACATTTGGACGCAAGCTCGCGAGAATACAACGCTCTGTGGGCTCATCCGTTCTCCTGGTCTTGGACCCGCAACCGGTTTGACGATTGGCTGAGAGTTTGTGATTTTATTGAAATTGGTGGCAAAAATGGCCTGTAGCTCAATAACATAGCGCCGGTCTCAGGGCCATTTTCGGTGCCAAAATCAATTTAATCACAGGCTCTGAGTGAAAGGATGGTCTCAATTCCTTGCATTTCTTCGGCCACACTCCACTAGCTTCGCTGCGCGGCGGGATGAAACAGTAGCCGTAGAGGCGGGTTTTTGGCGGGGTGGTTGTGGCGGGTGTGGGGAAACCCGCCCGCGCTCGTGGAATAAGGTGTGCGTCTTCCCACTCGGCCGCGCATTCCCCAAATCCTCCTTCCACGGGAGGACTACGCCTGCCAGTGACACAGACAGCCCGCCTTTTGGACCAGTCATTTGCGACACACTCCCGGTCCCATTCGGCGCGAAATTCTGACGCGCATCCGGACTTCGCCCATTCGGCGACGTATGGAGCAGGCAAGTTATCTTTGCCTTGTGTGGGGAGCAAGCGGAGGACTAGGGAGCGGGGCCTTGTGCTGGGCGGGCGCGTGAGAATCTGTCTGTCCTCCCCGTAAGGATCTCCCCACAGGCCTCTTGTAGGTCTCGCCCCTGCAGATGCCACGTACCGAATAGCGATGCCATAATGCCCTTGGTCTCGCTGCCTTTCTCAGAACGCGTGCCACCGCTTATCTTTCGGCTCACGACCGGCGGTCGCAAGCTTCGCTCCGCGGCATTGTTGTCGGCAGGCACTCTTGGGTCAGCTACGAACATGAACAACTCCGGTAGAAACCTTTCGACCCGCTCACACAGCGTACTCATCGGCTTTCCCTTCCGGACGTGCTCGGCACACAGCCCCCATAGTTCCTCTTGAAACTGCTGCTGCTTCTTCTCGCGCTCAGCATCCTGCAGCCCCGCCGGCAACTGCTCATCCGGACCCGTGTACGCTTTCGCTCGGTCGAAAACTTTCCGCACTTCAGCCGCCCAGTCCTGCACTACCTTGTCCTCGGGCGATTCCGAACGATGTCGCTCCTTCAACTCGTGGATATCTCGCAAAAGGTGCACCCAGCACCGCTGGTGCTTGCCCTGATGGACGTTGTACGCACCATAGAAGTCGGTAACCAGCACCCCGCCAAATTCTTTCCCCAGCACCTCCTGTACCACTGACCCACCTCGGCTCTTGCGATACAGAAAATAGCGCACCTCTGGCGTGCTGAAACCCCACAGATAACCATTACGCCCATTTTCCCGCCATCCGGTTTCGTCTCCGTGGACCACTGGACTGGCTCGCAGCTCTTCCTCAATTTGCTTGTATGCGTCTTTCCCCCGCGCCGAGAACCCCTGCATCAGTGCCACCAGTTCACCTACGCTCAGGTGCAGGCGATACCGACGAGCCAGAAGTTTTTGGATTACTCCAAATGGCAGCCGTTCTTCCTCCCGTAGAATGGCCAGTTCGCTCTGCACTGAGATGCCAACCCTTTGCTGCCCTACCGTCAGCTTCGCCACCTCGTCCTTCGGTGCGCAAACATTCCCACACTTCGGGCACTTTCGCTCCACAACCACATGCTCGGTCACCCTGACTCGAATTCGCGGCAACGTGATCACCTGCCGCCGGGAGACCTCTCGGCCACCTTTCAGAGGGCTCTGGCAGTGGGGACACTCAGCGTAGGCGTGCTCCATTCGATGGGTCGGCTTGTCGAGTCGCCGCGCGAATCCCTTGGCTCGCTTCCTACGTTCGTTCTTTTCGCCCTGGGGCCGATTTTCCTTTGCCCAAGCAGGCTTTTTCTTGCCATCCGCATCTCCGCCTAAACGCTCGATCTCTCGGCGCAATCGCTGATTATGCTCTTCCACCTCCTTAACCCGTGGTTCAAGAAACAGCACGCGTTCTAGCAGTTGCTGGACGAGACGAACCAATTCCTCGCGGCTTGCACTTTCCAGATCCACGTCCACCACATCCACCCTCAACGCAAGTGTAAACTACGTGTCAATAAACCGACTGACGACCAACTGAGCGTCCTGTAGGTTGAAAAGGAAGTGGAAGTCTGAACAGATACAAGGACGAAGCAAAGAACAGTTGCTCGATACAATGATGTGATATATTAGTCCCATAGTTAAGGCCATCGTGGGAGTGGATATGTGAAGGCAACGGTGAGGACTCACGTCGTGGTTCCAAAGAAGCTGGTCGATTACGTCGACGATCTGGTCGGACGTCGCAGCAGAAGTAGGTTCTTTGCCCAGGCTGTGGAGGAGAAGCTAAGACGCGTGCAACTGGTCGAGGCGGCCAGAAAGGTAGTGGGCTCTTTGGCCGATGTCGATGTGCCGGGATGGGAAACGAGCGAATCCGCTGCCGAGTGGGTACGAGCCTCTCGACAGGCAGACGAGACCCGTGTACGCAGCACCCTCGGAGATAAGTGATGCGCTACCTCCTGGACACGACGGCGCTCATCGACTTCGCCAAGGGGCGGGAGCCAGCAAGCTCGCGCATCCTTGGGTTCAGCGAAGGCGGCGACGAGTTGGCAGTGTGCGCAATCAACGTCGCGGAGTTCTACGCTGGAGTTCCACCTGCGCAACGAGGTGTCTGGGACGAGTTCTTCAGCACCCTGACTTACTGGGATGTGACTGCGCAGGCCGCCCGGCATGCAGGGTGCCTACGATTCGACTTCGCGCGCAAGGGTAGGGTGCTATCGACCACAGACGTTATTATCGCGGCGGTCGCCCAGGAAAAGGAGGCCGTTATCGTCACCGACAACACCAAGGGACTACCCGATGGACGGCGTGCGTCTCCTGTCCATTTCCGACTGACAACACCCGGACGCTGCACTACGCCCCCGTGGTCTGCTTCAAGCCCAGGAAGACCCTTTTCTGGTGCTCGATGTGCCAGTACATCCAGACGCTGAAGGCGGCAAAAGCCACTCCAACGCCGGCCACGTAGACGATCCCCTGGGCGCCAAGCCCTTCCCACGCGAAGGCTAGCGCCAGCGCCAGCCCGGTCACCAGATGTGCCATCACCGTCATCGCGTTGGCGGGGATCAAGTCGAACGAGCTGGAATGGTGCTTTCGGGCGTGTTGCGCCGCTCGCACGCAAAGGGGTAGAGTAACGAGCGCCAATAGCGTTGCCGTGGGCAAGAACCCGATAAGGACGCCGACCGGGATCGATACGTAGGTAGCGGCCACGAGCGCCCAATAAGCCGCGGCGGCGCGCGCGCGGCCGAGCCTCACGACCAGTGTGCGTTTGCCAACGGCCTCGTCGGCCTTGTAGTCCGGAAACTCGTTGATGTAAAGCACGGCGGCGATAAGCAGCGAGACGGGGATTGCGGCGACCACGGGGACCCAGCTCAGAGATTGCGCCTGTACATAGTAGGCGCCCAGCGTCATCAGCACGCCAAAATTCAGTCCCACCAGCAACTCGCCCACCCCTCGACTGGCGAAATCGAATGGCTTGCCCGTGTAGAAGACGCCGGAAACCACTCCGACGATGCCGAAGGCGAAGATCCACGGCCCACGCTCCAAACCAAGATAGATGCCGATCAAACAGGCAATCGAGATAAGAAGCAGAGCGCCGGCCAGCACCTCGACGGGGCTGAGCAGGCCCAACTGAATCACGCGGCTGCCGCCGCTGAAGGGTCTGACGAACTCGCGATTGACCTCATCATTTCCGCTCTTATGATCGAAGTAATCGTTGATCACGTTCGTGCCGGCCTGGATGCAGAGGCCGGCCAACAGCGTGAGCAGGAATAGGTCCCAGCGCACCAGACCCACCGTCACAGCGGCAATAGCGGTCCCGAGCAGGATGGGCACGATACTCGCCGTCAAAAACGGCACCCGCACTGCCACCTGCCAGTTTCTCACCTTCGCCTTCAATGCGTCCAGGTCGCTCTCCTCGACACGGTTTTGGGGGAACTCCAACACCGCCGGCGGCTTGCCCTGCACGATCTCCTTGAAGACCCGGTACTTGACGGTGTCGGGCGCCACCTTGATGCAATCCAGCATCCCCGAGTTACCCGTTTCCACCAGATACTTGACGACCGGCGACTTCCTGGCGCTGGCGGCGAGGCCCTTCTGCCTTTCCTCCTCGTCCTGGACGATGCCCGCCCGCCCGGAGATCTCGACCTCTCGCGACTCGTTGATGTCCCCCGTGTTTTCGTAGACGAGCAGTGCGATGGAAGGCTGCCGGGTTATTTGCAGCATCTTGGGATCGCCCTTTATGCTCGCCAGGTACACGTTCAAATCATCGTCGACCGCGAAATGCATCATCCGGTTCCGCATCCCTTTGCCAGAAGAAGTGGCCACCGCCGCAACTTCTGCCCTGTCCAGAAGCGCCACGATCTCGGCCTTATCGCGCATCTCGTTCATTGCTCACCCTCCTTCGCCACGGCAATATGTAACTTTATACACCAGAACTGGCCAGTTGTCCATACCTTTCGCGGCCAGATCTCAGGCAGTTTGCCGTGCTCATACGCGCCTGCTGTGCGCCGTCGCCAAGCGTTGTGCTATAATAATGCACGGCCCGTTTTCGCAAGACGGCCGATGACAATAAGGATAACTGATGAACGAACTCGTCTATTACGCCTATGTGTTTGTGGCCATCATCCTTTCCATCAGCGTTCACGAGGCAAGCCATGCGCTGATGGCCTACAGGCTGGGCGATCCTACTGCAAAGTACCTCGGCCGGCTGACGCTGAATCCCGTGGCGCACCTGGATCCACTGGGAACGCTGATGATCGTGATAACTACGATCTCCGGCTTTGGCATAGGCTGGGGCAAGCCGGTGCCGGTGAATCCGTACAATCTGCGCAACGGGGCCAAGACGGGTATGGCGATGGTGTCGGTGGCCGGCCCGCTCTCCAACCTGGTGCTGGCCTCCTTCCTGGCTATCCCTATGCGCCTCGACCTAATCCCCGACCCTACCGTATTCTTTGTCTTCAGGATGATGGTGCTGCTAAACATCGCTCTTGCGGTTTTCAACATGATCCCGATTCCACCTCTGGATGGCTTCAAAGTTTTGCAGGGGATTCTTCCTAACAGACAAGCCTACGCGCTTTCCTCTCTGGAGACCTACGGCCCAGCGATCCTCATGCTGGTCATTTTCGTCGGGCCATATTTTCGATTGAATGTCCTCGGGATGATCCTTGGGCCCCTGATGCGTATAGGGTACTGGCTTATCGCCGGCGGAGCGGTTTACGGCTAGCGTGGGCACCCGTTACCGCTTTCGCCAATTCATCGCGGCCGTAGCGGCCAAGGTAGAGCCCGAGGAACTGCCGCCATTACGTCAGTATCTTGGTCCGGCGGAGTTACGTTTGTTCCGGGCTATGCCAGTGCAAGATCAGCGACACTGCCTCAACGTTTTCGTTGAGTTGCGGCGCGCGGGCTACGAAGACAAGCCACTGCTCCAGGCGGCGTTGCTGCACGACGTAGGCAAGGGCGGCGTGGGACTGGGCGTCTGGCACCGTGTGGCCATCGTCCTCTTAAAGGCGCTGGCGCCGCGGCTGCTGTCCGCAATCGCTTCACACGACAAAGGAAGCTGGCGCTATCCGTTCTGGGTCCATCGCCATCACGCCGGTCTGGGAGCATCTGTGCTCCGCCAGGCCGGCTCGTCGGCCCGTGTTGTGGAGCTGGTGCTGGGTCACCATAGTCCTTCGCAGGATCCATTGGCTCACGCCCTCTGGCAGGTAGATGGGCAGAATTGATCATAATCAATCGGCGTCGTAGGGCGGGTTTGAAACCCGCCCCTACAAATGGTAGGTTTAGTGCCGAATTGTTTGAGGTGGGGAAACCAATGGCGAGAATAACCATTATCGGCCTGGGACTGATCGGCGGGTCGCTTGGCATGGCGCTGCGCCGAGCGAGACTGGGGCCGGAAATCGTCGGCCACGACCTGCGGCACGAGATCGCCAACAAAGCGCGCCAGCGCGGCGCGATCGATCGCGCGGAGTGGAACCTGCCCGCCGCCGTCGAAAAAGCCAAACTCGTCGTCATCGCCACGCCGGTTGGTGCCATCGAAACCATCTTTCGACAGGTTGCTCCATACCTGCCTGAAGGTGGCATAGTTACGGATGTGGGCGGCACCAAGGAGCACGTCCTGCGCTGTGCCGACGAGCTGCTTCCAAACGGGGTGAGCTTCGTTGGCGGCCATCCGATGGCCGGCAGCGAGCTATCGGGTATCGACGAAGCCAGCGCCGATCTCTTCGCCGGCTGCACCTACTGTCTCACTCCCTCTGCCAAAGCCAGCGCCGACGCTGTCGAAACCGTGGCGGGCATCGTCTCGGCCATTGGCGCCCAGCCCTACTTCATCGAGGCCGCCGAGCACGACAGTTTCGTGGCCGCGGTAAGCCACCTGCCCTTCATCGCCGCGACCGCACTTGTCAACACGGCTGCCAAGAGCTATGTCTGGCGAGAGATGAGCAGGGTCGCGGCCAGTGGCTTCCGCGATACGACGCGCCTTGCCAGCGGGGACGCCGTCGTCCACCGGGACGTTTGCGAGACAAACCGCGAGAGCATCATGCGTTGGCTCGATGGCTACATCGTCGAGCTGGCCGACACGCGGCGAGCCATCGAGGTGGGGGGCGCTTCTCTGGAGGCCATCTTTACGGCCGCAAGGGAGGCGAGAGATAAGTGGCTGAGCGGACGAGTCCAGGAGGCGCCCACACCGCTTGAGATCCCCGGGCCGGGCGAGCAACTCCGCCAGATGTTGATGGGAGGACTCAAGCCGAAGGAGAGGAAGAAGTAGGGTCTATGCCTTCAACCACGGGTAGTTGGTGCCCTTCACGTAGGGCAATAAGAATCCAATCCTCGACCACTTCCTGCAGTTCCTGTCGGCACGCCTCGAGCGTTGGAGCGTTTGCCCAGACCCCCTGGAAGCCAGGAATTCTTCCGTAGTAAGTGCCGCTGTCTGGCATGATCTCGTAGCAGGCGCTGCGCATGGCCGCCTGTATGTAATCGGTCAGCATTGTGTCGTCTCCAAATCACACCAGCGAGAGCGAGCAACAAGCGGTGAATCTTTGTCACCTGGCTCCACTTGGCCTCACGCTATATAGCATGGCCGTGGCCTGAATTCAAGCGAGAGGTTGCCAAATTAGACCTTGATTCCTCCTCGCCGATGGCGTAGAATGGGCTCGTTAATTGTAGCTGGAGTGCGCCGAGGCACGATGGCGACGATGTTCGTCACGAATCAGCAACGTGCCCAGGCGAACGATCCTCTGGGCATCATCGTGACTTCCGCTCAACGCCGTGGCGGGGTGGGGACGGGCGGTTCCTCCGCGTATTCATCGTTGAATCCAATTCCCTAGTTTGGCACGCACACGCGTGTCAGCCTGGCCTTCATTCACACTTGAAAACACTCAATAGAGCAAAACAGACGTGATTCTACGACCGGATTTCTGCCGGTTATCTTGTTACCTAACGGTCTCTCGGTTGGAGATGTATCAAGGGCAGTACCGTACCCTCGGGGTTGTCCTGGGGAGAAGAGGGGGTGCAAAGTTGAAATGCCCACAGTGCGGCACGGAGGCGGAGCCCGAGGCGAGGTTTTGCGGAGAGTGTGGCGCCGACCTTGGCCGCAAGTTTTGCCCGCATTGCAAGACCGAAGCCGATTCGCGAATGCGCTTCTGCCCTGAATGCGGCAAGCGGCTGGATGAACCTTTGGCGGCGGATGGAGGGCAGGCGGGGCCGAGAACGGAAGCACCCGCTAGCGGACCTGGCGCGCCCGGCGGCCCGAGCAAGGAGCCGATGAATGGGCAGCAAGCCAGGGAGAAGGAGGTGCAGGAACCGGAGCGGCAGAAGAAGGGCCGGGGCTGCATTGGCTGGGGCTGCCTCATCTTCACCTTGCTGCTGGTGCTGTTACTGTTGGTGGCAGGCGCGGGTGCGGCGATATTCTTCCGCGTCCCGGAGCGAATTGGGCTGGTGAAGTCGCCAGCCGAGCGATTGTTCTCGGGCACGCCCGATCGGCAGGCGGCGAGGGAACTGAAAGACGAGTTGGCCAGGGCCGGGGTCGATACAAAGGGTTTGGACATCTACGTCTTGCCGGTAACAGGAAAAGATTCCAGCGTGGCCATCGCGGTAATGGATTCGTCCAGGGGATTTCGCTTCGGCAGCACCCGAGGGCGGGACCCAGTGATAGACTTTATGGGCCGGCTGTCGACGAGCAAGACGGCTGAAGCGGCGGGCATCAAGCGGGTGGCCATCGACTACCGCAACGAGAAAGGGGAGTCTCTACTTGCCTTAACCGCGTCCGTCGACGCGGCCTCGGGGTTCGCCCGCGGGGGAGTGAGCCGGGAAGAGTTCATGCAGAACCTCGAGGGCAAGGCGAACTGGCAGGCAGTGACGGAGGAGGCGCTGAAATGGCTGCAGCAATAGGTAAGCTCAAGCGGGCCATCGTGATCGCGATGGTCGGATTTCTTCTCGTCGGCCTTCCCGCCTGCACGCAGGGTGACGTCGACCTGGTGATCGATTTCATAGAGGAGTGGGCGCGCTACAAGAAGATTCACCCTACCAATGCCGACGGGGGTGTCAACCTGGAGGGCGTGGCCAACATAGCGACGCGGGAGATGGGGTTCTCCACTGGCGACGAGGAGGCCGACGCGGCAATAGATGCCGGCAAGGTGATTCACAACTTGCAAGAGGCGGACAAACTGATGGACGAGGGCCGGCAGAACCGGGATCCGGCAAAGATGGACGAGGCGCTCAAGAAGCGGCCCGACGACTGGAGCTATAACCTATCGCGAGCCAATCTTGCCCTGGAACAAGGGGAGATGAACACGTTCTACCAACATCGCGACCGGTCTAATGACCCCCACGCCAGTCCCCGGGAGAGGAGTTCGCGTGCTCAGCAAAACATAAGCGAATTGGAAGATCTAAGGCGCCGGCTTGGCGGTGATTTCTCGAGCGGCGAACAGTGCCAGAACCTTTTCTTTGAGCTCGGCAACGCTTATGGGTATCGGGCACACGCTGGAGGCCAGCGAGATGTGGACATCCAGCAGGGATATTATCGGGAAGGGGAACGCTGTCCCAAGTGACGACGGCTGCGAGATGGAGCGTGCGCCAGCTTGAGGAGAACCGGTTAGATCTGCGATATGCGTCAGGAGTGATCCGATGAGCAGAAGAAGCCAAACCAAGAGCATCTTCCCGCGGGAACGCCCCAAGTTCTGCATTCACTGCGGCGCCCGTTCGGAGCCCGGCTGGAAATTCTGCGTCGACTGCGCGCGTCGCATCGGGGGTTAGAGAGAAGTGTGAGGAGTTGCGCGACCTCGATCCCGCACGGGCGGAGGGAGCTCCATCTCGGCTTTCGAGCAGTCGCCGAAGAGCAATTAAATACGACCAGGAGGTGAACCGTGAGATGCTCGAAGTGCGGTGCTGAGAACCCCTCAGGAAACAGATTCTGCGGCTCGTGCGGGGCGACCCTGGCACCCGGCGGCAGGCCGGAAGGGAGCACCTGCGCTTCCTGCGGGGCCGCACTGGCCGAAGGAGTGAGCCATTGCGGGCAATGCGGCGCGCCTGTCGGCTCGGCGGCGGGTCCTGCCAGCTCCTCTGCTTCGGTGGCTACACCGCCGGCAGTGCAGCCTGGCCCGGGTTTCGTCGAGGGCACGCTGGCGCCTTTTCTCCGTTCGGTCAACAGGGAGCCCACGGGGCTGGCGGCGGCAGGGGTCGTGTTCGTGGTTGGCGCCCTGGTCTCCCTGCTAGGCTGGTGGCCGCTCGGCCTGCCCGCGCGCACGATCAACGCCTTCGTGCCGCAGGGCAACTGCGTCGGGGTGGTGCCCGGCTCGTTCGCGATGTACGTTTGCTCGATGAAGGTCGCCGCCCTCTCGGTGTTCGGCCCGGTAGGGTTGATGGTGCTGCTGATCGTCATGCGCCAAACGGTGACGGCGTGGTTGAAGACGCTGATGCCGAGGTTGCACACGGAGGCGCGTTTCCTCGTCGGCCCTGTTGCGGCGACCGCGCTGTTCACCATGGCCTGGGCCGGCGTGCACGACGCGGCGCCCGGTCGATCGGGGCTGCTTCCTCAGAACGTGTTCCCGGCCGTCGTGGGCCTTTTCACCTTTGCAGTGGGCCGGTACGGGCCGGCCGTGCAGCGCGCCCTCGGCGCGTTCTTTGATTTTCGAGATCGCTTTCCACGGTGGATGCGGTTTGTGGCGGCGATGCTGGTTCCTCTGGCGCTTTCGCTGATAATCACCTATCAACAGCGGGTGTCGCAGGAGACCTTGAAGGAGCAGGTCATCGTCCTGGTGGCGCTGGCCACCAGCTATCTGGCGCTGGCGCCTCGCGCGGGCGACCTGCTGGCCGGTGTGCGGGAGATGGTCAAAAAACGACAGGGGGGAGGATGATCGTTTGAAGGCAGGAACGTATCGTGACCGATTGGATGAGCCAAGGTTGCTGCCGCACGAGATCGCGCTGGGGGTGGCGCTGGCCGGAGCCTCCGGCGCGGCGGTGCTGGCGCACACTTTCGGGCCGGTCCCCATGTCCTTCACGGCGCCGTTCGTGGTGATGCCCACGGCGTCGGTGCTGGTCATCCTCGCGCTGCTGCGAACGAGGCGCTACCAGCGGCTGCATCTGTTTGCCGGGCGACTGCTGATGGGTGGCGCGTGGGGGCTGGCCGCGACACTGGCCTACGACGCGATCCGCCCGCTACTGAAGCTGATCTTTGGCTTCACTTTCGATCCATTTCGTGCCATGCCGATCTTCGGCCAGCTCATCACGGGCCTTCCCGCGACGGACCCCGCGTCCCTGGCCGCCGGATGGGCCTATCACTTCTGGAACGGGATCAGCTTCGGGATGATGTTCGCCCTGGTGCGGCCGCGCGGCGGCCCGATTGCCGGTTTCGTCTGGGCGATGATATTGCAAGGCCTGATGATGGCCGCCTATCCGACCTTTCTTCAGGCGCGTCTGGACGACCCTGGTTTCCTGGCCACGGGGATAGTTGGCCACGGGCTGTGGGGAATCGTACTGGGCGCCGGTTTGCGGAAAGGAGGGCGCTATGCGTAGGCTGTTACCGATACTGGGCCTCGCGCTCGTCATGGGCGCGGTCCCGCCCGACGTCGCCCTGGCGCACGACTGCTCGAGCCTGGTCGATTGTTTGCAGACCGCGGGCTACAACGCCGTGGTGGCCATCGTGGGAGGCATCCTCGCCATTATTGCCGGCATCCTGGGTATCTCCATCGCCCAGGTGGCCAGCGCCGTAAACCTTGACCTTTCCGAGGCGACCGAAGGAGCCCCGGGCGCCGATATCTGGGACCTTCTGGACGCCATGGGGGGGCCGGGAGACAACCCGTTCACGCACTTCCACGGTGGCCAGGGGCCGGGCCTATGCGGAGGGCAGGGTCTGCCAAACCACTGGGTGAATACGGCGAGCCTCAGTCTGGTTATCCAGGACACGATCTTCGCTTCCCGGGGGCTGGGGCCAACCGTCAAGATTCAGCTCAACTACAGCGCTGGCCCAGGCCGGTCCGGAATCCTTGGGCGGAGCTGGGCTTTCGCCTACGAGTCCAGCATCGCTCAGACCGGCGACACGATCGTCCTGTGGAAGGGCTCGGGCCAGAGGCTGCGGTACCAAGCAGGCGCCTCGGCTGGCCGTGACAACCCGCAAGCTCCGCGCGAAGCGGTTTCCGTCGACGGAAAGCTTGATCGTCTGGTCGATCACGGAGGATACTGGCTTTTCAGCGAAAAGGACACTCGCCTGGTATACCGTTACGACAAATCCCCGGGCGGCGCTGCCCGGCTGGTCTCCATCGCCGACAACAGCGGAAACCTGGTCGAGATCAGCTACAACCAGGACGGAACCATTACGGCCATTACTGACGCCTCGGGCCGATCCACTCACCTGGCCTACGACGGCCAGCGGCGCTGCTCCTCGCTCGTCGTCCCGGGCGGCCACCGGGCGGAGTTCGCTTATGATCCGCGGGGTAACCTGGCGCAGGTGGTCGATCTGCAGGGTGTCGTCACCAACTACGAATACGATGCCGAGCACTACCTCGTTCGAATGATCGTGGGCGGCAGTCGCAAGACCACCACGTTTGTGTACCAGGCAGGTGGGCAGAGCAAGCGCATCGCCGGGGTAACGGATGCGGAAGGAAACACCACTCGCTACGAGATGGCTTCGGTCGACCCGCGGCAGGTTAGAGTCGTCGATCCGGAAGGGAAGGCCACCCTTTACTGCAGCACGAAGGAGGGGCTCACCGAGCGGATCGTGGACCCGGCGGGGAGCGTCGTCCAGTTCGGCTATGCCCGGGGTCTCAGGGTGAGCAGTAGCGGTCGCAACGGCCAGATGATTCAAAGGGAGTACGACGCGAGGGGCAACGTCATCAGAATCACGGATCCCTTGGGCAATTCGTGGTCGCGCGCTTACGACGCGCACGACAACCTGGTCTCGGCGACCAATCCGCTGGGAGGGGCTGCGCGCTACGCCTACGACCAGCAGCATCGCTTGGTCAGGATGACCTCGCCCACAGGGAGGGCGTCGACCTACGACTACGACGCCAGGGGACTCCTCGTCGCGACGACCGACCCGGGCGGCAACAGGACCACTTTCGGCTACGATCGGTTTGGCAATCTCGCCGAGGTCGCCAGTCCGGTCGGGGACACCATAGGGGTTGCCTACGACGAGCAAGGTCTGGCGCTGCGGTCAATCACCGACCCTCGCGGGAATACCACCCAGGCTCAGTACGACCGCAACAACCGGCTGACCCAGGTCGTTCATCCCGATGCCTCCAGCAGGACGCACCTCTACGATTGCTGCGCGGGGATAGCCACGATCGACGAGAACGGAAACCGAACCGAATACGTGCGCGGCGAAACCCTGAGCATCCAGCAGCACATCGACGCGATGTGGAATCGCAGCAGCTACAGCTACGATCGCAACGGCCGGCTGGTCGCGGCGGTCGATCCTCTGGGCAGGCGCTGGACCCTGACCTACGACGACGTCGGCCGACTGGCTCGGTTCACGGATCCCACCGGCCAGGCGCTGCAGATGGGCTACGACCGGGGGGGCAACTTGCTCTCCCTCGAGGACCAGCGGGGCCATCGAACGCGCTCTACCTATGACGCGCGGGCTCTGGTGACGCAGGTAACCGATCCGCTCGGAGCCGCCAGGGGCTTGGCGTGGGACGCGCTGGGTCGTCTGGACACGATAACCAACGCCCGTGGTGGGAGGATCAAGCATGCTTACGATGCCGATGGCCGGCTGACGTCGAAATCATGCGACGGCGTTCAGGTCGCCGTCTTCCAGTACGACGCGGTTGGCAACTTCAGCGCGGCCCGCGATTCCAGCGGCGAGACCGCCTACTCGTATGATGGCGCCGGTCGAGTGATTTCCATCGTCTATCCGGACGGCCTGAGGCTATCCTTCTCGTACGACGCCGCGAGCAACGTCCATACCATCACCTACCCGGGTGGGATGGTCGTCGAATACGCCTACGATGTACGGGACCGCGTGAGCCGCATCGCCTGGGGGAATGCCTCCGTGTCCCTGGCCTACGACGCGGCGGGCAACCTGCTCGGCGAGTCACGCTCCAACGGCACGGCCAGCGCCTACCGCTACAACGCCAACCGGGTGTTCACCGAGATCGTGCACCAGAGAGGGTCGGAGAAGTTCATCAGGTTCGCCTACAACAGCGATGGAAAGATCACACGTGAATCGGCCGTCCTGCCCCTGGAGGCGCTCCCCGAAGCGATATCGGTTGCCACCACCTACAATGACGCGAATCAGATCGTGACCCGAGGGTCCGACGCTTACGTCTACGATGGCGACGGCAATCTGGTCGAAATCGGCAACGGGAAGTGGCGCGCCGCCTACGATGCGGAGAATCGGCCGGTGCAGATTCGCCGTGATGGCCAGACGACCTCATACAGCTACGACGCCCTGGGCCACCGAACGCGAGTGGCCAAAGGCGCGTCGGCCAGAAACTATCATCACGACAGCATCGGCCGGCTCATGTTCGAGACGGATGATAGTGGACGCGTGGTGGCCTGCTATGTTTACCGGGGCCTGGCTCTGGTGGCGCGGGTCATCCCGCACCAGGGGAGCCAGTTCTACCACTTCGACAAGACTGGCAACACCCTGGCCCTGACGGACTCGGAGGGAAGGGTCGTGGCGGCGTACGCCTACAGCCCCTTTGGCACTGTCACCAATCGGTCTGGCTCCGCCGACGATAATCCCTTCACCTATGTTGGCGAGTACGGGGTCATGGATGAAGGCGATGGCCTGTTCTTCATGAAGAATCGCTACTATGACTCACACGCCGGGCGGTTCGTGCAGAAGGACCCCATCGGGTTCGCCGGAGGAGTGAACCTCTACGCTTACGGGGGAAACAACCCGGTTACCAACATCGACCCGGAGGGAACGGAGGCCACGGTAGCGTTGGGGGTCTTCCTATTCCTGCTTGGCGCGGGGATCGCCTATCACAAAGCGCAACAACAGGGCAACAAGCTTGGGGGGCCGGGTGGAATCGTCGGGTCCATCAATCAAGCGCTGAATAAGCCGCCCGATGCTCCTCCTCCTCAGGTCCCGACGCCGGGACAGGTTCTGGAGCAGTCTGCCGGAACTGTCGGGGTGGTCGCCGAAGGCGCGTACGGGCCGGTTTCGAAGCTAATAAAGACCTCGGGAGAAAACGCTGTAGACCTTGGGAAGGGCAACATCGGGGGCATCGTGGTACGGGGAATGAAGCAGCAGGTTGAGGGAGCGTCGGAGACCTCGGATGTGATCGAGCTACTCCAGGGAACTGGAAACACGACGTGTACGGCTCCATAGCAAGCAGAAAGGAGCGGATGCTGTGTCCGATATTATTCTAAGCATAGAGTACACTTTCGACGAGCTCAACCGCCTGATCGGAGTGACCTATGGGAGCGGCGCGAAGACGGCGTACACCTACGACTCGGCCGGAAACCTGACCTCGGTAGTCACCGTGGCCGCTCCGGTAGCTCCGGCCGCACAGGCGCGGCCCCCCGAACCCGTGCTTCCCGCGGCACAGAAGCCAGCGCAGGTGCCGCCGACGCCGGTCGTGGCTCCGGTCTCCGGCGAAACGGACGACCGCGCCCGCGTGGCGCAAGAGCCCCCGAGGCCCAAGCCCTGGGAGCCGACGCTCGTGCCCGCGGAACTGCCGCACGTACAGCCGCCTGAGGTGCAGTCAGCGCCGGTGATACCACCGGAAGTGGAACCCCCAGAGGCCGAAGCTGCGGCGGCGGCGCCGCGGGGGCAACTGCCGGAAGTTAAGGTGGGACCGAGGATGCCTCCGGAAGCGCAACCGCCGGAGCCGAAACCAGCCGCCGTGATGCCATCGGAAGGTCAGCCGCCGGAGGTAGGGCCAGCACCGGTGATACCACCGGAGGTGAGGGTAGCACCGGTGGCAGCATCGGAAGGTCAGCCGCCAGCGCCTGTTTCTGCTGGTCCCAAGTTCTGCATCAAGTGCGGCGCGCGCACCGAGCCGGGCCGCAAGTTCTGCATCCACTGCGGGCAGCGTCTGAGGGCCTGATGGTGGCCAAGTCGTAAGGCCGTGCACTATGACCTTGAGGCAAGGCATATCCGCTTGTTTGGCCAGAACGCACTACGATGGTCGTGGACGTGACACAGATCGGAGGATCGCTCCTATGACTGGCAAAAGCAGAATTGCGCACGCGTTCACCAGAATCGGGCTGCTGCTCGGACTCATCCTCCCCTTAATCGCCTCGTCCGTTTTGAGTCCCACGGCGACGGCTACGCACACTCCTGCCCACGCCCGTGAACAGGCAGAGAAGATCGCCATGGCGATGGAGAGCCTGGGGCTGAAGCCGAACCCCGAGTTGCGTGGCGGCTTTTGGATGAAGGGCAGCAAGGGCCCGGGGGCGGAGTATGTGAGCGTGGCCGCTGGCCTGCTCACCACCAAGGAGCTCGAGCGAATCTACGAAAACAGGAGGCAGGCCTATTTCCAGGGCGGGTACAAGGGGCGCGAAACCCTGGCGGTGGGACTTGACCAGGAGGCCGTTCTGGCGATTCCCTCGAATTTCCCCGTCCCGGCGGAGACGATGGGAGGTGAGATCTACTCTCTCGCCAGCGCCGAAGGGCTTTTCCGCTGCGGGAACGTTTCGGTCCACATCAGCGTAAACAAGTCGACCTCCGCACACAAGAAACCTCCCAGGAGCAGCCCGGAGCTGGATGCTCTGCAGGACCGCCTGGCCAAGGAGGGGCAAACGCTCAACGAGGCGGCAAAAGCTACGGTCAAAGGGCTGCTGCCCCAGGTGGCGAGTGCTCTGTTAGCCAACGATGCCTGCAAAGTCGAAGAGCGCCTGCCGATCATCTTCATTCCGGGCGTGGCCGGCTCAAAACTCTACAAGGACTCCGCCCTGGGCCCTGGTCAACTGTGGCCGTTGGCGCCGATCGAAAGCAGAGTGGACCTCGCCCTGGCATCCGACGGTGTGGCGTCCGCGACGGGCGCCAACATCGTGGTCGGCGACGCCCTGCGGGATACCGGAGTCGACCTGCTCGGCGCTCTCAACTTCTATGGCAGCATCGTCAAGTTTCTGGAAGGAAAAGGGTGGAAAGAGAAACACGACCTGGAGGTATTCCCCTACGATTGGCGGTTGGACAACCATAAGCATCTCGACGCCCTGGACAGACTGATCAACGCCATACGAACCAGAACAGGCAAGAAAAAGGTGATCCTCATCGCCCATAGCTTGGGCGGCCTCATCGCCAGGGACTACGTCTACGACAGCGCGGAACGGGCCTCCAAGGTCGATTCCTTCATCACAATGGGCACCCCGTATTGGGGCTCGCCCAAGGTGTATTACGGCCTGATATCAGGCTACCAGTTTGGCAACCCGTTCGTGCGAAAGCCCTTGATGAAGATTCTGGCCCAAAACATGCCTGCCGCTTACCAGCTTATGCCCTGGGTGCCTTTCATCCAGGACAGCGTCTCGGGCAAGCTTCTGACCCTTGAAGAGTCATACGATGATATTCGCTTCAAGGGCTTCGAGGAAGTCAGGCCTGACCGGTTGTTGCCTGGCCTACTGACGGATGACTATGTTGAAACACGGGACAACGTGTGGCGTCTGAACCCTACCCTGATTAGGCAGGCCGCGTCCTTCCGCGCTCGGGTGGGAACGAAGCAAAGTCCCAAGCCGCTGCCCGCGGGCGTGAAACAGTACGTAATCATTGGCCAGGGCGTCCGCACGCTGGGCCATTACGAGCTGAAGGATTGGGAAGCGGGACGCATCTTTCGCTTCGTGACATCGATACCGGGCATCAGGCCCTGGAAGAGCTACCTTGAGCTCGCCAACGGCAGGAAGGTCGTGCTGCAGCCTTATTTTCACGATGGCGATGGCACAGTGCCCCTGTGGAGCCTGGAAACCTCGACCGCCACTCGATCCTTCTACGTGCCCTACGACGAAAAACTCTTCAAGCCGGGTGATCCCACCAACCCACAAAAAGACTCGACGGCGCACGGCGACCTGCCCAACAGCAAACGAGTGCAGATGATTGTCGGGGCGCTCGTCGACAAGGAGCCGCCAGACCCGAGCCTCTGGCAGAAGAAAGCGCCAAAAGATTTCGTTGAGGTCGAAGGTGGATGGTCAAGTTTCATTCAGGGCACGGGATACTCGGTCGATTTCACGCTCTACTCCGATGCCCATCTGCGTATCGCCGACGAGAGCGGCGGCGCGCTCGGCTTCGACGACGAAGGCGTGATCGAAGAGACCCAGGCCACTGGCACGTTCCTGGAGATCGACGGCGCGGAATACGCCTCGCTGGCGGATCCTTTGCGGGCTTACGACATCCAGGTCAAAGGCGTACGGGATGGAAAGTTCACCCTTGTGGTGGATATCGCGAAAGAGGGCAAGGTAACGACCTTCTACTACCCCGAGGTGCCGGTTAAGAAGGGCACATCGGCCCACTTCAAGCTCGACCTGGAGCAGACCACCACGACCTTCCCCGAGCTACAGGTCACCACCGACGGCAGGACGAGCAAGGTCTCGGCCCAGGTGCCGCCGCCAGGAGCGACGACAGCGGTCGCCGTCCCGGCCACCGCCGGAGGTTCTGGCCCTCCCTCGGCTTCCGTTCCCTCGACGACGGATGGCCGGAGCCCTGCTTACTGGGTGGGATACTGGCTGGGATACTATCTTGTGATCGTACTCGCTCTGGCTTTGCCCGTAGGGGGTGTGGTATGGCTGCTTCGGCGCCGCCGGCGCCCTGGAGCGGGGTGGGGTGGCCCGCGCTATGTCGGTGAAGAGCGAGCTTCGGCAGTGGTAGAGACGTCTACACCAGCGCCAGGTCCCGGAAATGCGGCAGCCGGAAGCGGGGTGATGATCTGTCCAAAATGCCGCGCGGAGGCGCGGCCTGAAGCGAAATTCTGTGGCTACTGCGGGGCCAAGCTGGGCGGCAGGTCTTGTCCGCAGTGCAATAGCGAGGTCGAGCCCGGCGCGCGGTTCTGTGGTTACTGCGGCCAGACGCTAGGCGGGGGAGTGGCAGAGCCACGGATTGACAGACCGGAAGCTGGCGCCAAGGAACAGCCGGCACGGAAGAGGCGCTCGCGCCTCGTCTGGGTGGCGCCGCTGCTGCTGGCCCTGCTTGTCGCGCCCATCGCCTTCGTGCTGTGGCGCGGCGACGCACTTCCCGCCGGCCTCTTCGGGGGCGCGCAAACATCTTTCCTCTCGGCACTTGGCCGAATCGATGCGATCGGGGTGCCGGCCAAGGCCGGTGGGTCGCCAACCCCAAGCCTGGCGGCGACGCGCACCCCAATTGCCGCAACCCAGGTGCCGGTCAAGCTCAGTGGGTCCCCAACGCCCGGGCTGGTCGCGAAGCCGACCCAAATGGTTACTCCCCGGACGCCCACGCCGGCCAGGAGGATTGCGACTCCAACGCCTCTGCCGCTACGGCCCACGCCTACTACTAAGCCGCAACAGCCACCGGAGCCGTACTACATCCTTGTCCTGACCAACGCCGGCGACGGGCTCTACATCGGCACGGAGGAGTCGCTCAAGAACCGGACCAGGTGCTCGTTCACTGGTGGGGGAATAAACTGCGGGCCAACTGACCTGGTCACCTACGAGGCGCTGCTGGGGCCTTTCTCTACGCTGCAGGAGGCGAGAGCGGCCCTGTGCGCTAACATCACACAGCGCAGAGAGTTTCCGCTGGGCGTCGGGCTGAAGGGAAGATGGGGGAACACCGACGTCTGGTTTGGACTGTGGAATAACACCGTGACCTTCGATTGCAGCAAGCTGTAGGGCTATTCAATCGACGAGCTGAATCGATGGAAAAAACTCCGCCTCCCATACATCCCAGAGACCGATACCCGTGTCGCTCGTTCGACGTGACTTTGCGCGAAGTGGTGGGCTGGCCGAAGAAAAGGGTGCTGGCCGAACTGGGCAGCCCGAACGGCAAATCGCGAATGGAGCGCGCGCCGCGCCCGACGGATGGCTACTTCGGGCCGCCCGGGCCGAAAAACTTTCCGACGGACGCGCCGTATGAAATGTGGTACTACCACAACGTCGAGGGCAATACTTGGGTGCTTTACCTAGCGCACGCACCTGTCGGGACGCACGAATCATCCGAGGCGGAGACGTTTGTGGCCGGGCCGGAAGAAGCCGAGCTCTACGAAGCGTCCAGGCGCAGCTTCTGGCAAAGGATCGCAAGCATCATAACGCTGGGTCAGACGGAAGCACGATCGGCCGCTACGACGGGCAGGCCTTCGCATCGGCGTGGTGCTCCGATAGTCGTCGACGTCTGGCAGTATCCCACTGGCGCGGTTTTTTGACTGCCACGATTGACCTTACTTCCCGATGCAAAACTGGCTGAAGATCGTTTCGAGCAGGTCCTCGGTCACGGTTTCGCCGGTGATCTCGCCCAGGGCGCTGGCGGCGGCGGTGAGATCGATGCAGACGAAATCCGCCGGCAGGTTTTGCGCGAGGCTATCGCGCGCCGCGCGCAACTGGACGAGGGCGCGGTGCAAAGCATCTTTATGTCGCGGGTTCGAGACCAGCAGGGCATCCGAAGCGAATGCCTGCCCGGAGAAGACGGTGGCGACGACTGCTTCCTCCAGTTCCGCCAGCCCCTCGCCCGTCAGGGTCGAGGTCCTCACCCATCTGGCCCGCGATATCGCCGTGCAAAACGCCGTGACGTCGATGCACTGTGGCAGGTCGGCCTTGTTGACTACTACTATCGCGGGTACGTTGTCGCACAAGTCAGCTATGTCCCGATCCTGTTGCTCCACGGGCGAGCTGCCATCCACCAGCAGCAGGACTAGATCTGCCTTCTGAATGGCGTGCCGGCTGCGCTCGACGCCCAGCTTCTCTACAACATCCTCGGTGGCCGTTATCCCCGCTGTATCCACCAGGACGACGGGCAGCCCGCGAAGGTTTACGGTCTCTTCCAGCGTATCCCTCGTGGTCCCCGGCACCGGCGTGACGATGGCTCGGTTCTGCCGCAAAAGGGCATTCAGGAGGCTGGACTTTCCCACGTTGGGTCGACCGACGATGGCGGTGCGGAGTCCTTGGCGATACACCATCCCATTATCGGCGGTGTCAAGCAATGCCTTGACGGCCGTCGTGGCTGCTTCGATCCTCCCTGCCACATCCTCCGGTGGCACCTCGTCTTCGGGGAAATCGACGGTGGCGGTAAGGTACGCCAGCGCCCGTACTATCTCCTGACGGGCTGCCTTGACTTCACTGGACAAGCGCCCGCCCAACTGGTCCATCGCCACGTGGAGACCGACCTGCGTCTTTGCCTGGACGATGTCCAGCACCGATTCGGCCTGGGCAAGATCGATACGTCCGTTGAGAAAGGCGCGGAGGGTGAACTCGCCCGGATGCGCCAGCCTGGCACCGTACCTCAAGCAGAGGCTAAGGATCGTCTGCAAGGCGATCGGTCCGCCGTGGCAGTTGATCTCCGCCACATCCTCGCGGGTGTACGTGTTGGGCGCGGGCATGGATACCGCCAGCACTTCGTCCACTGTCGTGCCCGCATCGGGGTCAAACACGTGGCCGTAGATGAGGCGCCAAGCGGGCATTGTCGCTGGCTTGCGGTTCGACACGAATACTCGTCTTAATATATCCAGCGCCCGAGCACCGCTAAGCCTTACGATGCCGATGCCACCTTCGCCAACCGGCGTCGAGACCGCCGCGATAGTATCGCCGTACACCTGGCTATCCCTCCAATCACCCCGAATTGTACCGGTTGTGGCCAGGCGGGGCAAATCGACGCAGAAACAAAAACGTTAACACCGACGCTTAGAAGTGTTATAATTTGCCCATTCAAATGTGGACGAGGAGGGGAGCGAGTTCTATGAGCAGCACCAGAGTTCTCTTGTCAGAGGAAGACCTGCCCAAACAGTGGTACAACATCCAGGCGGACCTACCCCATCCCGCGCCGGCAGTGATTCATCCCGGCACATTGCAACCCATAGGGCCGGCAGACCTCGCCCCGTTGTTCCCGATGGGGCTAATCCTGCAGGAGGTCAGCCAGGAGCGGTACATCGACATTCCCGAGCCTGTGCAGGAGGCTTATCGGCTCTGGCGCCCCACGCCGTTGCAGCGCGCCCTCAAGCTCGAGCGCGCGCTCGACACACCCGCCAAGATCTATTACAAATACGAGGGGACGAGCCCGGTAGGTAGCCACAAGCCAAACACGGCCATCGCGCAGGCGTTCTACAACAAGGAAGAGGGAACACGGCGGCTCGCCACGGAGACCGGTGCCGGCCAGTGGGGCAGCGCGTTGAGCATGGCCTGCCGGTTCTTTGACCTCGATTGCACCGTGTACATGGTGAGGATCAGCTACCAGCAAAAACCCTACCGCCGGTCCATTATGGAGACCTACGGCGCCACGGTCCATGCCAGCCCAACTGAGCTCACCAACGCCGGTCGCAAGGTGCTGGAGGGCAATCCCAACTCGCTGGGCAGCCTGGGGATAGCCATCAGCGAGGCCGTCGAAGACGCCGCCACTCACGACGACACCAAGAACAGCTTGGGCAGCGTGCTGAACCACGACTTGCACCATCAGACGGTTATCGGGCTCGAAGCGAAGAGGCAGATGGAGCTGTTTGGCGACTATCCGGACGTCGTTATCGGGTGCTGCGGCGGCGGCAGCAACCTGTCCGGCCTGAGCTTCCCGTTCATCTCCGACAAGCTCACGGGGAAGAAGCCGAACCTGCGTACCATCGCGGTCGAGCCCGCCGCGTGCCCGACGCTGACGCGTGGCAGCTATGTGTACGACTTCGGCGATACCGCCGAGCTTACGCCGCTCGTCAAGATGTACACCCTGGGGCACGCCTTTGTGCCGGCGGGGATTCACGCTGGCGGCCTGCGCTACCACGGCGACTCACCGCTGGTTAGCATGCTCTACCACGAGGGCATCATCGAGGCGGCAGCTTACCACCAGAACCCCGTCTTCGAGGCCGCGGTGATGTTCACTCGGCTAGAGGGGATTCTGCCGGCCCCAGAATCGGCTCACGCGCTCAAGGCGGCCATCGACGAGGCCGTGAAGTGCCGCGAGTCCGGCGAGCGTAAGGTGATCCTTTTCAACCTGAGCGGCCACGGGTACTTCGACCTGACCGCCTACGACGACTACCTGCGCGGCGCCCTGGTCGACACGGAGTACTCACGGCAAGAAGTAGAAAAGGCTCTCGCAGGGCTACCGAAGGTGTAGGACTTGCGCTGTGGGGACTTTTGAACCGCAGAGGACGCACCCTTCACTCGCTAAAGGCAGCGAACGAGTGAAGGGCGCAAAGTTCGTAAAGATATTCATGGTTTCCTCTGCGTTCTCCGCGTTCTCTGCGGTTCAACCCCCGGGCCTACTGGACCGAGAGCCACTGTGGGGGGAAAGCGTTGCCCGAGAGAGCCAGAGCGAAACGTATCGGTTGCCCTGACTCATTGATCAGCTCGACAAAATAAGTGCGGGCCGACCCGCCGGTCCGCCAATATTTCTGGCCTACCGGCAGGCCCGAGCGCGTGCCACCGCCGACGTCGGTAAACACGCAGTTGTAGGGCCAGATCTCCTCGCAGATATCCGTCCACACCCTGAAGCGAACTACGTTGTCCCGCTCCTGGTCTTCTACACTGGCCGGCTCGAAGTTCATCACCACGCCTGTGTAATCAATTCCATCGAAATACAGCTTGTACCACAGGTGCTCGCCGCCTATCGTGCCTCTCATAACGCCGTTGATGTTAGGGGCTGATCCAGGAGTTGTGCCGCCCGCGATTGGACTGGGCACAGGAGAAGGCGCCTGTGCAGGCGCGGCCGCAGGCGATGGAGCAGGCGCAGGCGCCTGTGCAGGCGATGGAGTGGGCGCGGGCTCAGTAGATAACGCCGGCCCAGGAGTAGTGAATGGAGCGATCACCAGCCAGGGTGGAGGGAACGTGTCACCCGTGAAGGCAACGGCGTAAGAGACCTGCGAAGGCGTGCTGTTGAACACTTTGACGAAATAGGTTTGGCCGGCGCTGGAGCTACCTCGCCAGTGCCTTACGCCCGCCGACAATTCACCGGTCGTGCCCAAGCCGATCTTATCGAAGCTGCAAGCGCCCCCGGGGCATTGATTGACCCAGATCTCGAAGCCAGCCATAGGGTCGCCGTTGGGACCGAGGTCGTAATCCGTTGGCGAGTACCGTAGGGTCACGCCCAACGGCTCATTGTCACCTTCGACGTAAAACTGGTACCAGACCTCTGTTAAGCTGTCCAGGGTGCCCGATTGGGTTCCAGTTAGAGCAATGGCGTCGCCGGGAGCTCCTCCTGCCGGCGTTTCCGCGAAGGCCGGAAAGATACTGAAGACCATCGTGCCAACGACGACAAATGCGCCCACAATCTTGGCTACCACCACCTCATCCTCCAGGTTTCCTATGTCTCAGCCAACTGAGCGGGATTATGTTAGCAGGTGAGAAGAGGAATTTCAAGGGCGCCGCAAGCTAATATCCCCGCCCCTCGACGGCATTTCTGATCAACTCCACGCTCAACAGCCGTCCATCGGGAGCAAATTCCACGGCTACGACATCGATGCGGCACTTGGGGAGGTCCGTGGGGTGGGACTGGAGGTACAATTCGGCAAGCTGCACCAGCTTCTCCTGCTTCCGAGTGGCAACAGACTCTTTCGCGGTGCCGAAGCGGCTGCCCTGCCTTGTCCGAACCTCCACCAGCACCAGTGTGTCACGCTCCACGGCCACAAGGTCAATCTCGCCGATGGAGCAGCGAAAGTTCCTTTCGCGAATCACGTACTTCTGGCGCCGCAGGTAGTCCTCCGCGATCCGCTCCCCCAGGGCCCCTAGCTTCTTGCGTCGCTCATCTGGCGTCGCCATCGCTAACCTCTGCTATGTCGAGTTGCTTCACCGGCGCAAAGCTGCGGCGGTGGATGCCACACGGGCCAAGCCTTTGCAGTGCGGAGAGATGGGCCGGCGTGCCATAGCCCTTGTGCTGTGCAAAACCATAGCCCGGGTACGCCGCATCCTGTTCGGCCATAAGACGATCCCGGTGCACCTTGGCGATGATGGAGGCGGCGGCGATAGAGATACAGATGGCATCGCCGTAGACGATGCCCTTCTGAGAGATAGCGATTTCTGGCAGCGTGAGGTAGTCGATCAGCAAGAAATCGGGCCTGAGGGGAAGAGCGTACGCGGCCTGCACCATCGCCACTCGTGTCGCGTGGACTATGCCGTAGGCATCTATCCAGTCGTGGCCAACCACTCCCACCCCCACGCCACGAGCGGATCGGCGAACCTCGCCAAAAAGCTCCTCTCGCGTCGATGGCGAGAGGAGCTTAGAATCCCGCACCTCTTGTATCCTTCCCTGGAGGCTGTAGGCGTCGGGCTTAAGTACCACGGCGGCTGCCACGACCGGCCCGGCCAGGCACCCACGACCGGCCTCGTCGATGCCGGCGACCAAACGATACCCGGCCGCCGATAACTCCAGCTCTTCGACGGCTGTCGGCCTCAGGGTTTCCGGTCGCGGGCGGTCGGCCATCGGAACCAGCCTTCAGCTCCTTTTTTCCCTCTTCTCCTTGATGCGAGCCGCTTTGCCGGCGAGGCCCCGCAGATAGTAGAGCTGTGCCCGGCGCACGCGCCCGCGCCGCACGGCCTCGATCTTCTCGAGGCGCGGTGAGTTCAGCAGGAAGGTCCTCTCGACTCCTACACCGTGTGTCACACGTCTCACGGTAAACGTCGAGTTGATCCCGGAGTGCCGCAGACGCATCACCACGCCCTCGAAAACCTGGATACGCTCGCGGCCACCTTCGACGACTTTGACGCTAACACGCACCGTGTCTCCGGGGCCGAACTGCGGAATGGTTTCCTTGACGAACTGATTCTCGACTGACTTCACTAGATCGATCATTAAGAAAAGCCCCCTATGAAGCGCTAGCCTGTTACAGAAGTTCGCCGTCATTATAACATGTCTGGCGGCTTCGGGGCAAACCAGCCGTGGCAGCCCCCCGCCACGCCACCCCGGGGCGGACAGCGGACGTCTCCCGAAGGAATCGGGATCCCGTCTCGGGACGCCCCCTACGTTTGTGGTGCGCCACGAGGCCTCATATGAAGTAGTCGGGATTGACGTACTCCTCGAGGTTGATGCGGTCTAAGACCTTTTCGGGAATGTTCAACACCTTCTCGTAGGGCCTGTTCAAGGGCACTGTGGCATCTATTACCATGCTCGAGGTAGCCAGCTCGTGCTCGCTGGATGGGTCCAGGGTCGAGCCCTTGAGATTCCTCAGCACGGTGACATCCTTGTCAGGCTGTACTCTCATCGCTATCGCCCACATCACCTGCCTATGGTCCCACGGATCGATGTCGTCGTCCACCACTATGATATTCTTCACTTGATCGGTGCTGCCGAGAGCGGCCATCGCAGCCCTCATTGGCTCGCCCTCCATGCGTTTCTTCATGCAGATAACGCAGTTGAATCCGAGCCCCCACGCGCTGATGGCCACTGCCACCACGCTGGGCGTCACGCTTCTCGCCAGCCTGAGAAGGCTGGCCTCCTTTGCTAAGTCGGCATTACCGTTCTCGCCGTAATACATGCCGCTGATCTGGCACGCGAAGATTGGATCCTTTCTGTGCGTAACCGCCTTCGCCTCAAACAGCCAGCGCAGGCGCTGCGGGCCGTAGTAATCGGTCCATTCGCCGAACGGGCCTTCAACCGTGCGCATGTTGGGCACCAACTCACCTTCGACGATGACCTCCGCGTCCGCGGGCACGAGCAGCTCGGATCCGTACATCTCCGAAGGAACCAATCTGAGAGGCTCTCCCATCGCGCCGCCGATCACCTCGTATTCATCTTCATCGAGAGAGGACAGGACGAGAGAGCCCATATCGAAAGTCGGGTGGTGCCCGATAACAATGGCGATGGGCAGGGAGCGGCCTTCTCGCTCCCTTTTCTGGAAGTAGGTCCAGAGATGGCGAGGAGACATGTGCAAGGCCGTATGATTTGGGTCAAGGTACATCATGCGCTGAAAGGACACGTTGTTGCCCCATTCCGCATCCCACGCGGCGACCGTCATGTCGAAATAGGGGTTGCCATCCATTTCGTGCTGCCTGACTACCGGCATCTTGCTCAGGTCAATGCTCTCGCCTGTCTCGACTACCTCTTTGACTGGCGCGTCGGCCTTGGCGATGACCACAGGCTTGATGCGGCGATCGGCTCGTTTCGCAAACTCATCGACCATCCTTGCCCGCGGGCCTGGCGGCAAACCCAGCGCGACCTCGATTTTTCTGTGGCTGGCGAACAGGCCCATCAGCAGTCGATAGTCACTTTTTCTGCCGGCCACGTCCTTGGGATTATCAAAGAGCAACGCCGGCCGCTTCCCCAGATCATTTAGCTTCTTGTAAATGGCCGTGGCCTCGAAGAGGTTGGGGTCCACCGGCCTGTGGATCCTGACCAGCTCCTTCGGCTCGTTCGCCCCGACGTATTGGAGGAAGTCTCTCAGTGTTTTGCTCACATTCCGTTTCCTTTCCTGGAGACTCAGATCGCCAGGTTGCTGGCGATGTTACGGCGTGACCAGCGAAGAGGGATGATATCGACGACAGCCATCCTACTTGTACGGGCCCAACTGCTGGACAGCGTATTTGACAAATGATTGGTCCACCAGCGCATTAATATCGGCCCTCGCTTCCTGAAGGCCGTGTGAGAGGTACCATTCCTGGTCGTCTTCCAGACTCTTGACGAACACCTCTCCATTAGGATTGAGGCCGGCCATTCCCATTTTGCCGTACAAAGCCTTGTTCTTAACAGTCGTATGCTTTACCAGGATATCTACCACCTCATCGAGCGCCTGCTTATTCTTCTTGGCGAAGGCGTCGTTGTAATAGCGGACACCCTTCAGGTAGGCCACTATGAAACTCCTGGCCGCGTCAGGCTTATCCTTGATGAAGTTTGGGGAGTAGAAAACCACAGCCTGCTGCTGATTGGGATAAAAATCGTTGATGCTCTTTACGAGCTTGGCGATCTTCTGCTCTTGCAGTTGGGTAATTAGCGGCTCGACCTGGACGGTGGCATCGATGGCCCCACTAGCCAGGGCTGCGGGTTGCTGCCCGGCGGGCATGACGACAACTTCGACATCATTGAGAGTGAGACCGCCCTTCTGCAAAGCCCGATCCAGCGCGACATGGCCAGTCACACCTGTGATGAAGATGGCGATCTTCATTCCCTTGAGGTCGGCGTAGTCCTTGAACCTCCCTGCATCGTAAAGATCCTGGCGGATCATCAAACCCTGGTAGCTTTCGTCTAAGGGCATCGAGCCTTTGTCAGCCACGATCTTGACGCGGATATCCCGCGCTACTGCGTTGAACAGGCTCGCGCTTGGCGCCCCGCCTCCTACGTCGATCTGGCCCGTGGCGAGAGACGGTACCATTGCCGCCGCGGTGTCGAATTGCGTGATTTCAACGTCGAGCCCCTGATCCTTGAAGTAACCCTTTTCAACGGCGATGAAGAAGCCTGCGTCCGAAAGAAAACCCACCGTGCCCAGTCTAACCTTAGTCGGTGCTTTCGGCGGAGCGGCCTGTGCCTTGGATGCCGCGGTAGGGGAGGCAGGGGGCGCGGCTTTGGGCGCTGCCGTCGGGGAGGCCGCCGGCAAAGCCTTGGGCGCCGCGGTGGGCGCCGAAGTGGGCACTGCCTGGGTTGGCGTGGGCTGGGCCGCGGGTGCGCATGCCGACACCAACATCATAGCAGCTAGCAGACCACCAACAAACCTGACGCTGATCGCCAACATTCAGTTAACCCTCCTTGCTTTCTTCTTGGTTACTGGCCTCGCCATTTCTGAACCCCCTCACCCTATCCCTCTCACCCTACAGGGGGATTGGGGCGTGGCGAGGCGGTCTTCGGGCTCGCCTGGTACTCCCTCTCCACCTACAGGGGGAGAGGGGACTGAGAGGTCTGTGGCCAGACACTCAACAACTCCCAAACTGTCTACCAAGGGAAGGACGTTTGTGCCGACGGTCCACTAAGCCTTGCCCTGAAAGGTAAACAGCACCGGATGGGGCTTCTTTCCGTAGCTCTCCGGCTTGATAGGGTATCGGTACATCGGGATATGTTCGATACGGCTTTCCACCGTGGCGCCATTTCGGCGCTGCACGATCCATTTCAGCCAGTTCTCGTCGTCGCGACAGGGGTACTCCTCCCGATAGTGCGAGCCGCGCGTCTCCTCCCTCTCTAGAGCCGACCGGTAGACCAATTCCGCGCCCAGAACGTAGTTTTGCGCTTCGTGCGCTTTGACGAGCTCGTGTACGTTAGTGGCCCTCAGTTCTGAGAGCGAGTCCTTCAAGCTGTCGAGCCGTGCCAGCACTTCTCGGATCCTTCTTTCATTCTTGAATGTGCTGTACTGCGCGGGAACGGTGATCTGCATAGCGCGGTCGAAAACCTCGTCCGGAGCCATCCCCTGCTCGCGTTTGAGGGGTGCGAAGGCACGTTCTTGCAGCGCGAGCACTTGATCGGTTCTGGCAGACGTCTGGTTGATGGAGGCGGCATGGCGGGCCGCGTACTCTCCGGCGCGATGGCCGGAGACGCAGCAGTAGGCCAGGTTTACGCCACCCACGGAGTAAGTCCCGTGGGGGAGTATCTTCGTCGCCGCACCCGCACCGTACAGTCCGGGAATGTTTGTCTCACAAAAGGTGTTGACCCTCATTCCGCCGTCCCCGCAGCCTCCGAACACGCCGGCGAAGGGAGCCAGCTCGACCACCTCCTTAGTCAAATCGATGCCCAGCTTGTCGAACATGAGCATGGCTCGGGGCACCACTCGGCGCATCCGGGCCCACGCCTCCGGCGTGAAGTGCCGCATATCGCAGTACATGGGGGCACGTCCCTCCAACGCTTCCTTGCAGAAGGCCTGGGTGAGCGTGCAGAGCTTGGCCCTCTCCCACAGCTCGGCGTCGTATTTCCCCATAAACCTCTCGCCTTGCGCATTGACGAATTTCGCGCCCAGGTTCTGAATCATATTGAGACAAGCCGACCAGCAACTGCGGCCCCAACCCTGCAAGTGTCCGGTGGTGATGAATTCCATGCCTGTCAGGTCGGCCCCAGCGCGAAAGCCTATCGCGTGGCCATCGCCCGTGATGTTGTCGACGGCGAGGCCGCCCCGCTTGGGGTGTATGCCACCCGTGGCGACGATGGTCGCTTTGGCTTCGAAAAGCAAACGCTTACCCGTTCGCGTGTCGAATCCGATGGCCCCAACAACCCTGCCGCAGGTGGGATGCGCCCCATCGGAGGTCAACAGATCGGTAATCGTCACTCTCTCGACCAGCTTGACTTTCCTCTTGATGACCTCCTCGCGCATCTTCTCCATCATCTTCTTGCCGTGGAACATCAGCATCCGCGTCTCGACGTGTCCACGGCCGATGATGCGGGCGATGTTGCCCTGCTCGTCTCTCTCGAACGCCATGCCCCAGCGAGTCATGTCTTGAATACGTTCTATCTGGTCTGAGAGAAGTATCCGCAGCCAATCCTGGTCGGAGAGGAAATCGCCTCTTTCGACAATTTCCCTCATCCAGACCTGCAAATCATCGCCGGGCATCGGCGCCAGCATGACCCCGGCGGCCGAGGTACTGGCACCGCTACGCGAAACCTGAGCTTTGTCCACCAATACTACGTTTTCGACAAAATCCGTCGCCCGAACCGCCGCCCAGGTGCCGGCTAGTCCGCCGCCGATGATGAGCACGTCGGACTGGACGATTTCGTCGATGGCCTGTCCTGTCATGATGAAATGCTCCTTATAGGGTTCTGGTCTGTCGCGCTAGAGGACTTCCTGGTGACCGCCGCAAATAGAGCCTGATGGGGTTCCCGCCGCAGCCATTGGTTCGTCTGCTCGAGGTACGCTGGGCTGCGGCACGTTGACTATTCTAGCACGCGTGCTGCCTCGTGTCAAACATTTGTTCACGCCTCAAGCGATGAACCGAGCCAGCGAGAACGAGTGCAGTCGATTGACACGTGCAGACTGGTGTGCTAGAATCGTCGAGACTTAGGACATTTACCCTCGTCCGCGGAAACAGACTCTACTCTACCTCTATATGCTAATACTAAGCCCAGGGGGAGCTTGCCGAGATGTACAGGATTGGAATCGACGTTGGCGGAACCTTCACTGATCTGGTGCTGAGCGACGAGCAGGGCAACCTGTACATCACCAAAGTGCCTTCAACCCCCGAGGACCAGTCCATCGGGTTTTTGCGTGCCCTCGAAAAGGCCGCGCGAGAGTTGGGCGTCCCCTTCAGGGAGTTCCTGAAAAAGACAAGCTACATCGGGCATGGCTCCACAGTGGCCACCAACGCCTGCGTGGAAAGAAAGGGCGTCAAGGTCGGGTTGCTCACGAGCAAGGGCTTCCGGGATGTTCTCTACATAAGAAGACAGGACCACAAGTTCATGTACGATCTGTTCCAGAACATCAGCATCCCGCTCGTGCCCCGCAATCTGACCTTCGAAGTCGACGAAAGGGTCGACAAGCGCGGCAAGGTTCGCAAGGAACTGGACGAGGCGGACGCCCGGCTTCAGATCAAAAGGCTCAAGGCCCTAGATGTAGAATCCGTCGCGGTGAGTTTGTTGTTTTCGTTCGCCAATCCTTTGCACGAACAGCGGCTGAGGGCGATCATACGGGAGGAGTTTCCGGAAGCGTTCACGACCATCTCTTCGGAGCTGATGCCTATCGTCAAAGAATACGAACGCACGTCGACCATCGTGATCAATGCCTATATCGGCCCGATCATGAAGCGCTACCTGGGGAATCTCGTGGCCAAACTGGAGGAGCAGGGCTTCGAGTATACGCCCGTGATTATGACGTCCAATGGGGGCGTCGTCTCTGTGCAAGAGGCTGCGCAGGAGCCTGTCCTGTGTCTGGCGTCCGGGCCGGCAGGCGGCGTCATGGGCACCGTGGCCATGGGAGAGCTCATAGGTGAGCATAACCTGATAACCTTCGACATGGGCGGCACCAGCACTGACGTGAGCCTGATCCACGAAGGCAGGCCGGATATGGCTCATATGCGCACCTACGACTTCGGCCACGGCGATACGCATCCGGTCTGCGTCCCGCTGATCAACATCCACGTAGTCGGCGCCGGCGGCGGCAGCGTTGCCTGGGTCGACGAAGGGGGCGCCCTGATGGTCGGGCCGCACAGCCAGGGGGCAAACCCTGGCCCCGCATGTTACGGTTTGGGCGGCCACGAGGCCTGTGTAACGGACGCGAACCTCGTGCTGGGATACTTGAACCCCGACTACTATTGCGGGGGCGACATCAAGCTGGACGTTGGTAGGTCCAGAGAAGTGATCGTGGACAGAGTTGGCAGCAAGCTGACCATGGATCTGATCACCGCTGCACAGGGCATCTACCGCGTAGTCAACACAAATATGGTCAACGCCATCCGGGTCATCAGCACCGAAAGAGGGTACGATCCCAGAGAGTACACTATGGCCGTGTACGGATCCGCCGGGCCACAGCACGCGGCCAGAATGCTCGACGAGCTGGAAATGAGCAAGGCCATCGTTCCTTCCACCTCCGGCGGCCTCAGCGCCCACGGTCTGCTGACAACCGACGTCGTGCATTACTTTGCCCGAACTTACCTCGTCGAATTCTCGAAGGTAGACTTGACTGTGTTGCACTCCATCTTCGAGCAAATGGAACGAGAAGGGTTGAAGAGACTGAGAGGTGAAGGAGTCGAAGCCGAAACCGAGATCCTTCACTTCCTGGACATCCGGTACCTGGGACAGGTACACGAGGTGGTGACGCCTGTTGGCTTGGGCAAGCCCGACGAAACCTGGCTCGCGGAGGCGCGGCAAACCTTCGACCGAGAGCACGAGCGACTTTACGAGCACAGCCATGTGGGTGATCCGGTCGAGTTGGTGAACGTCAGGGTGGTCGTCATCGGCAAGATTCCCAGGGGCGAAGTCAAGAAGTATAGGTTCGTCTCCGAAGATTCCGGGCCCGCGTTGAAATGCACGAGGCCGGTGTACTGGGAAGAAGTTGGCGACTTCGCCGCAACGCCCATCTATGAGCGAGACCTGCTGAAGCCCGGAAACAAGCTGGCCGGACCGGCGATCATCGAAGCGCCGTTGACCACCATCGTCGTGCCACCCAATTTCCGCGTCGAGATAGACCAATGCCTGAACACCATCCTCTTCCGAGAAAGGTAGGCGATTACGTTGAGAGACGAGACGTTTGATCCGATCCTGGCCGAGGTTATTCGGAACAGGCTGATATCCATCGTCATCGAGATGGCCAAGGTGATGGAAAGAACGGCCTACACGATCGTGTTTTCTGAGTTCAAGGATTTCTCTTGTGCGATTTGCGATGGGAACCTGAGGCTGGTGGCGACGAGCACGACGGACTTCGGCTGCCCGATGCACACCGGCGGCCTGCCTCTTTCGTTGCAGGCCATTGCCGATTACATCGGACTCGAAAACCTCAGACCCGGTGACATCCTGTGTACCAACGACATCGAGATGGGAGGAACTCATCTCCCGGATTTCGTGATCGCCAAGCCGGTGTTTCACGGCGATGAGCTCGTGGCTTTTGCTCTGAATCGGGCCCACCACCTGGATACCGGTGGAGCTACCCCGGGAAGTGCAGTTCCCAGCGCCCGCTCGGTTTATGCCGAGGGTCTGTCGGTCCCGCCCATAAAGCTGTACAGCGAAGGTAAGTTGAACACAGATATTTTCGAGCTGATCCTGCGCAACGTTCGCCTCAAAGAACAGCGCGGGGACTTCGGCGCCATGGTCGCTTCGGTCAAGAAGGGCGCGACCGAGATAGAGCGGGTGATCGGGAAGTATGGCCTGGCCACCTTTCAGAGCGCGGTGAAATGGTCCTGCGACTATTCCGAGAAAAAGCTGCGGTCGGTTATCGAGCAGTTGCCCGAAGGAACGTACTTCGCGGAATCTTTTGGCGAGCACGACGGTTTGCAGGACAAGGATTATCTCATCAACCTCAAGGTGGTGGTAAAGGAGGGCGAAATAATCTTCGACTTCTCGGGCAGCGATCCGCAGGCGCCGGGAAGCACTAACTGCACCCTATCGATTACCGCTTCGGCGGCGTTGACAGCCGCGATAGCAATCCTGGCTCCGTACACGCCAATCAATTTCGGGCTCTACAAGCCACTGAAGTTCATTGCACCGTACGGCTCGATCACGAACTGCGCCTGGCCCGCGGCGACGATGAACGGTAACACGGACACGAGCAATAAGCTGGTAGATGCGGTTTATAGAGCCTTTATGCAGATTTGTCCGGAGAGGGCACCTGCTGCCGAAGCCGCGTGCACTAATGGCACGCTGATCTACGGCGTAGATAAGAAGACGAGCAAGCCTTATCTACTGTACCAGAGCGCTCACGGTGGATGGGGTGCCAGGAAAGGGCTCGACGGCGCCAGTGCCAGCGCCTTCATCATCGGAGGCACGTGCCAGCTACTGCCGGTAGAAGTCATCGAGGCCAAGTCCAACACTTTGACGAAGTCCCTGAGGATCATGACCGATAGCGGCGGGCCAGGCAGGTGGCGCGGGGGTGCGGCGCTGGAATGGACGATTATGACCGACCCCGAAACGCCACACACGGCGGAGGTGACGGTGATCGCCGAACGCCGCCGGATTCCGGCGTGGGGTGTTATGGGAGGCCGGTCCGGAAGCGAGCAGCTCGCCTACGTGCTCGGGCAGGATAGCGCACAAAGAGTGGTCCCAACAAAAGGGCACTTCTTCCTGGCGCCAGGGGAGATGCTGGTTTCTTGTGCCCCTGGAGGCGGAGGTTACGGCGATCCGTTGGAAAGGGAGCCCGAGCTCGTGCTGAAAGACGTCGTCGAGGGTTTTGTTTCCATAGAGTCTGCCCGGGAGTATTACGGCGTGGCCATAGACCCCGAGTCCCTGTGCGTGAACTGGGAGTTGACGGATGCCATTAGAACTGAGAAGAAGCAATTGTCACCCTGAGTCCGCCTGAGGCGGACGAAGGGTCTCAGCCCACGTGTGCCGAGATTCTTCGCTACGCTGCGCTTCGCTCAGAATGACCCGTGCGCCGCAGGCGCTGAACAACAGACACGATACGTTTAAGGAGGCGAAAGATGCGAACCAGAACTCTTGGCCCCGTGATGGCAATCGCGATCTTGCTGGCGGCGTGCGCTCCGGCTGCGCCTGCCCCGACGCCAGCACCAACGCCCAAGCCAGCCGCTGCTCAGCCACAGCCCACCGCTGCCAAGCCCGCCCCGCCGGCAGCAGCGACGGCTCCGGCGGCCGCGGCGCAGAAACCGGCCCCAAAGGCCAGCGCCGTGGATCAGGTCATCCAGGAGGCCCGCAAGGAGGGCGCGGTAAAGGTGGTTTTCCCGGCCGATTTCGGACAGAGGGGGCCACGACGGCTCATCGAGGCGTTTAACAAGAAGTACAACCTGGACCTCAAGGTAGACTACACGTCCTCCGCCAGCTTCGAGGTCGAGGTAAGCAAGGTGACGACAGAGCTGAAAACGGGGGGTAAGCCCAGTTGGGACGTCGTCATGGCGGCGGTGCGTCACATTGGCGAGATGGACGGGGGTAAGCTGCTCACCCCGTTCGATTGGAGCGGAACCTTTCCCCATATTCCGCCGAACGCGGTGTTGGCCGACGGCCTGTTTGTCATCAATGGTGGCTCCTATCACCTGCCAGCCTACAATCCCAACCTGGTGAAGCCAGCCGATGTGCCGCGCAAGTGGGAGGACCTGCTCGATCCGAAATGGCAGGGCAATATCGTGGCACAGAGCACCGCCTCCCCATGGGTCAGGCTCACGGAATCGTGGGGGGAGGCCAGGGTAACGGCGCTGGTCGAGGGGCTGGCCAAGCAGCAGCCCGCTTTCGTAAGTATACTCCAGGTTGTTCCCAGGCTCGTCAGCGGAGAGTACCCGTTGGCGCCTAACGTGCTGAACAATCTGGCCTTTACGGAGGCGGAAAAGGGAGCCCCCATTCGACTTGCCGAGGAAGTGAAACCTGTGGTCGGCGATTACTTTGGGTTGGTGGTGCCGCAAAGAGCGGAGCATCCCAATGCTGCCAGGCTCTTCATCGCTTTCAATCTCACCCCCGAAGCCCAACAGATATGGTGGGAGGAAGCCAAGAGAGGCGCGCCGCTGGTGCCAGGTCCCCTGGGAGATTGGCTCAAGAATAAGGAGGTGATCTACACCAGCACGGATTTCCTCCTGAAAGAAGGGCCGCGTCTGGATCTGAAGTACCTCAAGATTCTCGGCTTGAAGTAGTCCCTAGCCTGTTCGTCGAAGAAGGGAAGTGGGATGGAGCGAGGCCCTGCGCTTGCAAGGCAAAGGATGGAGCTCGACGTGGGGCGGTTGGTGCTTCTCGCCCCAGCCTTCCTGCTAGGTGCCCTCATCCTGCTGCTCCTCTTCGTCATACTTTGGATGAGCCTGCGCACGGGGCTGCCCGGCGATGCCGGTCCCATCACCCTGCAGAACTACGAGCAGGTGTTCACCGATCCCTTCACGCTCAGGGTTTTGCTCGACACCCTCGCCTTCACGGGGGTGACGATGGTCGTCGTCGTCGCCTTCGCGGTGCCGATGACCCTGCTGATGGGGCGGACCGATCTGCCTTTCAGGAAGGTGTTTGAGGTTCTGATTGGCATCAAGATCCTCATCCCGAGCTTCCTGGTGGCTATGGGCTGGGTGCTCCTGCTGAGCCCCAGGAATGGTCTGATTAATGTCTGGCTGATGGGCCTGCTGGGTCTGGACAAAGCACCTTTCAGCATTTACAGCGTGGCGATGATGGGCTACGTCCAGGGTCTGGGCTTCACGCCGCTGGCCTACTTCATGCTGGCGGCGGCGTTCCGATCCGTAGATCCTGCCCTGGAGGAGGCTTCTCGCATCAGCGGCGGCAGCAGTCTGCAGACCATCTTCCGTGTGACGTTGCCCACCACTTTGCCGGCCATCGTGGCCACCTTCATCTATGTGGCCATGGTCACCTTCGCCGTTTTCGAGATCCCGGGCGTCATCGGTCCGCCGCTGCGCATCTACGTGTTTAGCACGGCCATCTTCCGGGCCACGAATCCGGAGCGCGGCCTTCCTGAATACGGACTTGCCGGCGCCTATGGCTCTATCGTCCTGATCATTGGCCTGATTCTCAGCTACTTCTATTTGCGAACCATCGGCGCCTCCCACAAATACGCGGTGGTGACCGGAAAGGGCTATCGGCCGAGGCTGATCGAATTGGGAAAGTGGAAATGGCTTGCTCTTGCCTTCATGGCCCTGTATTTTATCCCTGCCCTGCTTTTTCCGTTCTTGATCCTGGTGTGGATCTCTCTGATCCCCTATCTGCAGGTGCCTTCTGCCGCGTCTCTGGCCACGGTCTCTTTTGCCCGTTACCTCCAGGTTGGCGATATCGTAACACTCCGGCCATTGCTGAACAGCATCTTCTTGATCATATCGGCTCCCACCCTCGTCATTGCCTTGAGCGCCATCATCTCCTGGCTGGTGGTAAGGAGCCAGATGCGTGGGAGGCGGGTGTTGGATACGGTGGCTTTCTTGCCCCATACGATCCCGCATATCCTCTTCGCCGTGTCGCTCGCCTATCTGGCCCTGATCTTGCGCGAATACCTGCCCCTCTACGGGACCATCGTCATCATCTTAATTGCCCAGATCGTCGCCTATGTCAGCTTTGGAACCAGGACCATGAACAGCGCGCTCATTCAGTTGCACCCCGAGCTGGAGGAAGCCGCAAAGATGGCGGGGGCCTCGCTGCCGAACACCCTGTGGAAGATCACCATACCGTTGGTGAGACACGCCGTCGCCAACGGCTGGGTTTGGCTGGCTCTTCTGTCCTTTCGAGAGGTCACGATGGCGGTGACCTTGATGACCTCCGAAGACAACTCGGTGCTGACCACTCAGATATGGAGGACCTGGTCCCAGGGGCGCCTGCCGGAGGCCGCGGCGCTGGGGGTAGTGATCTTCTTTGTAATGACCGTTTTCGTGGCTGTGGCTCGGGGCATCGGACGTCGCATAACGGATGGCTGAGCCGGAACGATTTGGAATTAGTTAATCATGCCGTTGGCTGAGCAAAACCTGGGCGGGAAACCCAGGGACGCTCACCGCAAAGCGCGCAAAGGACGTCCGCCTCAGGCGGACGCTCTTGGCGGCCTTTGCGGTTGACGTACTTTCGTACTAAGGGGGACCATACAAGGATGTACAGGATCGGAATCGACGTTGGAGGAACCTTTACAGACCTGGTGCTGAGTGATGAGCAGGGCAACCTGTATATCACCAAGGTTCCGTCGACGCCCGAGGATCAGTCGGTAGGATTTGTGCAGGCTCTGGAAAAAGCTGCGAGAGAACTGGGGCTACCGTTCAGAGAGTTCCTCGAACAGACCAGCTACATCGGCCACGGGTCCACGGTGGCCACCAACGCCTGTGTCGAAAGAAAGGGGGCTAGGGTAGGCTTACTCACGACCAAAGGCTTCCGTGATATTTTGTACATCAGAAGGCAGGAGCGTAAGTTCATCTACGACCTCTTCCAGGAGATCAGCATCCCGCTGGTGCCACGTAACCTGACTCTCGAAGTCGACGAACGGGTCGACAGATACGGCAAGGTACGCGTAGAGATGATTGGGGAAGAGGCGCGTCTGCTGGTGCGGAAGCTCAAGGAATTGGGTGTCGAGGCTATCGCGGTCTCACTATTGTTTTCCTTTGCCAACCCGATCCACGAGCGGCAGTTGAAAGCTATCATAGAAGAGGAGTTCCCGGCAGCGTTCACGACCGTATCGTCGGAATTGATGCCCATTGTCAAGGAATACGAGCGGACCTCGACGATCGTCATCAACGCCTACGTGGGCCCGATTATGAAGCGCTACCTGCAGAATCTTACGGCCGGGCTGCAAGAACGAGGTTTCGCCTTTGCGCCGGTAATGATGACCTCGAACGGCGGGGTGATCTCCGTGCAGGAGGCAATCAAATCTCCGGTGCTGTGCCTGGCCTCCGGTCCGGCGGGTGGAGTAATGAGCAGCCTGGCTGTAGGTGAGTCGATAGGGGATGACAACCTGATAACTTTCGACATGGGCGGCACCAGCACGGATGTTAGCCTGATCCACAGGGGCAGGCCGGATATGGCTCCCATGCGCAAGTACGACTTCGGGCACGGCGACACGCATCCCGTGTGCGTCCCCTTGATCGACATTCACGTCGTCGGAGCAGGTGGTGGCAGCGTCGCCTGGGTCGACGAGGCAGGCGCCCTTAAGGTTGGCCCTCACAGCCAAGGGGCTAAGCCCGGTCCCGCCTGCTACGCCCTCGGTGGTGCAGAGCCCTGCGTGACCGATGCTAACCTGGTGCTGGGCTACCTGAATCCGGACTACTATTGCGGCGGCGAGATCAAGCTGGATATCGAGAGATCGCGGGAGGCCATCGTCGGAAAAGTCGGCGCCAGGCTGAACATGGGCCTGGTCACCGCCGCGCAAGGGATCCATCGCCTCGTGAACACGAATATGGTCAACGCGATCCGGGTAATCAGCACCGAAAGGGGATACGATCCCAGAGAGTACACTATGGTGGTGTATGGCGCCGCCGGGCCACAGCACGCGGCCCGAATGCTCGAGGAGCTCAGGATGACCAAGGCCATCGTTCCTTGTACTTCCGGGGGGCTGAGCGCCCACGGGCTTCTGTCGACGGACGTGGTGCACCACTTCACGCGCACTTACCTGGCGGAGTTCTCCAAAGTTGACCTGGCCGTTCTGGGCTCCATATTCACGCAAATGGAAGAAGAAGGGATGAGGAGGCTGGTCAGCGAGGGGGTAGGGGCGAGCGTGGAGATCAACCGTTTCCTGGACGTGCGCTATCTGGGACAGGTTCACGAGGTGACCACGCGGGCGCCGTCAGGTGAGATGAGCGAATCCTGGCTGGCCCAGGTGCGAGCGACATTCGATCGAGAGCACGATCGACTCTACGGCCACAGCCACGTGGGCGATCCGGTCGAGCTCGTCAACGTCAGGGTAGTGGTCGTCGGCAAGATACCCAGGGGAGAGCTGAAGAGGCACGAGATCGGCGGCGTAGATGCCTCGCCGGCGCTGAAGGGCAAAAGGGACGTCTTCTGGGAGGAGATGGCCGGTTTCGCCGAGACGCCCGTGTACGAGCGCGACGGGTTGAAGGCGGGGAACGGGCTGCAGGGTCCAGCCATAATCGAAGCCCCGCTGACGACGATCGTGGTGCCCCCTGGGTTTCGCGTGGAAATCGACGAATACCTCAACACAATCCTGCTGAAGGGAGAAGCACGTGAATAGAGCGGTATCCCAAGCGTACGATCCCATTACAGTGGAGGTAATTCGGAACAGGCTGATATCCATCGTGCTGCAAATGGCAGCGGTGATGGAAAGAACGGCTTACACGATCATCTTCTCCGAGTTCAAGGATTTCTCTTGCGCGGTCTGCGATGGGGAGCTGAGGATGGTAGCGACCAGCGTGTCCGATTTCGGCTGCCCCATGCACACCGGAGGAATGCCCCTCTCCTTGCAGGCCATCGCGGACACGATCGGGTTGGAGAACATCAGGCCCGGCGACATCCTGTGCACCAACGACGTGGAGATGGGCGGCACACACCTGCCGGACTTCGTGATCACTCAGCCGGTGTTCTTTGAGGGTGAGCTTGTGGCCTTTACCTTGAACCGAGCCCACCATATGGACACAGGCGGGGCTACCCCGGGCAGCGCCGTCCCCGATGCACGCTCGATTTACGCCGAAGGTATCTCGGTTCCCCCCATAAAGCTATACAGTGAAGGAAAGCTGAACCGGGACATCTTCGAGCTCATCTTGCGCAACGTGCGATTGAAGGAGCAGCGAGGCGATTTCGCCGCCATGGTCGCCTCGGTCAAGAGGGGCGCCGCCGAAATCGAGGAGCTGATCGGCAAATATGGCATAGACACCTACCGGCAGGCCCTGAAGTGGGCATACGAATACTCAGAAAAGAG
The DNA here is from genome assembly GCA_016210495.1 of Chloroflexota bacterium. Next base: position 82,833 of record JACQUC010000100.1, read on the forward strand.
ATTGAAGTCGGCCATCAAGCAGTTGCCCGAAGGCGTTTACTACGGGGAATCGTTTGGAGAGCACGATGGGCTGCAGGACAAGGACTATCTCATCAACCTGAAGGTCGAGGTGCAGGACGGTGAGATAGTCTTCGACTTCTCGGGCAGCGACCCGCAAGCGCCCGGCAGCTCGAACTGCACCCTCTCGATAACCGCCGCCGCGGCCATGACCGCCGCCATCGCCGTTCTGGACCCATACGTTCCGATTAACTTTGGGGTTTACAAGCCGCTGAAGTTCGTCACCCCCTACGGCTCGATCACAAACTGCATCTGGCCCGCGGCGACGATGAACGGGAACACGGACACGAGCAACAAGATCATAGACGCCGTCTTCAGGGTGTTTATGCAGATCGTGCCGGACAAAGTCTGCGCCGCCGAGCACTCCTGCACCAACAGCGCCGTGATCTACGGCGTGGACAAGGAGACGCGGGAGCAGTACATGCTTTACTCCAGCGCGCATGGAGGATGGGGCGGCAAGAAAGGAAAAGACGGCCACAGCGCCACCGACTTCCTCCCGGGCGGGACAGCGCAGCTCCTGCCGGTGGAAGTCATGGAGGCGAAGTCCAGGGCGATGACGAAGTCCATGAGGATTCTGACCGACAGCGGTGGCCCGGGCCAATGGCGCGGGGGCTCCGCCCTCGAATGGACGGTTATGACCGACCCGGAGAGACCGCACACGGCGGAGGTGACGGTGATCGCCGAGCGCAGGAGAATTCCCGCCTGGGGTGCGATGGGAGGCCGGCCGGGCATCGAGCAACTCAGCTACGTCGTGCAGAAAGATGGCAGCCGCAAGATATTGCCGACGAAAGGACACTTCTTTCTCGAGCCGGGCGAGATTATGGTGCTGTCGGCACCCGGAGCGGGAGGATACGGCGATCCTCTGGAGAGAAAGCCCGAAGCGGTCCTGAGAGATGTCGTCGAAGGCTTCGTTTCCGTAGAGTCGGCACGAGAGGACTACGGCGTAATTATCGACCCGAGCTCTCTGACCATCGACTGGGAAGAGACGAGCGCGACGAGGGCGCGAAAAACTGAAAGGGGTGGATGAAGTGACAGCGAATGAGCTAAACGTCGAGGTGCTTTTCCTAACCAAGAGCCAGGTCGAAGATCTCCTCTCATTCAAGGAAGTGGTCGACGCGGTAGAGCTGGCTTTCCGGGCGACGGGCGAAAAGAACGTGATTATGCCGCAGAAATTCCCGATGTTCCTGGACTCTCCCAAGAACGACAATTTCCTCATCGCTATGCCTGCCTACGTGAAACCTATTGGCATAGCAGGAGTCAAATGGGCTCACCTCTACTTCGATCAGAAACCAGGCGCTCCTACCGTGTGGGGCGTTGTCATCCTGAACGACCCCACAACGGGCCTCCCGTGCGCCATAATGGATGGGACGTCGATCACAAATATGCGCACAGGCGGGCACGCTGCCGTCGCGGCCAAGTACCTCTCCAAGCCAAACGCCTCGTCGGTCGCCATTATTGGCTGCGGCACCGAAGGCAGGACCCATCTTCGCGCCCTGAAAGAAGTGCGGCCTCAGATAGAGCGTGTCCAGTTGTTCGACCTCAGAGAGGAGGCGATGGCGGGCCTCATCGACGATCTGGCCGGGACTTTGCAAGCCGAGTTTGTTAAGACCGGCAGCGCGCGAGAGGCGGTCACGGGCGTGGACATCGTCTGTATGACCACGACCTCGCAAACTCCGGTGGTTATGCACGACTGGATAGGAGAAGGATGTTTTGTCGCCGGCGCCTACTCGTTCAACGATCTGGATCCGATGCTGAGCAAGACCGCCGACAAATGGGTTCTTGGCTGCTGGGAGTCGGACGAACACCGCATAATAGATTTTCCCGGCCGCAAGCTGTCTATGCCCGTGTCAAAGGAGGACGTCTACGGCGACCTGGGTGACATCATCGTGGGACGGAAGCCGGGACGAGAAAACGACCGGGAAAGGATCGTCTACACCCACCTTGGCATGGGCGCGCTCGACATAGCTGTGGCGAGCCACGCCTACCGGAAGGCAATGGAGAAAGGTATCGGTCAGCGGCTGAGGCTGAACTAGACAAAGCGTCGTCGAGACAGCAGCAAGTCGTTCTGGTTGGCGCATTCTGTAGAGACGACCCGCCGGGTCGTCTCTACCAAGCCTGTCCGACCCGAGGGGGTTTCCATCTGGCCTGGGCTAGCTACCGGTGAAAGGGGATATTGGATAGACGACATGATCAAGGTTTTGGGAATATGCGGAAGTCCTCGCCGGAGTGGGAACTCCGAGTTCCTGCTTCGGCAGGCTCTGGATGCCGCCGAAGCCGTGGCCCCCGACGTACAAACAGAGCTGTACACAATCTCGGGCAGGAAGTTCGCCCCCTGCGACGCATGCTTCGTCTGTAAAAGGCTGGGTGGAGAATGTCAACAAGAAGATGATTTTCAGGAGCTGCGAGACAAGTGGGTCGAAGCCGACGTGATTATTTACTCCGTCCCGGTGTACCACATGGGCCTGCCGGGAGGGCTGAAGTGTTTCATCGACCGATTGGGCAACAGCCAGTTTGCAGGACATGGCTTGACGCTGCCGATTCGATTGAAAACGGTCGGCGCTATCGCTCAGGGTGGCCAACTGTTCTGCGGCCAGGAGCGAGCTATGATAGATATCATACTTCACGCCATCGTCATGGGGTGCGTACCGGTGGCCGGCGACAAAGACTACAACTACCTGGGAGCCGGGGGCTGGTCGTTCGGGAAGAGCGACAAGGCTTCCGTGAGGAAGCATTTCGACGAAGGAAACGAGATCGCCGAGCTAATGGTATCCGCTGCCAGGAGCACCGCACGGCGGTGCGTCGAGCTTGCCCTGATCGTGTTGGCCGGAGCCAGGCAGCGATCGGACATCTTGGGTTCAGACACAAGGTACGAACCGGTGGTGAAGCGTCTCGCCGATCTCTATCCTGGTATCTAGCATACTAGCTACACCCTGAAGTGTTGGAAGTGTACGCTAGTTTGCAGCAATGCCTGAGCCCCGCCCGGCCCAGGGCGAGGAGACCTCGCCCCTACGCTTTGATGGTCACTGGGAACCAGCCTCGTTCTTCCTCCGAAAGACTTCAGGCCTCTTTCAACCGGCAGATAGCCCATTTTTCCTATTTCCAATCGGCGGCAGGCGTGGTATACTGCGTTGAGAAGCCTAATTGGTTCCGGACGGCGGAGGCACCGGGGCAACGGCCCACGACCGTGCGCGAAGGACTGGAGCACGGGGTAAGGGCCTATGTACTGACCAGGACAGCGGCTAGAAGCTCCCACGTCGTCCTGGCTGGCGGGTCCTGGTAGAGACGACCCGCCGGGTCGTCTCTACCAAGCGGATGGTCATCAGGCGCGTTGCTGAACCGTAGTATTAACTGAGTGGGCAGATGAGGACGGTTGTCTCGATGCTCGTGGCCGTGGCAACGGTCTACGTGCTAATGTCCTTTGTCACCGACCGGCCAGAGCCGAATATCAACGCCTACCCGAATCCGACGGCAGTGCCAGGCGGCTGCTCAGGTTCTGGAAGATACCCCTCGGCCAGCGACAGGGCCGTTCCGGCCACCAATCCTTGCTCCGTCTTCTTGCCTGCCGTTACGTGGAACCACGACTTCAGCGCCACGCCAACCCCCACGCCGACGCCAACCAACACGCCCACACCGATTCCAACCACCGTTCCCTATCCTGGGCCATACCAGTGAACCGTTAGTCCTTTCCGCGGCACGCCTTGAGCGCCAGAGGTATGCCGGCAACCAGCAGGTACACTTGGTCGGCCGCCCTGGCCAGGGTCTGATTCGCTGTGCCCAGGACATCACGGTAGACACGTCCCAGGGCATTCGGCGGCACGAGGCCCAGGCCGACCTCGTTGGAGACTATGATGAAGCTGGCAGGCGTTTCCTCGTAACAGCGCAGCAGATCTGCTACCTCATCCGCTACCCGATGCTCGGCGACGTCGAGACGCTCGGAAGCGCGGTCAGGCTCCGATCCCACGAGCTCAAGCAAGAGATTGGAAACCAGCACGCCAACGCAGTCGACCAAGACGACATCGGCACGACTGTTCTGCGCCTCGATCGCCGCGCCGACATTCGCGGGAGCTTCGAGCGTCACCCAGGCTTTCGGTCGGGTTTGTTTGTGCCGTTGGATGCGCCGGGCCATCTCTTCGTCGCCCGCCACCGCCGTCGCTACAAAAAGCACGCCTGCGCCGGCCTGTTGGGCAATGTCGATCGCGAATGCGCTCTTGCCACTGCGCGCGCCGCCCAGCACCAACATCAGGTTCTTGTCCACTTCAGTCGCTCCCCAGTTCGCACAGCTCACGCAGTAGTGCCATATTCACACTTCCTCGGACCAGATCGGCCAGCTTATCGTACTGTTGCTCCTTCGAGAACACCGAGCCGATGACCTCCGAAGCGGCCCCCTTGCGAGCCAATAGCCCTGCCAACAAACGACGACGGAACTCATCACCGTCAAACAGACCGTGCAGGTAAGTCCCAAGCACCAGACCATCCTCGCTTATGGCGCCGTCCTGATGCTGCTGACCCTTGGGATGTTCGAGGGATACGCGGAACACGGGCGGCGCCCCACCCGCATCCGTCGCTCCCACGTGTATCTCGTAGGCGCTCAGAGTTACCCCGAAAATGCCATGTAGAAGCCCAATGTCACAAGCCACCCGCGCCGCGACCTGCCGCGTGGTCTTAACCGGCTCGAACACGGTGGTGTTCGGCAGCAATCCCAGCCCAGCCATCCATTTCTCAGCAGATTCGACCCCGTATGGATCGGAGATTGCCTTTCCCAGCATCTGAAACCCCCCGCAAATGCCGATTATGGGGACTCCCGACCTCGCCAGGTCGACGACACCTTGCGCGAGACCGGTGTGCCGCAGAAACCGCAAGTCGGCCATCGTGCTCTTGGTTCCCGGCAAGATGACCAGGTCAGGTCGCCCAAGGAGCCCCGCGTCCGACACGTATCTCACACGCACGGCGGGCTCTTGCTCCAGCGGATCGAAATCGTCGAAGTTAGAGATGTGCGGGAAACGCACTACCGCCACGTCCAGCAGAGCGTTCGAGGTGCGGTCTTCCCGCCGGTGATCCAGGTAGACCGAATCCTCTTGCGCCACGACAATATCGCGATAGTAAGGCACCACGCCGACGACCGGCTTCCCCGTTTTCGCTTCGAGAAAGTCCAGGCCCGGCCTCAACAAGGAAATGTCCCCCCGAAACTTGTTGATGACGAAACCCCTGACAAGCTCTCGTTCCTCAGGCTCTATCAACTCCAGCGTGCCCACGAGCGACGCGAAAACGCCGCCTTTGTCCACGTCGCCTACCAGGAGCACCGGTGCCTGGGCCATCTTTGCCACGCGCATGTTGACAATGTCGCTTTCCCTGAGGTTCACTTCGGCCGGGCTACCGGCGCCTTCGATCACGATCAGATCGTACGCCGCGGCCAGGCTTGCGAACGATTCCTCCACCACCGACCACAATTGAGGCTTGAGATCGTAGTAGTGCCGCGCCGACGACGTGGTCAGCGGCCGGCCCCTGACTATTACCTGCGAGCGAGCGTCCGTCTCGGGCTTCAAGAGAATCGGGTTCATCTCCACCGTGGCCTCCACGCCAGCGGCTTCGGCCTGCGCCGCCTGAGCGCGCCCGATCTCGCCGCCATCCCTGGTCACGAACGAGTTTAGCGCCATGTTCTGCGCTTTGAAGGGCGCGACCCGCAGACCATCCTGCCTGAAGATGCGGCACAGGGCCGTGGCGATCACGCTCTTACCAACAGACGACGCGGTGCCCTGCACCATCAGTGTCCTGGCCCTCACAGCTTCAGCCCTCGGACGTGACAATCGTCATTCAGCAGGAGGATCGTGCCGCCACTTGGCCCTACCTCCACAATCGAGACCCCGCAATTGCTCCAGCGCACGCGAAACATCTGAGACAACACGCAACCGAGCAGCGAGCAAATGAGTACGCGTAGCGGGTTCACGTGGCTCACGACCAGCACGATGCCGATTGGATGCGCATGGCGGATCTCCCCAAAGATCGCATCGACGCGCTGTTGCACCTCTGCCCAGGTCTCACCGCCCGGCGGTCGGACCGATTCGGTGTCCGCCCGCATACGATCCAGGTACCCTGGGCTGTGCGTGGAAATCTCCTGGAAAGTCATGCCTTCCCACTCGCCAAAGTTGATCTCCCTCAGCTCGGGACGAGCCCGAACGGCGAGGCCACGATCTCGGGCGATGATGCCGGCCGTCTCGAGACATCGCTGCAGATCGCTGGAGTAAACGGCTTCGATGGCCTCGTCCGAGAGCCTTTGGGCCGTCAGCTCTGCCTGCTGCTCACCCCTGACATTCAGCCCGATGTCGCTTTGCCCCTGGAATCTCCTATCGACGTTCCATATCGTTTCGCCGTGGCGTACCAGAATCAGTCGAGTCAACTCCGCAGTACCTCCCTCACCGTCGCCAGCAACTGCCGGCACTCGGGCAGGGTTCTAACGCCCAGCCGCACGTACTCGGGCAGGCCAAAAGACGTGCAGTCTCGAACACAAAGGCCCTGGCGCAGCAAGGCCAGCCGAAAGCTCGTGGCGTCGCCGACGCGCACCAGCAAGAAGTTGGCCCGCGAGGGCACGACGACAAAGCCGAGGTGCGACAACTCGTCTGCCAGAAACCGCTTGGCCGCGTCGACCTGCCTTCGCGACCTGGCCAGGTGCTCGCCGTCTCCCAACGACGCGATAGCCGCTGCCTGGGCGAAAGCGTTCACGTTCCACGGCGGGCGGACCTTTTCGAGCGCGTCGACAACCTGAGCCCCGGCCAGACCGTAGCCAATGCGCAGCCCTGTTAGTGCGTAGTCCTTTGTCATCGAGCGCAACAAGAGGACGTTGGGACGCCGGATCAGATGCTCCGACGGCCAAGCGTTCTCGACAAAATTGACGTAGGCCTCGTCGACGACGACCAGGCTGCCTTCTGCCGCCCGCACCACATCCTCGACGGCTTCCCGAGCCAGATAAGTGCCGGTCGGATTGTTGGGATTGCAGAGGAACACGACTTTCGGGCTGCAACTTGATATCGCGGCGAGCGCGGTGTCCACGTCTAGCTCAAAACTCAGAGATTCCTGGAAACCGTTCAGGCTTTGAGCAAAACTGTCACCCTGTCCGAAGGACTCCGGACTCCTTCGGAGAGCGTAGCGAAGGGTCTCAGCCCCCGTGTGCCGAGATTCTTCGTCCGCCTGAGGCGGACTCAGAATGACACATTCGCCCGCAACTCCGGACAGGCGCGATTTCTGGCTTCCGAGCAGTAGGACCTGCCCACCCATAATGCGACTCGCCACCTCATATTCCCCGAACGTCGGCGAGAAGATCAGCACGACATCGCCTGGCGACACGTATGCCAGTGCCGCAAGGCGAATCAGCTCGACCGAGCCATTGCCTACGACGACGTTGTCCACAGCCACATCGTGCCGAAGCGCCAGCAGGCGACGCAATTGCGTCGCCTCGTCGTCCGGATAGCGCGGGATCGCCACCCGCGACAAAGCCTCGGCCACAGCCGGCGAGGGGCCCAAGGGGTTTGTGTTGACGCTGAAGTCCACCACCGCTTCGGGCGAAAGGTACAGCCTTTCGAGCTCGGCCGAGCTCAGGCTGCCGTGGTGGCACCTGGCCAGGCCCGCGATGGCCTCTCTAGGATGCGCGGACATACAGCGAGACCTCCACAAAAACGAAAAGCAGTAGCGCCAGCATGGCCGTCACCTGCATCAAGCCGATGGCGCGCCCGATTTTCGCGCACGAAAGGGCGTCCACAGGATCGCCCAATCGATAGTGTCCGGCTTTCTCCAGTTGAACCCTCAGCGCCCCTGCCATAGCGCTCATCGTCCAGCCGGCGTTGGGGCTGGCGGTGAGTGCGTGGTCGCGTGCCATCGTCTTCCACGCCCGGCGCCAGTCGTGGCCGGCGATGGCGCTGGACAGAACCATCAGGATCGCCGCCAGGCGCGCCGGGATGAAGTTCATAGCGTCATCTAACCGGGCCGATGGCTTGCCAAGGTACTCGTATCTGCCTCTGTAGCCAATCATGGCGTCGAACGTGTTCACCAGCCGGTAGAGAACGGCGCCAGGCACGCCCAAGACTAGAAAAAAGAGCAGGGGCGCGACGAGGCTATCGGTAACGTTCTCGGCCACCGACTCGACCGTAGCGGCTACGATCGACGGCTCGGCGAGCTGGGAGGTGTCCCGACTCACGAGATGGCGCAAATCGTTCCTGGCTTCGCCAATCCGCCCCACCAGGAGCGACGTTCTGACCCGTAGCGCTGCGGCGCGAAGCTCGCGCACCGAGAACGTGGATTTCAACAAAAGCGCCCCCAGTGCGACGTAGGCCGCCGGATGCCACGCTTGGGCCAAAGCCATAAGCGCGTAGGCTGGCAAAGCGAAAACAGCAGCGGCCAAGATGAGCATACCACAACCAAACCAGAACTGCGCCACGGGTCTCGCTGGAGCCCGACGTTCCAGCCAACCGATCAGCTTGCCCATCCACACCACAGGGTGGGCGGCGGCCGGAGGCTCGCCCAGAGCCAGATCGATGCCCACGGCCATCACGATGATCAGCGCCTCGTTCACGCGGAGCCTGCCAGGCTGTACAAGAGCCCGAATCTCAAGAAAATCAGCGCCAGGAGCAGCGTAGCGGCCTCGGTTACTTCGCCGATAGCCCCGTAGGTGTCGCCGGTGAGGCCAAGGATCCTGCTCGAGATGTACTTCGCCGCTCCCCAGACGATCGGAGCACCGACGGCGACCATCGCGATGCCCCAGTGCGCGAAAAAGAGATAGCTCACTGCGATCGTAAAGAGCGCCCCCAGCGCGAGATCCTTCGACCCGGCGCGGCCCCGAAACAACGTGCCCAGCCCCGGCTCCGTCCGGGCATAGGGAAAGGCGATCAGGCAATAGGCCATGGCCGCGCGAGACGCGGTAGCCATCAGCACCAGGGAGCCGAGACGGAAAGGCACCGGCAGGGCAACCAGCGCGGCGTACTTCAGCAGCACAACGCAAACCGCGCCGATGACGCCAAAGGCGCCCACGCGGCTGTCGCGCATTATCTCGAGACGTCGCGCCGCACTGCTCTGGTGGAAGATGCCGTCGCAGGTGTCCATCAAGCCATCCATGTGCATTCCACCCGTCAAGAGGATCAGGCCTACGACCACCAGCGCGCTTTGCACCGGCGCGGGAAACACCAGTCCCAACAAAGCGTCGAGGCCGGCAAAGGCGATGCCGAGCAGGGCGCCCACCAATGGGAAATAGGCCACGGACGACGCAAGGTCGCGGCCATCGACCTGCCGGCGCAGCGGCGACGGAAGGATGGTCAGAAACTGAAGGGCCACAAAGAAATTCAGCTTTCCCCCCCAGAGTGGACAGCGGGCGTCTCTCGACCTGTCGAGGTCCCGCGTTGGGAAGCCCTGTGGGCACTAAACCGGGCAAACCGCGACGCGCGCGGCCTTAATGTAGGGGCGAACGGGGGCGAACGCCGTTCGCCCCTACGTTAACCCCGTGTCCCCCGCCGATGTCCCAGGAATCGGCACTTGCCTTGAGTTGATGCGCATCAGACCCGTGTCGGGACGCCCCTACGTTTCTTCGGCTGGCACACCATCTTTTTCGGACACTCCCGCCTCGGCAAAGGTGGCCATTTCGGCCAGTATCTTGGTGGCGGCCTCCACCAGCGAAATGGCCAGCGCCGCGCCGGTCCCTTCGCCGAGGCGAAGATTCAGGTCGAGCAGCGGGACGAGTCCCAGCCGCCGCAGCACTACCATGTGCCCGATCTCCACGGAGTTGTGCGCGGCGATGAGAAAATCGACGATCCTGGGACATAGTCCCACCGCGATCAAGGCGGCCGCTCCCGAGATGAATCCGTCGATGACCACGGGAACGCGGCGCGCCGCCGCGCCCAGCATGACCCCGGCCAGGCCGCCGATCTCGAAGCCGCCTACCTTCGCGAGCACGTCGAGGGCATCGTGTGGATCGGGCCGGTTGACCTCCAGCACGCGCTCGATGACCTTGATCTTGTTGCGCAACTGGCCGTCGTCGAGGCCCGTGCCCCGCCCGGTCACTCGCACCACGGGCTCACCCGTGATGGCGGCGACGATTGCGCTGCTGGGCGTCGTGTTGCCGATGCCCATGTCTCCTGTGCCCACGATGTCCAGGCCGCGGTCGACCTCCTGCTCGACCACCTCGATGCCAACCTCGACGGCCTGCACCGCCTCGGCCAGGCTCATCGCGGGGCCCTCGGCCATATTCTTCGTACCATAGCCCACTTTCCGCACGATGAGCTTGGGGTGCGGCTCCAAGTCAGCAGCGACGCCCACATCCACCACGACCACGCGAGCGCCGATGTGTCTGGCCAGCACGTTGATGCCGGCACCGCCTCGCAAGAAGTTGTACACCATCTGCGGTGTGACCTCCGATGGATAGGCGCTAACGCCCGCCCTGGTGACGCCGTGGTCCCCGGCCATCACGATAATAGACTTGCGGTGCAGTCTCGGAGCTTCCGTGCCGGTGATCCCGGCGACCCTTATCGACAGCTCTTCCAGACGGCCTAGCGCGCCCAACGGCTTGGTCAGGGTATCCTGCCTGGCACGCGCCGCCGCCATCGCCCCCTCGTCGAAACGCCCGATCTTTCCCAGAGTATCTTTTAAGCTTGACATTCCTCACCTGTTCATCAATTTTCGCGGATTCGACGCAACAAAAAAACCCTTGCCCACGATCGAGACAAGGGGACGGTCACTTACCTCTGGCCACCGTTGCCTACCCCCTTTCGCACGAAGGTGTACGGCATCAGGCAAAGGCAGGTACTCTGACTTATCGACTAGCGAATCACAGTTGCGGGACAGTGCCGGAGTCGCACCGGTCTTCCCCTATTACCCCGTCGCACCTGTAGAGACAGTAAGTATCACGACGTACCTTTACTCACGGATGCGCGGGGCACCTTCGCCTTATTCCTATTTACTTACGTGCATGCTAACAGATGTTCAGTGGGCTGTCAACTGCGCTTTGCAGTCCTATTGAGGTGAGGCGCAAAGGCGAATTTTGAGGAGTCGCAAACCGGCAAGGTGCTGCAAAGCGGCGTGACTGCGGTCCCTTCAGGGCCGCGATGCCACTCGACATTTCAGGACGTCCTTGGGCGGCCCTGTCCTCTTTCGTAGACTACCCTACCCTCTTTCAGGGCCGTGAGGATAAAGTCGCTGCCTCGGTCGACCATGCGCTGGAGCTCGGCGGGGGTGTAGACCAGGGGTTCGACGGCGACGTCGAAATCGCAAGCGCGCAGCACAGTACCGATCCGGTCGGTGAAGCGCTCGTGGGTCTCTTTGACGATGATGAGGTCGAGGTCACTGCCTTCATGAACGTCTCCACGGGCGTAGCTGCCGAAGACGATCACCTTCTCTGGATTGTAGTGGCGGACGACGCAAGCCACTACGCTGTCGATGGTTTCGCGCGCTCGCTCACGAACTCGAGCACGGTAGTCGCGTGCGCTATGCACTTGCGAGCGTCCTCCGCATTAAAGTAATCGTGGGGGATCTGCTCCGGCAGCCCATTGGGGTAGCGAGTCGGTATGTAATACTGATCCAACTCCCTGGCCGCAGACACGCTGGAAAAAGCCGGGTCGATCTGTTCGCACTCCTGAAGCAGCTTCATGACCGAGTGGCTTATGATCGCTCTTTTCCCATTCAGGTAGAGAAACGCCTTGAGCACCTTCTCCGCGGCCTGCTGCGCCTGAAAGCAAGCCCACTCGAAGTGCCCCGAGCTCGAGCTAGACCTCGCCGCATCAAGGTCGTGCTGCGCCTGCGAGTACCAGCGCTTGAATTCTATCAGGTTCGCGTCTTCCGCCATAGCCAGCTCGCATCCGTCATCATTCTTCCTTGCTCAACCATTGTCGGATGAGCTCGGCAAAGCGTGTAAGGTCATCCAGTTGCTGCAGGTTGCTATAGACTTCGCCCCAATCGATACCGACGTACTCGTGGACCAGGACATTGCGAAACGCGGCAATCGGTGCCAGCTTGCGGGCAAATCCAGGCGGCAATACGCCTAGCTGTCCAAGCCGCAGGATAGCCTCGTAGTAGTCCCGGGGTTTCTCGGCCCGCTCCAGAGCGATTATGCGGTGGCCGATGTCGATAACGCACTGGGCAGCGATCTCCAGATTACGTTCGACTATATCACGAAGATAAGGGTCGGCATCGAACTCAGCGCGGTCTTTTGACCTGAGCGGCTCTAATCTCGCCAATCTTTCGCTCAGCTCGTCCAAGCGCCGCTCGATACCGCTGAACTCGGGCAGCATGCTCTCCACCTCGGCAAATATCGCGCCGTTGGGCTCGCAATATGGGCAGATAATCGCCGTAGAGACCCATCACCCGGGCCTCGTATTCGACGCGTGTCAGGTTGTCGCGCTGGTGGACCAGTTTCCCTTGCGCGATGATGGCGTGTGCCAGCTCGATCGGGGCCCGGTTTAGAATCACTACGTCGACCCTTTCGGTTCCCAGCAGAACCGCCAACGCGTGGGCCAATCGAGCGCGCAGCGCCACGCCGATATGCTCGTCTTCGACCAGCACCGCGAAATCATAGTCGCTCTCAGGCCCAACCGGTCCCCCAATACGGGAGCCGAAAAGATAGGCCAGCGCGACGTCCGGAAAACGGCTCACGACGGCCTCTATCTTGTCGAAATCGGTGTCAGACACGGGTTCGTCCACGGCACATCTCCCCACGGCGCTCGCAGGCCCCGGCAACCACGGAACGGTGCCGGCATCCCTTGCAACCTCGAGCGTTTGATTGGCATCAGCATTCTCTAACGGTATACGTCTTTGCGGTGGGCAACGCGCACGACGGTCACGGTCTGATTTTCGTCGTCGACGTTGTATAGTATGCGGTAATCCCCCACTCGAAGGCGATACCCGTTTGATGGCCCTGCATCCTAAGGCAGCCGTGTGGTCTCGGGCTATTCGCTAGAGTGGCAAAAGCCAACAGGATTCGCCGTTCCATCGCCTGCGGGAGGCGGCCCATATCTTTGGAGGCGGCGTGGTTGATAAGGAGCTCATACATGCCAGCCGCGCCTCGCGGCGTATTCCTTGAGTGTTATCGTTGGCTCGGCATCCTTAAGGCCCTCCTCGTAGGCGAGGCGGTCCAGCTCCATTTCGCGCTGCTGGATGGCCTCCAACCACTGGCGTAGGGCTTCAACAACAACTTGGCGCAGAGGAATCTGGCGCTGCTTGGCCACCGAGCTGAGGGCGTCGTAAAGCTCCGAGTCGGGAATTTCTACGGTTATCTTGCGGACGGATTTCACGGCGCGGCTCCTTTCTTGCAATGCAGCTCAGGGCTAATTATATCACATAGGCATCTCCAGCTAGCCAGCGGGTTTTGTCAAGCGCCTCACCTTCGTGTGTGACCGAACCTTGTTCTCGCCTCCCGCCAGGACCAGGGATAGGGGTTTGCGCAGCAGTCGCTTCAACATCGTCAGTACTCCTCTCGATTGCTTGTTTTCGATCTGTCAGGCTGGGGGTTCATTTGTGATCTGTAGTGCAGGGCCTTGTCCCCCGCCCGTGCCCCTCCAGCAAGGGGACAAGCCCCTGCACTACGGCCCGGATTGGATGCAGTTTATCGCGGCAGCGTTTCATCGAGCGTTTCATTTGTGAGCCGGATGAAAACAGCCGGAAGGCAGCTGCGCTCGAAGCTGTTGTCGTCTCCCAGGCAATCGGCCACCGGTTGTTCCGCCTCAGGATGGGCTTGGAACAGGGTGTCAAGAATTGGCTTCGTTTGGCATACTGTAGCGTGGCGCAAAATTGGCTTAGTTTGGTAGCTTGTGGCATGGGGCGGAAATTGGCTTGCTTAGAAAATGTTAGTCGCGGCGCTAAAGTCCTTCTGAGAAGGACGTCAGGCCGGTTGGCTGGTAAATGGCTTCGTTTGGGCAATGTTGCGCTTTTCATCGATGGTGGTGAAGCGAGCTTGACGGTTGATTTGTTCGGTAATCTTCGTCGCAGGAGCAGTCTGGGTCCGCCGAGCGGGCCGGAGCGCGATTGGCTTTGTTCGGTGGAGGGAGACGTGGGTAATGGCTGTGGCGAAGCAGCGCGCGGATTGGCTTTGTTTGGTCGAAGCTCGGGTTCGCGCTTCGGGGCAAGGCAACGGCCTCCCGGATTGGAGCGGGTGCGAGAAAGGACTATCAATGGTGAGCCTCCTGTCAAAATTGCTGCTGTAAACATTGCCCTCATGTTATACATGCATTTTGAGGCCTCGAAAAACAACATTTTGGCCCGGTAAGTGAGCGAATTTCAGAAAACTCGCCCCTCTCCCTAACCCTCTCCGTCCACGGAGGGGGAACAGGACGACCCTCACCCTATCCCTCTCCTTCTAGCCGCGAGGGAGAGGGGATTGGTTGGTCGCCATGGCAGGGGGTTGTTGGTTATCGTTAGATCCGTTCTCTCACGGCTTGACGTTGGTCTTGATAGACCCGTTCTTCAGGCCCTTCTTTATCTCCTCGAGCTTGGACTTGACCGCCTCGGGCACCGTGGTCTCGAAGTCGTGGAACGGGGCCAGGGCCACGCCGTCGTTGGCGGTCGCGTAAAGCTGCGTTCCCCCTTTGAATGTGCCCTGCACCGCCGTCTTGATGGCGCCGTAGACGGCGACGTCCACCCTCTTCATTGCGCTGGAGACCAGGGCGTCCTTCGCTTCGGGCAGCGTGTTGTACTGGTCGGTATCGACGCCGATGGCGTAGGCGCGCCGCTGCTTGGCGGCGACCAGGGCGGCGTTGCCGGTGGTGCCGGCGGCCGCGAAGATGACGTCGGCGTTCTGTGCCAGCATGGCCTGCGCCGCCGCGGCACCAGCGGCCGCGTCGTTGAACGAGCCGACGTAGACGCCCAGGACCTTTATGTCCTTGTCGACGAAGGCAGCGCCGGCCTCGTAGCCTTTGCGGAACCTGACGACCGGGGGTATCTCCTGGCCAAACACGCCGCCGATGACGTTGCTCCTGGTGATCTGGGCCGCGAGTGCACCCGCCAGAAAGCCGGCCTCGTCTTCGGCAAAGACCAGCCCGATGGCGTTGGGCAGGGGCGGGTCATAGGCGTGGTCGACGATGGCGAACTTGACCCTGGGGTACTTGGCCGCGACGGCTGCCAGCGCATCGGCGATGGGGTAGCCTGAGGCGACGATGAAATCGTAGCCCGCATCGGCCATCCTGGCGAGATGCCCTTCGATCTCACCGGGCTGCTTTGGCTCGACGTAATCGGATTGAAGGTTGAACTCCTTTGCCGCCCGTTGCACGCCGTTCCAGGCCAGCTCGTTAAAGCTCCTGTCGTCAATTGCCGATCCCGCGGTAACGATGAGCCCGACTTTCTTGATCCCGTCGGCCGGCGCTGATGCCTGGCCGCAGCCGCTCAGCACAACGGCGACCAGGATGGTCGCGGCCAGGCCGGCGGTCGTATGCATGCGCATGTTCAACTCCTTGCTCCTGAAATACTTCTGACCAGCAGCACGGCCAGCCCGCCGACCAGGGCCAGGGATAGGGGTTTGCGCACCAAGTGGCGCAACATTGATGGACCCATGATGACAACTCTTTTCAGTTATTTGTTTTCTCTTTATCGGGTTGGCGTTTCATCGAGCGTTTCATTGGAATCATCCCTACCTCATATTCAACGCCCCCCAGCCGGCGCCGCCGCCGGCCACGTTCCTCAAGTTGACCCAGTGGTCGTTGTCAGGAGCAGGGCTCCAGCGCGGGTCCGCGTCGACGTTGCAGCCGTCGGGCGTGGTGTTGATGCTCGAGTCAGGCATCGTGGTGCGGCAGAACTGGGTTCCGCTCAGGTTGGCGCCGGTAAGGTCGGCCCCCGTCAGGTCGGCGCCCGTCAGGTTGGCACCACTCAGGTTGGCTTCCCTCAGGTTGGCGCGGGTCAAAATGGCGAAGGGCAGGTTGGCCGAGCTCAGCACGGCCGAGCGCAGGTCGGCGCCATAGACGCTGCTGGGCTCGGGGCCTTGTAGTCCCTTACACAACCGAATAGTCTGCACGTCTTGACGAATCGGACATTCCAGCGCCCTCACCCTGGCCCCCCTTCATTCGCAGGCCTTAGGGTCTGCCCCGCTGTCGGTCCTCTTGCTGCCGTCAGGCATGGTGGTGTCGCAGAATCTGGTCGGCGACAGGTCCGTTCCAAACAAGGGGCTCCCCGTGGCCTCGAACAAGTTTGCCTTGCTCAGGTTGGCCCGTGAGAACTGCGTCCCTCCTATGCTGACAGAACGCAGGTCCGCCCCGTTCAGGTCGACCCGTTGGAAGCCGGCCAGATCCAGGTTCGAATGATGAAGGCGCGCCCCGCGCAGGTTGCCCCACCGTACATTCGAAGTCAAAGCATCCCAGGTCCATCGAATCTCCTCGCCGTGTACAGTAACGTGGCGAGACGTATACACGACTTGGGCCCCCTTCAAGTTGGCATACACGATGTTCGCCCCTTCCAGGTTGGCGCCAGCTAGCAAGACGCCTTCCATGTTTGGATAAGCCAGGGTGACGCCGCTCATATTGACGAAGGCCAGCGAGGCCCCGCTCAAGTTGGGACGCAGTCCCCAGGCCGACTCCCTCAGGTCAGCGTAGCTCAGGTTTGCCTGGCTGAGGTTGGTCCCTCTGAATCTGGCACCCCGCAGGTCGACCTCTTGCAGCTTGGCCCCGCTCAGATCGGCATCGTTCAGGTTTGCGCCCGGCATGGCAGCCCGGTTCAGTATGGCTCCCTGCAGGTTGGCCCCGCTCAGGTCAGCCCAGCCCAGGTTAGCCCCCTGCAGGCTGGCCCCGCGCAGGTTGGCCCCCCGCAGGTTGGCGCCAGGGCACTGGGTCCCAGGCCGGATCACGCACCCGCCGACCGTTAAAGGCGTGGCCGTGGCGGCAGGACTGGGAGCACTGGCGGGGGCAGCCGCCTTGACGCGGGTGGGCGCACTCGCGGGCGTAGCTGTGCCGACTGGGGTAGCCGTGCGCGCCGGCGTAGCTGTGCCGACCAGGCCAGCCGTGCGCACCGGTGTGGCCGCGAAGGCAGGCGTGGCCGCCCGGACGGTGGTGGCAGCAGCCGTAGGCTTAGCCGCAGCCGTGGGCGCAGCGGCCGTGACGACCCGCGTGGCTGTGGCCGCCGGACCCGCTACCCCCGACAGTGCCCCTGGCGTTGATACGCCCACGTAGACCCGGAGATCCTCGCTGACCAGCAACCCCGCCCCGCCTACGACGACGATGGCCGCCAGCACCCCCGCCAACACTAGCGAAAGCGGCTTGCGCACGAGTCGGCGGAACATCGAGGGAACCATGATGAGAACTCCTTTCAGTTGTTTGCCTACAATTTATCCTCTCGGCGTTTCACTGAGCGTTTCATTGGGAAGCTGCCAGCCGTCAGCGGTCAGCCGTCAGCGGTCAGCCCCCACCCCGCCAGCAGGGGACGAGCCCCTGCACTACGGTCTCGTCTGCCGGCCCCTGGCCCTCCGACCCCCAACGTCGGCCGGGAGACGGGTACGGGCAACCGCTACCGGTGCATGTTCAGCCCGCCCCAACCGGCGCCGCCGTTGCTGAAGTTGATCGACGTAACCACGGGGACGTCCACGGGGTCTAATTCGCCGACGGTCAGGTAGTAGCTGCCCTGAAAATCGAAGCAATCCCCGTAATTTCCGTAGGAGCCGAGCTTGGCGACGCCGGTTACCTGGTTGCCCCAGTAGTAGCGCGCCACGACTATCGCCCCTGGCCCCTTGAGGCAGACCTGGCCGGTGGCCAGGCCGGCGCCATCGCTCTCGAGCGTCAAGGCATTGTAAGTCGCGCCGTCCACGAATCTGGCCCCCGGGTTGGAACGGAGGTTAACCTGGCCCATCCGCGAAGCGTTCGGACCGCCGGGGTTAAGGTCGGCACAGGCGTCGCTGCGCAGCCGGCCATCGGCCCACGTCGTGCCACAGGTCGAAGCACCGTCAAGCCTGGCGCCTGCCAGGAAGGTGTCGGTCAGATCGGCACCGCCGAGACGGGCCCCGCTCAGATTGGCATTGGTCAGGTCGGCGTCGTTGAGATCCGCGCTGCGGAGGTTGGCGCCGGTCAGGTTGGCTTCCCTCAGGTTGGCACGGCGGAGGTTGGCGTTGACGAAGTTAGCCTTGCTAAGGATAGCGTTGTTCAGCCTGGCGCCCTGGAGATTCGCGTTGCTGAGGTCGGCGCCGGTCAGGTTCATGCCAGACCAGCGAATCTGTTCCAAACCGGCACCGCTCAGGTTAACCTCACTCAAATTAGCCCCTTCCAGTATGGTCCCGCCGAGCCTGGCATTGGTCAGATTGGCTTTGGTCAGGTTAGCGCCGCGCAGGTTGGCATTGCCCAGGTCGGTGCCGCTCAAGTTGGCACTGCTCAGGTCGGTGCCGCTCAGGTTGGCGCCGGTAAGGTTAATACCCTTCAAGTCGAAGCCGCTCAGTTTGAGCCCGCTCAGATTGGCCCCGGACAGGACGGTCCGTGCTCCCATGTTCTTGTCGTCGCGAACCATTCGAGTCAGGTTCGCCCCGTTCAGTCTGGTGTTGTCGAGCCTGGCCCTGGTCAGGTTAGCGCCGGTCAGGTTGGCATTGCTCAGGTCGGTGCCGTCCAGCCTGGCACCGTTCAGCTTAGCCTTGGTGAGGGTGGCATCGACGAGATTGAGGCCGGACAGATCGGCGCGGCTCAGGTCAGCGCCGTCCAGTTTGACTCCACGTAGATAAACTCCCTTCAGGTCAAAGCCGCTCAGGTTGACGTTCTGCAAGTTGGCGGCACTCAGATCGGCGCCGCTCAGGTTGGCGCGGCTCAGGTTGACGTTCTGCAACTGGGCGCCGCTCAGGTTGGCGCCGTTCAGGTCAGCCCCGGAGAGGTTGGCGTTGCTCAGGTTGGCGTTGGCACACTGGGTGCGGGGCCCGATCCTGCACCCGGCGATAGAGATGGGGGTAGGGGTAGACGCCGGCTTCGCGGCGACAGCGGTAGAGGCAGACATAGGGGAGCCTATGACACTCAGGCTGTAACCGCCATTGTTTGTCACCCACATCCTGGCCCCGTCGAAGGCGATGGCCCCGGGCCTTTCGCCCACGGCGATGTCCCGGCTGGCCTCGTAGGCGTTGATCGGGATCACGGTGACGCGGTTGCTGGTATCCCCGGTGACCCACATGTTGGCGCCATCGAAGGCGATGCCCGTGGGGTCGGATCCCGGCACGCGTATTTTTCTGCTGGGCACGCTGGCGCCGATCGGGACAACGCTCACGTCGCTGCTACGAGCGCTGGCAACCCACATGTTGGCCCCGTCGAAGGCGAGGCCCGTGGGCCTGAATCCCACGATGGGGAGGGTTCTAGTGGGCGCGGCGGGGTCGATCGGAATAACGCTCACGGTGTCGCTACCGGCGTTGGCAACCCACATGTTGGCCCCGTCGAAGGCGATGCCCAGAGGCTGATTGCCTACCTGGACCGCGCGGCTGGGCTGGTTAGCGCCGATGGGGATAACGCTGACCCAACCGCCCTGGCGGCTGGTCACCCAGATGTTGGCCCCGTCGAAGGCGACGGCCCAGGGCATACCCCGCACGGGGATGGTCTTGCTGGGCGCTCTGGCGTTGATCGGAATAACGCTCACGGTGTCGCTAGGGCCGTTGGCAACCCACATGTTGGCCCCGTCGAAGGCGATGCCCACAGGCGTGCTCACTTCAATGCGCCTGGTGGGCTCCGTGTCCGGGATAGGTCCCAGGATCGGGATCACACTTACGCCATAGTTCCCGGTAACCCACATGTTGGTCCCGTCGAAGGCGATGCCCTGGGCGATGGGTGCAAAGCCTCTGGTCGACAGCGTCTCGAGAGGCGTCCGCTCAAATACCGGGCTGCGCGCGGGGAAGTACTTGTACCACTGAAGCAGGGCGATCTCCCGGTTGGTGATGCTGGCCGCCGGGCCCTGCACGGCGCTGCCGAACAGGCCGGTTCCCTCCGGCCGAACCAGCACCAGTACAGCCACCAGCAGCATGGCCAGCCCGCCGACGAGGAGAAAGGATAGGGGCTTGCGTAGCAAGCGGCGCAACGTTGAGAGAATCATGGAAGCTACTCCTTTCAGGTATCTGTTCTCTATTTATCAGGTCGGCGTTTCATCGAGCGTTTCATTGGGAAGGCTCAACCCCGATTTCCCCAGCGGCGCTGAAGTCCTTCGTGCCAAAGCCCGTCCCAACAACTTCCGTTTGTCGCGGTTACGGATGTATGGTATAGTTACATACACAGAGCATGAGAACCGACTGGACCAGTTTAGAAAGATTTCAATGGGATGACGGAAATCTCGAGCACATTACGAAGCACCAGGTGGATGCCGCGGAATGTGAGCAGGTATTCTTTAATCGGCCGCTTGTCATCAGTGAGGACGAAGCTCATTCTCAGACCGAGGAAAGGTTTAGAGCTTATGGCCAGACAGACGCAGGTAGATTGCTGTTTATGATATTTACGGTGAGAAACAACCAGGTAAGGGTCATCTCGGCAAGAGATCAAAGTAAGAAAGAACGCAAGGAATTTCGAGGCACCAGAGGCGAAGGGAAATGAAAAGACTGAAAGCAATTCCCAAGTTCAAGAACGAAGCTGAAGAGGCACAGTTCTGGGCGACCCACGACAGCACCGATTACTTTGACATCGAAAAAGCAATCATCAACCCTGCCTTCCCAAATCTTAAGCCCTCGACCAGGAGCATCACTATGCGAGTGTCAGAGTCAATGCTTTATGACTTGAAGATGCTGGCAAACAGGAAGGACGTCCCATATCAGTCTCTGGCAA